>JAQTNF010000101.1 GCA_028713995.1 Deltaproteobacteria bacterium | reverse complement strand
GGGCCGTTCAAATTGATGTTGTACGTATAGCCGTAGTGCTTGTCCTCGGCCGGCGGATAGCGGAAGGAGACCATGGTCCCGTACAGGACGCGCGGGGTGCGCCACCCCTCGGCCGCCGCGGGCGCGAGCAGGTCGTTGATGAGGAACGTGGCCTGCGCCGGATCGGCCTCGGCCGGCAGGAGCCTCACCCATGGGCGGTCGCCGAGCGCCGCGGCAAGGGGGTCGAGACGGTCGCCGGGAGCCACGATCACGGTCGGCGTCATCTTGCCGGGAGACCGCTCGGCCAGCACGTCCATCGCCACCCCGTCCCGAAACACGTCCATGGAAACGATGACCCGATGCGGCACGCGCTCGAGGGCCGTGCCGAGGTCCTCCGCGCCGGCCGCGAAGTGCAGGTCGAAGCCGCTTGCCCGCAGGACTTGCCCGAGCCGGATTCGCTCGGTCCGGTCGGAATGCGCCAGGATGGCCGTTCCGACCGGGGCCCGCACGGCCTCCCAGGTCTCCTTCCTCTGGACGAGGGCCAGGATCGCGGCGAGATGGCCTGCCGCGCCGTCGATGACGTAGTCGTCCACGCCGTCCCAGATCGCCTCGTCCGCGAGGGCGGGCGCGGCCGACGGCAGCCATCCCAGGATGGGGAGGGGCTCTCCCGCGAGCCGCTCCCTGAGCCGCGAGACGAGCGCGGGTCTGTCCGGGGTGTTGTGGGGCAGGACGACCGCGGCCGGCCGCGACTTGCCGAGGATGTCCGCGACGTCCGCGTCGTCGCCCGAGAACCGCACGGCGAGCCCGGTCCCGCTCGCGAGCCGCACGAAATCCCTGTACGCGAGCTTTTGTTCTCCGACAAAGCACAGCACCCGGCCGGGGGACACCGGTTGGGAGGAATCGCGTTCCGTCATGTGGCACCTGCCTTCCTTCGTTCGAGCGGATTGTAACCCGCGGCGCGCGCGCGCGATACGAACAAATGTGACATTGCGAGCGTCATCCCAAGCTGTCATATTCGTGCGTAGCCTGACCGAGGATGGAGACGACATCATGAACGAACGTGAATGCAGCGAAGCCGCCGAGGGGGATCTTCCGGAATCGATCGTCGCGCAGGTCGTCTGCGTTTTCGCGGACGGAGAGACGCGAACCCTTTACGCAACGGGCTTCTCCTTCGTTGACGCCTTCATCATCTCGGTGCGGCCGCCGCCGGTCGGCGAGATCGTCACGCTCACGCTGTGCCCGAAGGATCTCCCCCCCATCCCCCCCATCGAGGCGCGCGTCATGCACGCGAGGATCGATCCCTCGGACGTGCGAAGGAGCGGCTTCGGCGTGATGTTCACGAAGGTCGACGACCGGCACATCGAAGCCCTCGAGAATGCGATCAGAGCGCTCGGTCTGCCCTCCAGGACGTTTGCCGAAGGCGCGCGGCTCGAGCGCAGGTTTCATCCCAGGGTGGCGACCCCCTACACCGCGATCCTCTCCACGCCCACCGGCCCGTTCCCGATGAGGGTGGAGAACCTGAGCATATCGGGGGCGCTTCTCGTCTCGGACGGCGGTGACTTGCCGCCGATGCTCGATCTGGGAGCCTTGATCGCCCTCGACGTCGTCAAACCGGATGCGCCCGAGACGATCTCGCTTACGGCCCATGTCGCGCGCCTCGTCTTTGTGGGGGAGACCCCCGGCCTGGGGGTGGAGTTCGTGGAGGTGAACGAGACCGCAGGGAAGCGCATCGAGGGGCTCATCCTGCACGCCCTCATGACCGTCGCGGAAAAATCCGAGCGCCGGTGATCAGCCGGCCGGATCACCGGACAGCACCCGACTCACGAGGCGCAGCAGGTTCTTGCGCGTGAACGGCTTGGCGATGAAGGCGTGCACCCCCAGGGAGCTCAAAATCTCCTCTTCATGGCCCGGGTAGCCGGACATGAAGCACACCTTGAGCCCGGGAACCTCCTCAACGAGCTGCTGGTACAGCTTCGGGCCGTTCATTCCGGGCAGGACCACGTCGGCGAGGAGCAGGTCCGGAGGGGCCCCGCCGGCCCGGATCAGGGAGACGGCGGTTTCGGCATCGGGCGCCTCGATCACCGTGTGGCCGTCCGAACGGAGGATGCGGGCCGCGGAGATCCTGACCTGGAGGTCGTCTTCGACGACGAGGATCCGTGCCGTCGCGACCAAGGTCTGGGCGGCCGGGGCGTTCGAGCTCGATCTGATGGTGACACGCCGGTCTATGGGCAGATACACACGGAAGGTCGATCCCGTTCCCGGCGTGCTCTCCACCTCGATGAACCCTTCGTGCTGCCTGACGATGCTGTCCACCGTCGACAAGCCGAAGCCGGTGCCTTTGCCCTTCTCCTTGGTCGTGAAGAACGGCTCGAAAATCCGCTCCAGATCCTTTGCCGGGATGCCGCAGCCCGTGTCCG
Organism: Deltaproteobacteria bacterium; assembly: GCA_028713995.1. GTDB lineage: Bacteria > Myxococcota_A > Polyangia > JAAYKL01 > JAAYKL01 > JAQTNF01. The sequence goes on along the minus strand of JAQTNF010000101.1, from coordinate 16,187 downwards.
AGACGACGATGGCGGCGAAGCGTCCCTCCCGCGCCGTCAGCGACTTCCGGGTCCGATCGGCCGTGACCTTGGAGACGCCCGTCGTGATGTTGAGGCGGCCGCCGTCCGGCATGGCGTCCGCGGCGTTGACCACCAGGTTCATCAGGACCTGCTGGAGCTGGCCCGGATCTGCGGGGACCTTCACGCCGCCCATTCCGAACAGCGCGTTCCACTTGATGTTTTCCGGCAACAGGCGGCTGAGGAGCTTCTCGGAGTCCCGGACGACGTCGTCCAGGTCGATCGCCTCGATTCGAATCGCCTGCCGTCGGCTCGTGGCCAGGAGCTGCTTGGTGAGAGCCGTCGCCCGTCTGGCGGCCTCGGCGATCTGCAGGGCGTCTTCCCGCACCGACTCGGCGAGCTCGGTGTTTTCGAGCAGGAAGTCGACGTAGGTGAGGATGGGCACGAGCAGGTTGTTGAAGTCGTGGGCCACGGCGCCTGCCAGCTGGCCCATCAGCTCCATCTTCTGGGCATGGTGGAGCTGCACGGTGAGCCGCTCGAGCTCCTCCTCGGCGCGCTTCTGGTCGTCGATGTCCAGGATGGTGCCCGCCGCCCGCAGCGGGCGGTCGTCCGCCCCCCGGACCACGACGCGCCCGCGGACCCTGACCCACCTCCAGGCGCCGGTGCCGGTCCTCACGCGGAAGTCGCCGCCCACGAACGGACGCGAGGTGTCGGCGTGCCCCGTCATGCCCGCGGACATCGAGTCGACGTCCTTGGGATGAACGAATCGGCTCCACGCCTGCATGTCGCGGGGCATCTCGTCGCTCATGTACCCGAGCATGGCGGCCCAGCGCTCGTCGAAGTGGATCTCGCCGGTCTTGAGGTCAACGTCCCACATCGTCAGATCGGCCCCGCGCAGCGCCAGATCGAGCCGGGTGTTCTTCTCGGACACCGTCTGGTGCCCACGCACCCGCTCCAGGGCGCTCACGAAGACATTGGCCATGGTTTCGAGCAGCGCGACGTCGCCCTCGTTCCAGTCCCTGGCCGAGCGCACGGTGTCGAACCCCAGGAACCCCATGAGCCGGGAGCTGCGCGACATCGGCAGGATGAGCACAGATCGGATGCCCAAGGCTTCCAGCATCCGTTTCTTCGCGAACGGCTTCGGGGGCAGGTCCGCGACGCTCGGGATGAGGATCTTCTCGCCCGCCTCCAGCTTGGTCATCCCCCACAGGAAGTCGGAGCATGGAAAACCCTGGGGATCCTCCTGCCGGGACGCAACGCCGGGTGCGCACCATTTGTGGGCGCCGTCCAGCGGGCCGCCCCCATCTCGCACCAGGAACACGTAGGCCCGGTCGGCCTCTATCATTCCGCCCGCCCGGCCGAGCGCGGCCCCGATCTCGTCGTCGACCTGGGACAAGCCGCAGGCCAGAAGACGCGTGGACACGTCGGCGATGAGGTGCTCGAAAGCCATCCGGCGCCGCAGCTCGGCCGGCTCGTATTCGGATATGTTTTGGATATCGGTGCCCATGGGTCCTATGTCTTAACTACAATCATATACACGATAAAGCTCGTGTGCACGAACTCGGAAGAGGTCCTCATGAGGTCCTCTTTCTGTTCCATCCTTTTCCTGGAACAACCGGCCCCCGCCCCGGGTTATAGTCCCTACGCGGATCTCTCCACTCAAAAGAAAGCAGACCCATGCGAAACACCTACGGAGTCCTCCTCGCCGCCGGAATCGCCCTTTCGCTCGCGGCGTGCACGAGATTCGAACGGACCATGCCCGCCTACCCGCTCGCCCGGGGCGCGGCGGCCGCGGATCCCGACGAGCTGGCCGGCGCGGTCGACCGCTTCTACCGGGCGCCGGACATGGACGCCCTCGAGAAGGCCGTGACCGAGGCCGAGGGGCTCGACGCCGATGCGCCGGAGACCAACGAGATCGCGGGGCGCCTGGCCCTGCTCAAGGGCGACGAGGACGAGGCCTGGCGGCGCTTCTACCTGGCGCTCGCCTCGCCCGCGGACACGGCGCCGCGCGTGCACCTGCTCGACATCCTCGGTCTGCCGCTCACCACGCGTGAGTACCGCGAGACCCTGGCCTTGCTCGAGGACATCATGGCGCGTCCGGCCGACGAGGACCTGCGGCGCATCGCAGCCGCGTTCGTCGCCAGCTGGAGGCGCCGCCTCGACGCGGATCCGAAGTCCGCCGAGGCCGCCCTCGACACGCGCGGCGCCATCGAGCACTTCGCCCTCATGAGCTCGTTCGAGAACGAGGACGGCAAGGGCTACGGCACTGAGTACCCGCCCGAGCGCGAGATCGATTTCGCCAAGGAATACCCCGGCGCGACCATGCCCGCCCGCTGGCGCAAGGACGTGTCCTTGAGCCACCAGCGCAACCTGGATCTCGGCGACCTCATCTCGCCGAGCGCGAACGTGACCGCCTACGCCCTGACCCACGTCGAGGTCCCTTCCGAGGGCGAGTACCAGCTCCGCGTGACCACGACGGACCCGATCCGCATGTGGGTCAACGACATCGAGGTGCTGGCCGAGCAGGGCGTGGAGTCCGAGTCGGTCGACCAGATCGTGGTGCCCGTGACGCTGCGCGAGGGCTGGAACAAGGTGCTGGTCAAGACCTGCCACGGCCGGGGCTCCTGGATCCTGGGGCTCGGCCTCGCGGACAAGGGCTCGCGCCTCGTCCCGGGCGCCCGCAGCTCGTCAGCGCTTCAAACCGTGGCCGACGGCCCGGCGCCGGGCCCGGGCTTCTCGTTCGAGCGTGACCTGAGCCGAAGGCTCGCGCCGGTGAAGGGCCGCATGCGCGCGGCCTACCTGGCGGTTCGCATGGCCGGGGCCGCAGGGCTCACCACCGAGGGCCTCGATCTCGCGGACGCCTACCGCGCCGCGGCCCCCAAAGGGCTCATGCCCAGGCTCGAGGCCGCCCTGTCGGGCTGGGACACGGGCCAGCGCGGCCGCAGCATCGACCTGCTCGAGGAGCTCGTGCGCGAGAACGGCCGCAAGGCGCCGTACCTGCTCGTGCTGCGCGCCTCCCACTTCGAGGAGCAGGATCGCCTCGACCGGGCGAGAGAGGATCTCGGCGCCGCGATCGCCGAAAACCCGCGCTATCGGACGGCGCGGGCCGATCTGGCCGACAACTACCGCGCCGAAGGCTGGCCCGAGGACGATCTCAAGGCGCGCCTCGCCGACGCCGTGCAGTGGCCGGACGACACGCGCGCGCTGTGGGGGCTCGCGTCCGCGTACCGGGCGCTCGGCCGAGGTCCCGAGGCCGAGAAGATCTACCTGCGCATCCTCGATCTGTGGCGCGGCGCGGAGGACATCCTCGGGCAGATGGTGGACCTGTCGCTGTCGCGCAACGACTACGGGGCCGCCCTGCGCTACCAGAAGTCGATCTGCGACATCTTCCCCAACATGCCCACCTGCTACACGGACATGGGCGACATCCTGCGCCGCGCCGGGCGCTACGACGAGGCCGTCCTGGCCTACCGCAGGGGCCGCGCCATCGACGATCGGTGGTCCCTGCCCCTCTCCCGCGAGGGCGCCGTGGACTACGAGCGTGGAGACGCCGCGGGCGCCGTGTCCCTTTGGACCGAGAGCATGCGCATGAACCCGGACGACCACTCGCTCGCCGACCGGCTCGAGTTCATCGCGCCCGACGACAAGGGGCTCCTCGCCGAGCTCGCGCCCGACGGCGACGCGATCCGCAAGATCCTGGCGGGCCGGAACGAGGTGAAGGTGTTCCCCGGCGCGAACGTGGTCTTCCTGCTCGATCATGCCGTGGAGCGCGCCGAGGCCGACGGCTCGAGCCGGCAGATCATCACGCAGATCATGGCCGCGACGAACGAGACGGGCCGCGACCAGATCGCCAGCTACTCCTTTCCGGACGGCCGGCTCAAGGTGCAGGAGGCATACAGCGTCGATCCGGACGGCACGCGGCGCGAGGCGTCATCCTTGCGCGACGGCGAGGTCAAGTTCCGCGAGCTCAAGGTGGGCAGCGCGGTGGTCGTGCAGTACCGCCTCGACACGCACCCGGGCGGCTACCTGTCGCGCAACCTGGTCAAGCGTTGGTTCTTCCACGGACCTTCCATGCAGTTCGAGGACTCGCACTACCTGCTCATCGTGCCCGGGAACGTGAAGCTCACGTTCCGCACCACGGGCGATGCCGAACGCAAGGACACGGTCCGCGGGAAAAGCGTGATCCACGAGTTCCGCGCGAGGCACGTGGCGCCGCTCGTGGCCGAGCCGTTCTCGCCGCCGGCCGGCGACCTGCTCGATCAGATGATGGCCACCTCCATCGAGAGCTGGGACACGATCGCGGGCTGGGAGACCGCCCTGCTCCACGACGCCTTCCGCGTGACGCCCGAGATCGAGGCGCTGGCCCGGGAGCTCACGCGCGAGAAGGGCACGAAGGCGAGCAAGCTCGACGCCGTGACGCGCTTCGTCATGCGCGAGATCCGCTACCAGCAGGACTACGAGACCCTGATCGCGGGCGTGAAGCCGCACCCGGCGCCGATCGTGCTGCAGCGGCGCTACGGAGACTGCAAGGACAAGGCCGTGCTGCTCATGACGCTGGCCCGTGAGGCGGGCATCAAGACACGCTTCGTGCTCCTGCGGACCAAGGGCCTCGGAGACTTCGTGAAGGACATCCCTTCCCTCCAGTTCAACCACGCCATCGTGTACGTCCCGGCGCAGGACGGGTTCGACGCGCCGTTCTTCATCGACCCGACGCCCGCCACGCTCGACCTCGGCGTCCTGCCGCCGGACGATCAGGACAACACCGGGCTCGTCATCGACCCGGACTCGGGCCGCTGCGAGCTCGTGCCGATCCCGTTCGCACCGGCGCGCAGCGAGTACACGCTGCGCAGGACCTCCATCGAGCCGGTCGTGGGCGGGACGAGCGCCATCCGCGTGAGCCTCACCACCAAGGGGCCCGCCGCGGCGACCCTGCGCGAGATCTTGCGCAACCGCGACAACACGCAGGTGTTCGTGTCCCAGATCGCGAGCCGCCTCTTCCCCGGCGCCAAGGTCACGGACCTCACGTTTCGCGGCGAAGGCGATATCGTGGAGCCGGTCGAGTTGACCCTCACGCTCACGAGCGGGGAGGCGACCCGCGCCCAGGGCGACTCTGTCGTGGTGGACCTGCCCAAGACCGAGAGCCTGTCCGAGTTCACGACCCTCGCCGAGCGCCGTCTGCCGCTCCAGACCGGCCTCAACCTGTCGCTGGTGGAGAGCGAGGACGAGGTCGCGCTGCCCGCGGGCTATGCGGTGAAGAACCTGCCGCCCGACATGAGCGCCGACAACGACTTCTTCACCTTCCGCAGGAGCTCGGTCCTGGAGGGCGGCAAGGTCACGGTGAGGATGTCGTTCTCCGACAAGAAGACCCGCATCGCCCCGGCCGAGTACCCGGCGTTCCGGGAGGCTGTGACGAAGATCATCGACAACCTGAAGCAGGACGTGATTATCGTGCCCGAAACCAAGGCCGACAAGCGCGGCGCAAAGGTGAAGGCCGCCAAGAGCCCGTGACGCGCGAGCGAGGAGCCATGAAGATACTCGAAGAGGGCAAGGGAAAGCTGATCGGGTGGCGCGATCCCGACGAGAACAGGCAGTGGGTGCTCGAGCACAAGTCGCGCAAGCTCGAGGACAAGCGCATGACCGCCGCCGATGCCGTGACGCGCTTCGTGAACGACGGCGACTTCCTCGTCATGGGCGGGTTCGGGCACATCCGCGTGTCGATGATCCTCATCTACGAGCTCATCCGGCAGGGCAAGCGCGGTCTCAAGATGGCCGGCAAGACCGCGGTGCACGACAGCGACGTGCTCGTTGCCGCGGGCTGCGTCGATGAGATCGAGGTGGCCTACACGTTCGGGCACGAGCTGCGCGGGCTGTCGCCGGCCTCGCGACGGGCGGCGGAATCGGGGAAGCTCAAGATCGCGGGCGAGATCAGCAACGCGGGCTACCAGTGGCGCTTCCTGGCGGGCATGATGGGCCTGCCGTTCATGCCGTCGCGCAACCTGCTCGGCACCGACACCCTCAAGCACAGCTCGGCCAAGGTGGTCGAGGATCCCTTCAGCGGCAAGCCCATCTGCCTCCTGCCGGCGGCTTACCCGGACGTGTGCTTCATCCACGTGCCCCGCTGCGACAAGTACGGCAACGCGCAGATCGACGGCATCATGGTCGAGGACTTCGAGCTCTCGCGCGCCGCCCGCAAGCTGGTCATCACCACCGAGGAGATCGTGGACGAGGACTTCATCCGCGAGACGCCGGACCGCACGGCCATCCCGTTCTTCCTGGTCGACGCGGTGGTCGAGGCGCCCTTCGGCAGCCACCCGTGCCTCATGCCCTACAAGTACTATTTCGACGAGGAGCACATCGGCGAGTGGCTGTCGGTCTCGAAGACCGACGACGGCGTCAAGCAGTACCTCGACAAGTACGTGTTCGGCGTGGCGGACTTCGCGGGCTACCTCGAGAAGATCGGCGGCAGGGCCCAGCTCGAGCACCTCGCCCGCGTGGAGCACTACCAGGAACAGATGAGGGCCCCGTGGGTGGACGCCCGCAAGGACGGAGGGAAGTGAGATGGCGGACGAGCTCAAGTACAACGGCACCGAGCTGCTCGCCACGGTGGCCTCGCGCATGCTCGAGGACAACAAGTCCGTGTTCGTGGGAACGGGCCTGCCCGTGGTGGCCGGCATGCTGGCCCAGAAGACGCACGCGCCCGGCCTGCTCATCTTCTTCGAGGCCGGGAGCATCGGCCCCATCGTGCCGCAGCTGCCCATCTCGGTGGGTGACTCGCGCACCTTCTACAAGGCGGTGGCCGCCTCGAGCATGCACGACCTCATGTCCATGTGCCAGAGCGGCTACGCCGACTACGGGTTCCTCGGCGCGGCCCAGCTCGACGCGCGCGGCAACATCAACACCACGGTCATCGGCGACCACGCCCATCCCAAGTCTCGCCTGCCGGGCAGCGGCGGCGCGAACGACGTCGGCTCGTTCGCGAACCGGCTGCTCATCATCATGCGCCAGTCCAGGCGCTCCTTCGTGGAGAAGGTCGACTTCGTCACCACGCCCGGCTATCTCTCGGGTCCGGGCGCGAGGGAGAAGGCCGGGCTCGCCGCTGGCGGGGGCCCGTACCGGGTCATCACCCAGTACGCGGTCTATGACTTCGAGGAGGAGACGAAGCGCATGCGCCTCAGGTCGCTCCACCCGGGAGCCACGGTCGAGATCGTCCGGGAGAACTCGGGCTTCGACATCATCGTCCCGGACAAGGTCGCGGCCTCCCCCACCCCCACCGCGCAGGAGCTGCGCCTGTTGCGCGAGGTGATCGACCCGCGTGGCATCGTGATAGGCAAGTAGCGGCCGACGGCCCGAAGACTCCTACGACACCACGCCCAGCCAGTCGCGCAGCAAGAAGAGCAGCCTGCCGACGAGCAGGTAGATGCGCGACAGGATCGTGTAGCTGAAGGTGGCGCCGAAGCCGATCATGAGCACGTAGGTGCCGGCCTTGGCGACGACGCCGACGGGGCCCTCGTGGGCGGCCGAGAAGAAGAAGTAGGTGAGCGCCGCCGCGGTGCCGAGGATCATCACGACGCCGCCGAGGATCACCACACCCCCGCCGTCGAACGCGGCGCCCACCGTGCCCGCGACCTGCCTCAGCACCTCGGCGTCCATGGTCGTTGGGATCGCGAGGCCCAGGTCGACCGCAACCCAGAAGGCGAGCGCGAAGCGGTAGAAGTCCCTGGTGCGTTCGGCGTACTTGCCGGCCCAGAACAGGCACAGCACCACCACGACCCACAGGTGCGCATGCTTCCCGAGCCCGTCGCGCGCGAGCGGCCGGATGAACTCGAGCCAGAATACGTTGTGCCAGTAGGTGACGAGGAGGTAGCCGGCCGAGAGCCCCACGAGCAGGTGCTCGGCGAAGCAGAAGATCGGGTTGTCCCGGTACAGGAACGAGAACGCCGCCAGCGTGAGGAATGCCGCGATCCAGACGTAGGGGTCGGCCGAAAGGCTCATCGTCGCCCTCCCCTGCCGCCGAGGAACCAGCCGAGGTTTCCGGCGATGACGAATCCGATGATCACGCCGAAGGCCATGGTCTGGGAGCCCAGAGCGCGCGTCGCGTCCCCGGTCCGCTTCATCACGCCGCGCTTCACGAGCAGCCCCTCGAGCTCGGCGCCGGCCCGCCCTCCGGCCAGCATGCCTTTCAGCTGCCCGGACTGCAGGAAGGGGTAGTAATCCGTGGCCTGTACGGCCGTGCACGCCATGAGAAGATCGAAGCCGAAAGGCGCCACCCCGTAGGTGATCCAGAAGCGCGGCATGGCGTTCGACGCGATGTTGACCACGGCGCTCACGTCCGAGAGGCTGCGCACCCCGCGCATGATCGGGATGCGGGCGACCGGCGTGCCCCGATCGTCGGCCTTGAAGTAGTCCTCCACGTTCGTGCCGAGCGCGTAGATCGCGTAGGCATAGGCCGAGGCGTAGCCAAGGAACACGTAGTCCTCGCCGTATTTGAGACCGTAGAGCTTCTCCATGGACGCGAGGTAGCGCCGCAACGGCGTGGCGGCCTCGGGCATGAGGGTCATGAAGATGACCTTCCTGCGGTGGGCGAACACGTCGTGCATGACCGCGAGCAAAAGCGGCTCCATCTCGGCCATGGTCTGCGGGCCGAAGTCCACGTCGATGAGCAGGGGCTTGTCCGAAGCGAGGGCCTTTTCGAGGGCGCGGTCGAAGCGCAAGGTCTCGGGACCGGGGCTGACCGCGAAGCCGAAGGGCAGCACGAACGGCGCGGACGTGGCCACGAGCAGAGCGAGGAAGATCCACCTCCTGTCGAGGCGCGCGAGACGGGCGAAGAGCTCCGTGCGGCGGGTCACGGGCCTACGCCTCCTTTCCCAGCACGGTCCGGTCGATGCCCAGGATCGTCTTGAGCGCCACCGAGATCGAGCCGAGGGCCACGCCGATCATGATGGCGCGCTTGGCCGCGGTGTTGGGGTACTGGAGGAGGAAGTCGGCGAGCCCGCAAAGAGGCGGGCACAGGCGCTCCATCCCGGGCACGAGCCCGAGCAGCACCACGAGCGCCGATGCGAGCAGCACGCCTGCGGCAGCGGTCCTCGCGCGGAAGGCGCGGAACGCCGCGGACGCGATGTAGAAGGCGAGCATGGCGAAGATCGTGGCCTCGATGGGCGTCACCAGGTACTCGAACCAGTCGGCGAACACGGTGCCGTCCTCGATGCCGAAGACCAGGCCCGCGAACGTCATGGCGGCCATGGACACGAGCGTGACGATCGAGTAGCCGTAGCGCCGCTCGCGCCGCCGCACCTTGCGCGCGTGCATGGACACGAGGCCGAGGAGCGCGCTGAAGATGATGAAGGCGTTCATCGGCTGCTTCCACTCCACGAACAGGCTCTTTGCGCCCTGCACGGCCGGGTGCGGGACGTAGTACTGCGCGATCATGAACAGCCCGAGCGCGAAGAGCAGCGCGAACGGCAGCCGGTATCCGATCCTGCCCATCATCTCCCGGCCCCCCTGAGCGAGGCAGCGAGGCGGGCGGCCAGCTCCGCGGCGACGTCGACCCCGGCGACCCCGGCGAGCGAGAGCGCGAGCCCCAGGAGGATGCACGCGACGATGAGGACCTTGAACGCGTCGTGGGCCTTGATCGTGGAGCGGCTGACCGGGTCGCCCGAGACCATGGCCGCGGCCGCGAAGAGCTCCTCGCCGATGAGCGTGTAGTCGCAGGTGGTGATGAAGAACGGGAGCTGCGCGTCCGAGTCGGTGCCGCCGATCTGCACCGCGCCCGTGGACGCGCCGGTCTCGGCCAGGATGAGCGCCTCGGAGAAGAAGTGCCCGAACAGGAAGTTGGACGCCGTGCGCTCGCGCACCATGGAGCCTGCCACGGCCGCGGCGTAGGTGAACGAGCGGCTCGTGAGGTAGCTCACGTCCGCCAGGTCCGTGTTCTGCGGCCGTCCCGCCCGGAGGAACGCGGCCCGGACAACGCTCTGCGTGACCGGGAACACGAGCGGGCTGTAGTTCGGCACGATGATCCTTGCCCGCAGGCGAGCCGCGCGCTCGGCCACCTTGGAGAGGAGGCCCATCGAGGCCAGGGTGGACGGATGGCCGATGTCGGAGAGCCCGGGCGAGAAGAGGATCGGGCGGCCCATCTCTGCCGCGCGTCCGACCGCGTCGTCTATTGCCGAAAGGCCCGCGATGGGTCGCAGATGGAGCGGCCGTCCCTTGCGTCCGGCGCGCACGAACCACAGGAAGAGCCCGGCGAAGACCACCACCGCGCCAAGGTTCACCGCGCGGCCGGCGTCGAACCACCCGGGCGCGGGCTTGGCTTCCTTCGCTGGGGCAAAAGCCGGAGGAGCGGCGATCGCCGCGCTCGCGGACAGCGCAAGGACGAGGCCAACGACGGCCGGGAAGGCACGCATGATCGTTTTCTACGGGAGAGCGGACGGCGGGGCAAAAAAACGGTCAGAGCGCCGCGGCGAGGATCGCGAGCAGGTCGAGACCCACGGACGGCGAGCCCACGGCCGCGCAACCGCAGCCGCCCGAGCCCGGCGACAGGTCGAACGCGCCGCCGTCAACGCCCGCGTCCACGTCGCCGTCCGCATCACCGTCCGCGTCGGCGTCGGCTCCCGTTTCCGAGTCCGTGCCGGTGTCCGTGCCGAGCTCGCAGCCGGACGTGTCGAAACGGCACGTTCCCGCGTCGCACGCGAGCTCGCCGCTCCCGAGCCCGAGGGACCCGCACGTGGCGGCGTTCAGATCGTTTCCGTCGCACTCCTCGAAGAGGAGCTCGTCGCGGCGCCCGTTGCCGCACGCCGAGGCGATCTGCATGGTGGTGCAATGCACGGCGCCGCCCTGCGCCACGATCGAGCCCGAGGGGACGCCCACCACCGTGTAGCCCGGCCCGAGCACGTCCTTGTAGGCATCGAGCGCGGCCTCATCGTACTGGGCGTTGTACGTGGGCACCATCACGACCTTGTTGAGGATCACGGAGTTCGTGTAGGTCTTGTACACCCACATGGCGCCGAGCGACGGGATGGTGACCCTGTGCACGACAAAGGGATCGCCCGCCAGGTTGGTGGCCGCCTCCATGATCGCCACGTTGTCCTCCACGACCGCGTCCGCCTGGCCGTTCGGGCCGGTCGTGTTCGGGAAGTCGATCATGAGGATGTCCGTGGGCGTGAGCAGCTTCGCGTACATGTCCACGTGGCCGGTGCTGTTGTTGGGCATGGGGGTGAGCCAGATGAATTTCTGACAGCCCAAGTACGCGGCCATGACGCCCTCGACCTTGGCCTGCGTGTCCGCGCTCGTGTTCCCTTTTCCCGCGTTGTCGCTCGCGATGTCGTCCGAGAGGATGCACGCGCCCTGCCCGTCCGTCTGGAAGTTGCCGCCTTCCAGGTAGAGCTTGGCCGCGTCCGGCGGGCTGTGGTCGTTGCCCTCGAGGCCGTAGCGGTCGACGCCGATCTGCTCGGCGAGGAAGGCGGTGACCGCGTCGTCGCGGGTCCGGTCGTTGTAGTAGTGCATGTCCACGAACGCGAGCTCGCCGTCGACCCCGCCCTCGTACAGGCTGATGGGGCCGAAGTCGCGCGCCCACTTCGCGTCGAGCCCCCGCGGCGGCTTGAGCACGTGGACCCTCGACAGATCCACACCCTGCTGCTGCAAGGTGCTCTCGTATCCCGCCACGGTGCCCCATGTGAGAACGATCGCGCCTGCGCCCTCCGCGGCGGTCCCCTTCTTGATCATGTCGTAGAGCATCGCGGCATCCCCGCCCCAGTCGCCTTGCGTGACCACGAACGCCGCGACCGGCTCGAACTCTGCCGGCACCCTGTACGGCGACGCGGGCGGAGGCGGGAGCAATCCCTCGTCCACGGTGGTGACGCGCGGGACGGGCGGCGTCCGGTGCGCCTTCTCGGCCGTGGTCTCCCAGGCCGGGAGCACGCCCGCGGGCAGCGCGGCCTCCTGCGCCCGCACCACGGAGGGATCGACTCCGGCCCTTGCCGCGCCCGGGCGCATCGCAAGGATCGACAGGATGACCGCGAACATGAAGAACTGCGTCAGACTGGCCGGTTTCATTCGGGAATCCCTCCATCGCCCCGCCCCGGTGGCGCACGGCAGATATATCACGGGAATCGCGGCCGCGGGAACGACCCCGTTCCGGATCTGCCGCCCGGGGCGCGCCTCACGGCCCTGCGCGGACGCAGCGGGCATCGCCGCCGTCGCCGCTTCCAGTCGTCTTGACGGCGGGGATGACGATGCCGGATCCGAAGTGCACCATCCAGTAGCTTGACGGCTCGAAAGAGTACGACGTGGACGCGATGAACCACTCCGACACCATGGATTGGAACGCCGCCGTGTCCGCGGCCGGACCGACAACGAGGCTGTCCACGAGGCTCCGAAGTTCCTTCACGTTGGGCAGGCGCCAATCCGTGTAGCCGCCCCAAAACAGGCTCTGGCAGTAGCCGAGCGCCTGCTTCCACCACACGTTGTTGGAATCACCCAAGTGCCGGCCCTGCCACATGAGCCCGGTCGCGCTGTCCGCCACCACCGGCTCGCCGGGAACGGGCACGCTGCGCGTGAGACGCTTCGGGTGAGGGATTGGCTCCCCGCGTACGCAGCGAACCGGGCAGCCCTTGTCCTTGGCGATGCCGGAGTACACCGCCCCGTACCGGAAGTGCACGGTCCACGCGTACGACGAATCCCCGGCGTAGGACGACGACGTCCAAAAATGATCGGCCGGCGTGGCGGGAAACGCGGCCGGGTCCACGGCCGGGATCGGATCGAGAGACGGAACCGGGCTGCCGTAGTCCACGATGGACTCGAGCTCGTATTCGTCCGGCAGACGCCAGCCCGCGCGGCCGCGCCACTCGAGGCCGTCGCAGTACGCGAGCGCGTCGGCCCAGGGAAGCGCGGTCGCGCTCCCTTCCCCGCACGCGGTGCCACCCAGGCCCGCGGCGCACCCCTGCCACTCGAGGCCGGTTGCGTAATCGCGCACCACGGGCTCGTCCTCGCTCTGGCCCGCGTCCATACCTCCGTCGCCCTCCCCGGCGTCAAGCGCGCCGTCGTCCCTCGAGAACCGCTCATCCGCCGCGTGGTCCGCGTCCCAGCCATACTGGGGGTCCTCGCCACACAGCGGCGTGTCGGCGCATTCCGTGTCGGCCTCCGGGTCTCCCTGGCAGTCGATCAGGCTGACTTCGTCGAAGCACAAGCGCTGGCCCGTGTCCGCGAGACGGAAGTGCGGGCCGGGTGCATTGCAGCTCGCGTCCCCGCAGCCCGGAGAGACGCAGTGCCCGCCGGAGCAGATGTCGTACGCCCGATCCGGGGAGGTCACGAGCGAGCACGAGGTGAAGTCGTCCTTGCCGCCGCACTGGGCATCGCCCGTGTCCGTGCCGGTGTCAGTGTCACTGTCGGTACCGGTGCCAGTGTTGGTTTCGGTTTCAGTGTCGGCGCCGGTGTCGGTCTCGGAGTCGGACGTGTCCGACGTGTCTGGCCCCGTTTCCGACCCGGTGTTGCTGTCCGTGCCCACATCGCCGCCATCGTCTTCCGAGTCGCGCGAGCCGTTGCTCCCGCACCCCGAGCCCGCGAGCGCCGCGAGACAGAGAACGATGGCGATCCTCCGGGTCATTTCGTCATGCCGCAACCGGACGTGTCGTCCGGGCACGTGTCGGGCATGTTGCCCTGGATGCACACGTACCCGCTCCAACCGTTCGCCTTCATCCGGTCCCTGAACCCCGTGGCCTCGCAGTTGGAGAGCGACGGGTTGTAGAAGATGTAGAGGATGTTCCCGCCCAGGTGGGTCACGTTGTCGAGGCCGTCCAGGTTCTTGAGCACGGGGTTGTAGCCGATGAAGTGCACGTTCCCGCCGATCTGCGTGAGGCCCGAGAGGCCGTCCACGTTCTCGAGAAGATCGTTCCCATCGATGTGCAGATTGCTTGCCGGATCCTTCATGCCGATCGACGAGAGGTTTTCCAACCCGTCCAGGTTGGTCAGGGAGTCGCATTCGTCGACGGTGAGCTCCCCTCCCACGTCCTTCAGATTGCATAAACCAGAAACGTCTCTCAGCTTTCTGTTGCTTAGCAAGGACACCCTGCTCCCGACGCTCGCGAGGCTGTCCAGCCCATCCAATGAGACGAGACCCGTTGTGTTCAAGTCGAACGCCCCGCCGATCTCCTCCACATTGTCGAGGCCCGCGAGGTTCTCGAGAACCGGAGCACTATCGATCGTCACATTCCCGGGGATGTGGGTGAGGCCCGTGAGCCCGCCGATCCTTTTCAATGCAGGAAGATTAATAAAAAAGAAGCTGCCGATATTCGGGGCGGAGCCAACGTTCTTGAGGTTGCTCAAGGCGTCCACGTTCTCTATAAACAGAGTGTCCAAATAGATGCCGCCGCCGACCTGTTCCAGGTTCTCTAGCCCATGGAGCGTGGTAGTGATGACGAACGAGGAAAGCTTCAAGCTGCCGCCAATCTTCTTCAATCCCTCGAAACCATCGATGGTGGGAAGCCAGAGGGTGTCTACGACCATGTCTCCGGCGATCTCCTCCAGGGAGGACAGGGCGCTGATGTCATTGAAGTCGTCAAAAAGGGACTGGAATTTCAGGGTGCCCACTCTTTTGAGGTTGTCCAGGCCATCGAGGCTCTTGAGAACATGGTTGGAGCTATCCACTGAGAACATGCCGTCCACGCAGCGCAGGCTTTCGAGCCCGTTCAGATTGACGAGCGTCGTCTGGTCGATATCCAGCTCGCCAGTGATACGGTTGTATCCATGCAGCTTCTCGATCTCGGCCATGCTGTTCGCCGAGGCGCTTCCCTTCCAGATCATCGGGCCGCAGGGACCCGCGTCGGCCAGGTCGGACGCATCGGTGCCGCTCCCGGTGTCGGTGCTCGCGGTGTCATTCCCGGCCCCATCCCGCGCGTCCCGCCCGTTGTCGTCGATACCGCGGCTCTCATTGCCACAACCGGCGCTCAGGACACCCGCGACCAGCACCACGGCTCCACAAAGGCATGCTGTGCTCATCTCTCTGGCTCCTGCAACTTGATTCTATTATAGCCGTGTCGCGTTGAGAAGGCGAGGTCAGTCGTTGCAGGAGACGATCGTCTCGCAGGCCACCGCTGCCGGATCGCTGCCCGCGCCGCAGTTGCAGTAGTCGGTATTGGCACCGCCGTTCAGGGAGTCATAGCCGTTTTCCCCGTACAGGTAATCGTTTCCGCTCTCTCCGGACAAGTGGTCGTTGTCGTCGCCTCCCCAGGCGTAGTCGTTGCCATCTCCACCATAAATATTATCGTTCAGCCAATACCCGGCGAGCGCGTCGGCGCCGCCGTTTCCGTAGATGGTGTCAGCACCCGCCGCGGTGGAATCCGAGGGACTGTCCCCCCACACGTAGTCCGCGCTAGGTGATCCTTCGATCGTGTCCGCACCACGTTTGCCGAGTGCCTGCGGGTAATTTCCTATCCCATCACAGGGCATTCCGTCGTTCGTCAAATGGATGTGATCGCCCCCCGCGTTACCGTCTACGTACTCCCCTTCGAGGCGAGTGTCCGCGAACCAGCTTCCGTAGGCCTCATCGCACCCGCCCAGGCCGTCGATCGAGCGATATGTGAAATCATTTTGAAACGCCTCAAAATAACAAGCGTCGTTAAGGTAAGTCTCTTCGTTAACGAATCCGATCTGGTCCCAGAATTGTGATCCATACACGAAGAGCCCCGTTTTACTTCCCTTCCAGCACATTCCAATTGGTACCCATTCGGAAAGAGCCGGATGCCAAAAACACATGATAATGGCGTCCTCGTGATCTGGGTCTTCCTGGTATGCATACCCAACCGCTACTATATTGGGTCTGGCACTGACATCCGGTACTTGGCAAATGATGTTGCTGCCGCTGTAATGGCACGAGGGCATATACATATCATCACAATATTCAAGCCGCAGGCCATCCTGGCCTTCCAGGATCGAAGCCTTGGAAATCGCGCCCTCCTCCAAGCCCTGAGCCTCGCGCTCGGCATGCTGCTGCTCCCACAGTGGCTTCCGGTCGGGTTCCGGCGGCATGACGCCACTGTAACCAGAATCGATCCGATCTGAGCCCTGCGCGAGCGCGATCCCGCCGACGCTCATTAGCGCCGTCACCATGGTCAACGCAAGAATGATCCTCAGGTCTCTCCTCCTTGCTTGTGGCTGCGTTCCCGCGGCCGGGTTTCCCCCCTCCCCCATGGGGGGGCGGT
>JAQTNF010000100.1 GCA_028713995.1 Deltaproteobacteria bacterium | reverse complement strand
CTCAGACGGCGACGGCGGCAGCAGGTACCGCTGCGTCGGCGTCCACTCCCGGTAGCTCTTCGTCATGCCGGGATCTTCGCACTCGGCTTCAGGTTTGTCGATCTTGCGGAGCGTCTATGCGCAACAGGCTCCTAGCTTGGCCGCGACGTCTGCCATCGGATTTTCTGCAGTACTCAGACCGCTTCGCGAGCCGAGCAGGGGGCTGATATCGCGGAGAGCTTCGTACGTCGTGTTGTGCACAATGGGGACGAGTTGGTCACGCGCTAGGAGTGCCGATAGCTCTTTGTCGGCGATGCCCTCTCCTTGGAGGCGGCGCAGCAGCGCAGGGGTCACCAGCACGATCCCAATTCGCGACTTCGCCAGTCCTCTGTCGATTTCGCGGAGCAACGGCGTGCCGAGAGCGACGTCCTTCTCGCTGAACCAGACCTTGACACCATGCGACTCGAGCAGATCGTGCAGTTCCTTGGCGGCACCCTGCCGGTCGTCCCACGCATGGCAGAGGAAGACGTCCCGAAGGTCAGGCAGGGGCGCTCGCTTTTCGACGCTGTCGCGGATGGGCGTGAGTGCCCGCACCTCGGCAGGCGTGTACGACACGGACGAACCGGCTCGCGACCATCTCGGCCTTGCGCTGCTGCCGGACGCGCCGCCGCTGCTCCGGCCGCCCCCGCTGCTCCCCGAGGAATAGGACGGCGAGTAGGAGGGGGAGTAGGACGAGTACGACCCGTAGCCGCGATAGCGGCCACCACATGCGGGGCAGTCCGCTGCTGCGCTTGCTGTGCGATGGCCCCTTACTGGTGCTGTGCATCTAGCCATGTGGCCGATAATGCCGAATACCAACGTCGCTTTCAAGCGCTAGCGCAAAGCGATGCGCAACGCGACCCCGCCCCGATGAGCCGCTCGTCTCGTCCGGCGCCGGAAAAAGCCAACGACCCAAGCTCAGCGACCCGGCCCACGAGGGCGTTCGATTGCAACTTGGACGCGAAGAAGTGGGAGGTGAAGAGGGAAATCCCGAGACTCAACGAGTTCGCCAAGGAGTTCATCGAAAAGTACGCCAAGGTGCGCAACAAGCCTTCGACCATCCACAGCAAGGAAGCGGAGCTGCGACTCTACATCAGGCCAGCCCTGGGCAAGCTCAAGCTGGACGATATCCGCATCCGGGAGATCGACGGGATGATCGCGGACCTCATCTCGAGAGGCTTGTCCGCGAAGAGCGTGAACAACGTGCTTGCGACTCTGGGGAAGATGCTTCGCTACGCCGAGGAGATCGAACTCCTCCCCAAGGCTCCGCGCATCAAGCTCCTGAAGGTGCCGCCGTCAGACTACGACTTCCTCGATTTCGACGAAGCCGATCGCCTGCTCGTGTCCACGTTCGAGAAGGAACCGCAGTGGTACCCCCTCGTGCTCACGATGTTGCGTACGGGCATGCGGTTCGGCGAGGCAAGCGAGTTGCGCTGGCGTGATGTGGACCTCGTCGCCGGGAAGATCTTGGTGCGGCGCAATCATGTGCGTGGCCACGTAGGCACTCCCAAGAGCGGAAAGTCGCGCGAGATACCGCTCTCGCCGCAGACCGTGGAGGTTCTCAAGAAGACCAGGCACCTCAAGGGCGATCTTGTCTTCTGCTACGAGAACGGTTCGCGGCTCGACTACCACCGCATGAACGAAGTGCTGTGGCGCTTGTGCCGGCGTGCGGGGCTGCGCGAGATCAACTGGCACACGTGCAGGCACACGTTCGCGTCGCACCTGGTGATGAGGGGAGAGTCGCTGAAGGCGGCGCAGGAGCTTCTCGGTCACTCGACGATCGAGATGACGATGCGCTACGCGCATCTCGCTCCGGTCGTGATGCGCGACGCAGTGGCGAAGCTCGACTCTCCGGTGATCGGTTTACGCTTACCTGGCGCTAATTTTCACAAAACGGAGTGCAACTAGTTGATTTCATTGCGTCCCCAACGGGATTCGAACCCGTGTTGCCGACGTGAAAGGCCGGCGTCCTAGGCCTCTAGACGATGGGGACGAAAGGACCGGCTCGTGAGCCGTGCAGGAATCGAACCTGCGACCTACGGATTAAAAGTCCGGTGCTCTACCTACTGAGCTAACGGCCCGATACTGCTTGTCAATTCCAGGCTTCCACCGCGCGAGCGCTCCGCGGCCGGTCTTTTCCGGAGTCGTGTTGTCCCAAAAGGATCGCGGCTTGTCAACAACCGCGCGGCGCGATCACACGACGCGAGGTTGACGTCCGGGCTCCACGTGTGGGATCCCGATCTGCGATGGCAACGGGTTTCGGCGGTTCCTGCTTCGGTCTCGAGGGCGCATCCGGCGTGGGCTGCACGGTGACGCCGCGCGGCTTCGGGCTCGAGGTGCTGACCGCGTCCGGCGCCGCGCTCACGCTTCCGTATCCGCATATGAACGTGTCGTTCTCGGGGGTCGACGACAAGTACCTGTCTTTCGAGGCTTCGAGCGGCGGCAGGACCGTGCGGGTGCTCGTCTCGGACAGGGGCATCGTCCCGGCCATCGAGGCGGTCGGTGCGCCCGGCAGCGTCCTTGAACAGCTGCGCGGAGCCCGATCGGCACGCAAGAGGCGTGCAGCGTCGCGAGCGGGCGTGCTGGCGACAATCGCCGCGGTTCTGGCGACGCTCGCCGCGCTCGTCATCGCGGGCCTCTTGTGGGTGATCGCGAGAGCCGCGGACGCGGTGCCGCCCTCGTTCGAGGTGGAGCTGGGCCGGGCAGCGGCGGGACAGATCCTGGCCGGGACGCCCGCATGCACGGATCCGGCCATGAACCGCGCGGTGCGCGAGATCGGCACGCGGCTCGTGGGGGCGATGGGCGCGAGCCCGTACGCGTTCCGGGTGCGCGTTCTCGACAGCAAGGAGGTGAACGCCTTTGCGCTGCCCGGAGGCTACGTCTTCGTGAACCGCGGGCTCCTCGAGCTCGCCTCGAGCGGCGACGAGCTGGCCGGCGTGATGGCCCACGAGCTGGAGCACGTCCTGCGCAGGCACTCCGTGCGCAACCTGGCGCGGCAGGCGGGCCTCTCGCTGGTCCTCGCCGCGGTCGCGTGGAGCGGAAGCGATTTGCAAGGATTCCTCATGTCGAACGCCGCGGGGCTCGCCTCCATGTCGTTCAGCCGCGACCAGGAGGAAGAGGCGGACGCGCGCGGACTCGAGCTCATGGCACGCGCCGGTCTCGACCCGTCCGGGCTGCCGCGTTTCCTCGCGCGGCTCGAGGCCGAGGAGGGCAAGCTCGGCCCGCTGCTCACGTTCATCTCCGACCACCCCGCGTCGCGCGACCGCGTGAAGGCCCTCGATGCGATGATCGCGGCCGCCCCGCGAGCCGCGGTGAAGCCGCTGGCGGCGCGTTTCGACGAGGCGAAGAAGACGTGCGCGCCGGCCAAGGTCACGGATCCGGACGAACCGTGACGGGCTCCGAAGCCGGAACAATGGTGAGGAGAAGGGAAGCTCAGGAGGCGAAGGACCCTACTTGCACTTGTTGTAGTACGTGTCCACCGTGTCGGCCTTGATCCGGCACTGGACGATCTCCTTGCTCACGCCGTAGGTCGCGGACTCGGTCTTGCAGGTCTCGATCGCCTTGGCGCGCGCGGCCGTGGCCTCCTCGGCCTTGATCTTGGCGTGTGAGACGGCCGTGTCCTTCTCCTTGCCGATCTGCGCGATCTTCGCGGCGGCAGCCTCCTCGGCGGCCTTCTTCTTGGCGGCGTACTCGTCGGCGAGCTTCTTCTGGTCTTCCTTCTTCATCTTCTTGTTCTCGGCCAGCTTGGCTGCGAGCTCGGCGTCGAGGGCCTTCAAGGCCGCTTCCTTCGCGGGCCCGATCTTGGCGAGTTGATCCGCCGCGTCCTTCTCGGCGGCGGCGATGGCCGCGTCGGGCGGCGCCACATCGATCTCGCCCTTCAGCTCCACGAGCCTGGCGCACATCTCGCCGATCTCGGCAT
Organism: Deltaproteobacteria bacterium; assembly: GCA_028713995.1. Taxonomy (GTDB): domain Bacteria; phylum Myxococcota_A; class Polyangia; order JAAYKL01; family JAAYKL01; genus JAQTNF01. The sequence goes on along the minus strand of JAQTNF010000100.1, from coordinate 14,673 downwards.
CGGTGGCGGGCTCGCTGCACGCGCCCAGGAACAGGGGGACGGCCATGACGATCGCGATCGAAAGCATCTTCTTCATCGTTCCCTCCATGCGCTTTTCGCGCTCTTCGGACAATAGACTCTTCAAATACTCCATTACCAACCCGAGAGGCAACACCCCGCGAGGAGGCCTCGCGAGAGGAGTCGCTCGCGGCGCCCGAGCTGTGGTATAGAGCGCCATGTTCCAGGGCAGGACAATCGCCGTGGTCGTTCCGGCGTACAACGAGGAACGTCTCGTCGCGCGGGCGGTCGGGCAGATCCCGGGTTACGTGGACCACGTGATCGTGGTGGACGATGCGAGCACCGACCGTACGTGGGAGGCCGTCTCGCAGCTCGAGCGTCCGGGGCTCGTGCGGGTGCGGCACGACCGCAACGGCGGGGTCGGCGCGGCCATCGTCACGGGCTATTCCCGGGCGCTGACCGCCGGCGCGGAGGTGGTCGCGGTCATGGCCGGCGACGCCCAGATGGATCCGGCCGATCTGCCAGGCCTGCTCGCGCCCGTGATGAGCGGCGAGGCGGACTACGCCAAGGGCGACCGGCTGTCGTGGCCCGGCGTGTTCAAGGTCATGCCCTTCCTACGCTTCGCGGGCAACCACGTCTTCTCCGTACTGACGCGGATCACCTCGGGCTACCGCTTCGTGCGCGACTCCCAGTGCGGCTACACGGCCGTGTCCGCGCGCATGCTCACGCGCCTCGATCTGAAGGCGCTCTACGCCCGCTACGGCTTCCCGAACGACATGCTGGCGCACCTGAACGCGGCCGGCGCGCGCCTGGCCCAGGTCCCGGTGCGGCCGATCTACGGCACCGAAGTGTCGGGCATCTCGCTTACGACCGCGCTCTTCCGCGTTCCACTCGTGCTCCTGCGATCGTTCCTGCACCGCAAGCGCAAGGCGCTCGCCGCGCGACGCCCGCTCCTCGATCCGGTGCGACCCGAGGGCTGACAATCATGGGCCAAGGAGCCGTCATCGGCGTGGTCACCACGTCGTTTCCCAGGCACGCTGCGGATCCGTCGGGCGCGTTCGTGCTCGGGCTGTCGCTCGCGCTCGCCGCGCGCGGCCACCGCATCGAGGTTGTGTGCCCGGAGCCGCCCGAGCCGGCCCGCTGGGCCAAGGACGAGGCGTGGCTGGCGGGAATCGAGGTGTTCGGCGCGCCCTACGCCCGTCCGCGCAGGCTCGAGCGCCTCTTCTTCGGCGCGGGCGTGCCGGACAATCTGGCGCGCAGCCCGTGGCTCAGGGCCCTGGTGCCGGGCGCGGTGGCCGGCCTCGCCGCGATGGCCGCGCTGCGATCGCGGCGCTGGGACGCGGTCATGAGCCACTGGCTCGTCCCGTCGTCGCTCGTGGCCGGAGCCCTCTCGCCCGCTCCGGAGCGGCACCTGGCCGTGGCCCACTCGTCGGACGTGCACCTCCTGCGTTCCCTGCCCTCCGGGCGGTGGCTGGCCGTGGCCGCCATGGCGCGCGCCGGCCGCGTGGGCTTCGTCTCACGGCGCCTCCTCGAACGGACGTGCGAGCTGCTCGGCCCGAGGCTCGCGGCGCGCATGGAAAAGCGGTTCGAGGTGACGCCCATGGGAGTGGATCTCGCGGGGCTCGTGCCTGGTCGGCTGCGCAGCGTGGTGCGCGCCCGGATGGGGCTCGCGCGGTTCGCGGTGCTCGCTCTCGGCAGGCTCGTGCCCGTCAAGGGCATGGACGTGCTCGTGGAGGCGCTCGCCGGGCGGCCCGGCTTCGAGCTCGTGGTGGCCGGCGACGGTCCGGAGCGCGCACGACTCGAGGTCCTTTGTCGCAAGCGCGGGGTCACCGCCCGCTTCTTGGGATGGGTCTCGCCGGCCGAGCGGGCCGAGCTCCTGCATGCCTGCGACGCGGTGGCGCTGCCTTCCCGTCCGCTGCCTGACGGCCGCGAGGAGGGCCTGCCGCTCACCGCGGTCGAGACCCTGGCCGCGGGCAGGCCGCTCGTGGCTTCGATCACGGGCGCCATCCCGGAAATCGTGACGCATGGGACAAACGGGTTGCTCGTGCCTCCGGATGATCCCGCCGCCCTGGGCCAGGCTCTCGAGACCCTGCGGGCCGACCCGGCGCTCGCGGTCCGGCTGGGCTTTGCCGGGGCGAAGACCGGCCGGGCCCGTTCCTGGGAGCGGCTCGCGGACCGCTACGAGGCCCTGTTAAATATTCAACGAAACCCGGGTGGTCCGGCCACAAAGACCAAGACGGGTGAATGACTTGTGTGTCATACGTCTAAGCTTCGTGGGAAGGGCGTGGCCCGCACCAATCCGGGCCGACAGGCAAGGAGGCTCAAGATGAATCGTCTTCTCACCACAATTGCGGCGGTTGCGCTCATGGCGGCGATCCTCGTCGCCGCGAGCCCTGCTTCGGCGCAGGAGCGCAAGATCTCGCGCTTCTACTCCGCCTGGTTCGTGAGCCCGCAGATCGGGTTCGCGCTGGCGGACGTCGAGAACGGTAACGTGGACGTCATGCAGACCGCGAACGGCGGCCAGTCGTGGACCCCGGCCTACTCGTTCCGGCCCGACAACGACCTGGGCTGGATGTACTTCTACGATCAGAAGCGCGGGTGGATCGTGGGCCAGAAGCGGATCTGGATGACGACCAACGGCGGCAAGAACTGGGGCAAGCTCGGAATCCCCCGCGAGTTCGAGCTCAAGAAGCTGCGGTTCATCGCCGCGAGCAAGGGCTACGTGATCGGCAGCCCGCCGTACGGCTCGGGCGGGCCCACGGTGCTCGTCACCACCAACGCGGGCCAGACCTGGACGCCGGACAAGTACCAGCCGGGCTCGGTGCAGGACTACAGCGTGGTGGACGAGGCCGACATCTGGATGGTCGACGAAAGCGGCGCATCCCTGTCCATCGACAAGGGCAAGACCTGGACGCGCAAGCTTGAGAAGACGGGGCTCGTGGCCGTGTCGTTCCCGGACAAGGGCCACGGCGCGGTGTCCGCGGGCAACGTGGTGAGCTGCACCTCGGACGGCGGGACCACGTGGAAGGACTCCAAGGTCGAGGACGCGCAGCCGTTCACGCAGCTCTTCTTCGTGGACGCGACCACAGGCTTCGCGTGGGCCGAGGGCCAGCTCTACGGAACCAAGGACGGCTGCGCCACGTGGACCAAGCTGCAGGATCCGCACGGCCCGCCCTGGTTCTTCGACGCCAACACCGGCTGGGCGCAGGATCTGTCGGGCACCATGTGGTGGACCACGAACGGCGGTGCGACGTTCGAAAGCCGCGAGCTGAAGCAGTAGCCTCACCCCGACCTCACCCCCTATCGCCTCCGGGCGTCTTCGTAGCGGCGGGCTTCATGCCCGCCGTGGCCGGACCGACGCCGGCGCGTCACCCGAGCGCGGAGGGATCCGCCAGGGGCTTCTCGCCGAACACGCCTGCGAAGCGCTCCACGTAGCCGTCCTTTCCGCAAAGGAGCAGCGAGCCGAGCGGCATGGCCTTCTCGGCCTCCTCGCGCATGGCCCGGGCGATTTCCCGGATGTCCCACTGGGCGTGTGCGTCCTCGCGGAGCCTCGTGAAGTGGTACAGGTCGCGCAGGTTCGTGGTGAAGAGGACCTTGCGGCGGTGGGCGTTCGTGAGCGCGTACGCGGCCGCTGCCGGGTGCTTCTCCCGGATCTTCTCGCAGAGGTCCTCGGCGCGCGCCACGTGATTCCTCAAGTCGTCTTCGAGCCCGCATTCCGCCACCGACGGCGGAACGGTGATTCCCAGGGCCGGATCGTAGTCCTGGGCGCTCAAGGTGGCCATGCGGTGGCGCTTCAGCTGGGCGAAGCACGCCGCGGACACGGTGAGCTCGTAGGTGAGCGCCACGTGCTCGAACTCCCGGGGAGGCGCGTCGTAGAACTCCATGTGCCGCATGGCCGTGCGCAGGACCTCGCCGAGTTCCTCCCTCGACATGGCCGCCACGACGGCACGGCATGTGCCGAACCCGGATCTCGACCCGGCGTGCAGCAGGGACGCGGCCACCAGGCGATCGGCGTCCGCAGTGTGATCGAGCAGCCTGACCGGCGTCGCGTCCATGGCCCCTTTCGCGGCCGGGAGGAGGCCTCGCGCCAGGGCCTCGAGCGCGCGGGGGGTCTCGGTGTCAAGCTGCGCCGGTTTTGTGAACAGGAGCAGGGATGGGGCGACGGCCGAGGTCGTCTCGAAGACGAGCTTGCCGAGGTCCCGCACCTCGGCGAGCGGCGCCGCCGCGAACCTGCGGACGAGCAGCTCCACGTTGCGGGCGTTGGCCGTCAGCCCGAGCTGGCCGCTCGTGGCCAGGATCGTGGCGTAGCGCGCGTCCTCCTTGGCCCACCCGTCGAGCGTGCGCTTCGTCGATGAGCGCTCCTCCATCGCGGGATACAACCTCGAGATGCGCGTCCGCAAGGCCTCGTAGAGCTTCTCGTAGAGGGCCGACTGGGCCGCGACGAGCGACAGGAACTCGGGCTCGAGCGGCGTGCCGCGGATCTCGGGCGGCAGCACGAAGTCGTGATCGAGCGTGACGTAGCGCTGGCTCTTCTCGGTGAACGAGCACAGGCGGAAGCGCTCGAGGGCCTCGATGGCGAGCCGCGAGATCCCGGTGATGTCGAAGTTGAACACCGCGTGTTCGGCCACCGAGTGGTGCCCCATCTCGAAGATGATCCGCTTATTGGAGGCGCGCGCGGCCTCGACCTCGTCGAGCGCGATCCGGCGCAGCTCAGAAACGGGTCTCGGATCGCGGCAGATGCGCGCGTACGCCGCCGAGATCACCTCCGGGGTGAGGCGCTCCCTGGGGACGCCCGCCTCCTCGGCCTCGCGCAGCACGCGGGAATCGACGTTGTAGCCGGCCAGGACGACCCTCATCGGCGCGCCTCCATCGCAGTTCCATGATGGTACGTTCGCGAAAGCCGAAGTGCAAGCGCGGCGAGGGCGTTTTTGTGCGGGCCCCGCGAGAGGATTGTGTCGGTCTTCGTTGACATCAGCGGGTGTGCGTACGTAACATAGTCATCCCGAGACGAAACGAAAGAAGGGGCAACCGCATGGCTGGTGACAAGATGGTGAAGGTCGATGATCGCACGTTCGTGGCCGAGGTGGACAAGTCCGCGACGCCCGTGCTGGTCGATTTCGGAGCGACGTGGTGCGGGCCGTGCAGGGCCCTCGGCGCGACCCTCGACTCGATGGTCGACGGTTACGCGGGACGGGTGAAGTTCTGCTACGTGGACATCCAGAATGCGCCCATGACCGCGGAGCGCTTCAGCGTGCGTTCGGTCCCCACCCTGGTCGTCTTCAAGAAGGGCGCACCGGCGGGGTCGCTCCTCGGGGCGGTGCCCAAGACCAAGATCGAGCAGCTCCTCGCGACCGTGCTCTAGGTCCGTCTTTTGCCCGGGATCGTAGGTCGGGATTCGCGGTCGGCCTCGCCGCTGTCATCGTAAAGCACTTGGTGGGACTGGGGGTCGCGGCGTCTCGGGGTGCGTGGGGCCGACCTGTGCGGGGGCTCCGTGGGCGGGCGGGGCTGGGCGCCTCGCTGCTGGTTGTGCGGGAAACCGCGCACGTCCGGATCTCGCTTGACCATGGGCGGTGCGAGGAACGAGATGACCTGCTGCTCCTCGGCTTGGCCAAGTCGCTCGCGCCAGTCGTCGTCCTCGTCCTGTAGCTCCGTATGATCCTCATCGGTGGGAGGCACGCTGCTGATCCTTGCCTCCTCGAGCCGCGCCGCTGCCCGGAGCAATCGCGGGTCGATGCCCTCGAGCTCGTCGGCCCGCTGCCTCAAGAGCTCCGCGGCCTGCTTGGACCTCCCGCCCCGGCGGTCGGATTCGAGCGCATGGGCCGCGCGTACCAGGCGCGGATCCACGCCGTCGAGGGCCCTTGCCCGCCGGATGAGCTCCTCGGCCGAGGAGCGCTCCGCGTCGGCCGCGGTCCGTTCGAGCTTGGCAACCGCCGCGTTCGTGCTGATCCGTTCGACGCTCTCAATCATATCCAGGTCGATCTGTTCTGTAACCTCGCGCCGCGGCGGCCTTCTCACTTCGGCCACGGCCTCGAGCGCCTCGATATCAATCTCCTGGGTGACCTCACGGCGCTTTTTGGGAACGGACGAGCGTGGCGCGGCCCTGTGAACTCCCGCCGATGTGGGCTCCTCCTCCGTCTGCTGCAACGGTTCGTCCGCACGACGCGACGTCGGCGCCGGCGTCATCCGCGCCGGACGCGGTTCCATGACTGGCGATTCGGGTCTCTTGGGCGCGATCCGCGGCTTGGCCGGTGGAGCGGGAGGCGGCGGTACGGCGCTCGTGCGCCGGGGAGGTGGAGGAGGCGGCACGGTCGGTCGCGCCGCAGCAGGACGCTTCGCGGCCGGCGGTGAGGCCGACGGGGGCGGCGGCGGCAGGGTCCGCCGTTTGAGCCCCGGCAGCGGTGTCATGGGTGGAGCCACGGCGCTCTTGCGCTGGAGCGGGAGCGGAGTGTTTTCCTTGGGACCGGACTGTATCCCTTCCACGTGCGCCCGAATGACGTCCTCCATGGAGACCTGCGCCGTGGGATCGGATACGAATTCGAATCCCGGGCCCACGCGCGGGGGGGGCTTGACCGGCGACGCCGGCCCGACCTTCGTGTCGACCGGATTCTCGTCTTCCACCTCCAGGATTTCGACGTCATCGTCGTCCTTCGCGGGGGGCAAGGGGTCCACATTGGTGTCCTCGAACGCGTTCGCCCCGTCGGTCGCCTGCTTGGCGGACGCGACCGCGACGAGGTCGGCGAGCAGGTCGAGCGGAGCGGGATGGCGTTGCCTTGGATCCGGGTCGACCGCACGCCTCAGGATCTCGTCGAGCCCCGCGTCGAGATCGGGCTCGGCCTCAAAGAACGACTCCGGGCGGCCGTCGAAGGCCACGTGCGTGGTCATCTCCCCGACCAGCACGCCGAGCGCGTAGACGTCGGACCTGCCGTCCGGGGGGGCGCCTCGCGCCATCTCCGGTGCCGCGTAGCCGCGTGATCTTCCGCTCGAGCGCAGGAGCTTCGACACCGCCGCGGGTGGAAGATGGACCGCCAGCCCCGCGTCGGAGACCTTGATGTGGCGCGGCAGGATCCAGATGTTCTCCGGCGCGAGATCGCCGTGCGCCGCAAGGCCGCTCGCGGCGAGGAAGTCGACCACCTGCTGCACGACGGGGACGATCTCGGTGAGCGAGAAATCCTGCCCGCGAGCCCTGCGGCCCTCCATCAGCCGCCGCAGCGGCACCCCGTCGAGGAGCTGGGAGACGACGAAGTAGCGATCGCCGTCACAGTTCACGTCGAAGATGCGCGCCATGCCCTCGTGCTTGACCGGGATGAGCGCGCGCATGCCGACCATGAAGCTGCGGCCCGCGGCCTCGTCCGGGATGAGCGATCGGTGCACGACCTTGAGAGCCGCCTCGATGCCGACCTCGGCGTCGGTGACCTTGAGGACCGTACCGAGCCGGCCGGCGCCGAGGAGCTTCACCACCTCGTAGCGGCGGCGGATGAGCTCCCCGGCCTTGAAGCCGGCCACGGGTTCGTCAGCGAAGTCCACGGTCCACACCTCTCCTGTCGGCGTTGTCGTTTCAACGACAGCGAACGGAAGCGAATTTTATCACAATGAATCGGTGGAAAAACAGAATTCGGGATGGGTTCTCACGTGTTCGGGACGCCGGGGCTCACCGGCCTCGACCGCCACCCCTCGGGCCCTGGGGCCGTCCCCCCCTGCGGTCGCCGCCGCGATCCCCGCCGGGGCCGGATCTGCCGTCGCGACTGTCGCGGCGCGGCGGACGGTCGCCCTCGGGGCGCGGGGTGACGCCCTCGGGCACCTCAAGCAGTGCCTTGCGCGACAGCCGGATCTTGCCGGTCGAGCCGTCGATCTCCAGCACCTTCACGCGCATCGCGTCGCCTTCGTGGCAGATGTCCTCCGTTTTCTCGACGCGGTTCCAGTCGAGCTCGGAGATGTGCACGAGCCCGTCGATGCCGGGCAGGATGTTGACGAACGCGCCGAAGTCCACGACGCGCGCCACGGTGCCCTCGAAGATCTCCCCGGCCGCCGGCTCGCGCGTCAGGCCCTGGATGATCTCGATGGCCTTGGCCACCGCGGCCTGGTCGGCGGACGCGAGCTGAACCGTGCCGTCGTCCTCCACGTTGATCGCCACGCCGGTCTGCTCGACGATGCCTTTGATCATCTTGCCGCCGGGGCCGATGATGATGCGGATCTGATCGGGGCGCACCTTGAGAGTGGTGATGCGCGGTGCGTACTTGGACAGGTCGGGCCGGGGCTCGCGGATGGTGTCGAGCATGCGGCCGAGGATGTGGAGCCGGCCGTCGCGCGCCTGGCCGAGGGCCTTCTCCATGATCTGCCGCGACAGGCCCTTCACCTTGATGTCCATCTGGACCGCTGTCACACCCGCCGTGGTGCCCGTGACCTTGAAGTCCATGTCGCCGAGGTGATCTTCGTCGCCGAGGATGTCCGACAGGACCGCGACCTTGTCGCCGTCGGAGATGAGGCCCATGGCGATGCCCGCCACCGGCGCCTTGATCGGCACGCCCGCGTCCATGAGCGACAGGCAGCCGCCGCACACGGAGGCCATGGACGACGAGCCGTTGGACTCGGTGACCTCGCTCACGATGCGGATCGTGTAGGGGAACTTCTCGTGTGACGGCAGCATCCGCGCGAGCGCGCGCTCGGCCAGGGCGCCATGCCCGATCTCGCGGCGCGACTGGCCGCGCAACATCTTGACCTCGCCCGTGGCGAAGGGCGGGAAGTTGTAGTGCAGCATGAACTGCTTCCAGCTCTCGGTGTAGAGCCCGTCGAGCCGCTGCTCGTCCGTGGACACGCCGAGCGTGGTCGTGACGATGGCCTGCGTCTCTCCGCGCGTGAACAGCCCGCTGCCGTGGACGCGGGGCAGAAGCCCCACCTCGCAGGTGATCGGCCGGATGTCGCCGAGGCCGCGGCCGTCGATGCGCCTGCCCTCCGCGAGGATGCGGCCACGCACCGTGTCGCGCAGGATCTCCTCGATCGCCGCCGCGACCGCCTTCTCGCGGCCTGGGAACTCCTCGGCGAACGCCTTGGGCGCCTCGGAACCGATCTCGCGCATCCTGCCGTAGCGCTCCTTCTTGACCGTCATCCGCATGGCCTCTTCGATGGCCGTCGCGTAGCGCTCCTTGACCTTCGCGAAGAGCGCTTCGTCGCGCACCGGCGGCGCGAACGGGAGCTTCGGCTTGCCGATCGACGCGCGTAGAGCGTCTTGCAGATCGAGCAGGGGCATGACGGCCTTGTGGCCGAACTCGAGCGCGTCCATGAGATCGGATTCCGTGATCTCGGCGCCGCCGCCCTCCACCATGACGATGGCGTCGCGGCTGGCCTCGATGATGATGTCCATGTCGCTCTTCGCGACCTCTTCCATGGTCGGGTACGCCACGAAGGCGCCGTCCACGCGCCCCACGCGAATCGCCGCAAGCGGCCCGTCGAACGGGATGTCCGAGATGTGCAGGGCGACCGACGCACCGGTCATGGCCAGCACGTCCGGCTTGTTCTGGCGGTCGGCGCTGAGCAGCGTCGCGATGATCTGCGTCTCGTTGCGGAAGCCGTCCGGGAACATGGGGCGGATGGGGCGATCGATGAGGCGGCAGGTGAGGATCTCCTCGTCCCGCAGCTTCCCCTCGCGCTTGAAGAAGCCGCCCGGGACCTTGCCGCCGGCGTATGCCTTCTCCACGTAGTCGCAGGTGAGCGGGAAGAAGTCCACGTCGCGCGCCATGGGCGCGGTCACGGCGGTAACGAGCACGATGGTCTCGTCCATGCCCACGAGCACGGCGCCGTTCGCCTGCCGCGCGATGCGCCCCGTCTCGATGGTGATCTCGCGACCACCGACCTTCACTGTCTCTTTCACGATCATGGTGACATGACCCTTTCTGCCGGGACCGTCGGTCCGGCACGGGAAAAGCCATGCATGCCCGTGGCGTCGCGCGAGACCTTTAGCCCAGTTCTCCGACCGCGTCCGCGCGCCTCCCGTGGAAGACGCGGGCGGGGAACAAGACTAAAACTCCGGCGAGACTGGGATGCATGGTCGAAGGGGGCGACATGCCCCCTCTTTCAAACCTACTTGCGGATGCCGAGGGTCCGGATGACCTTCCGGTAGCGCTCGACGTCACAACGCCTCAGATAGTCCAGCAGATGGCGCCGCTTGCTGACCAGCTTCAAAAGACCGCGACGGGAGTGGTGGTCCTTGATGTGGGTCTTGAAGTGATCGGTCAGGTACGTGATCCGTTCGGTGAGCAGGGCGATCTGAACCTCGGGAGAGCCCGTGTCGCTCTCGTGCAGCTTGTGCTGCAAGATGATCTCCTGCTTTCTCTCCGTGTGCAGCGGCATCTTTGAAAACCTCGATTCCTTTCCGCCTTTGGCGGAGCGTGATTATCTTCGCGGACCCCTCCGGAGTCAACTCTCTTTCTCCGGGAGTTTCTCCGGGAGGCGCGCTCCATCGGAGAGCGGCCTAGAAGGCGAGAAAATCCTTGGGTTTTTCGAGAACGTAGGCCGAGAGCTCCCGGTAGGTGCGGTAGATTTCGTCGTTCAAGGTGGCGCCCTTGGTCATCACCTCGCGAAGGTAGTCCTCGATCTTCTTGAGCTCGGTCCACTTCACGACGAACTCGTCGTACCTGAGCTTCTTGATGAGCTGCCCGCCGTGCTTGGCGAACTCCTCGAAGCTCAACGGGCCGAACGCGTTCTCGAACTTTTCGAGGTAGCGCTTGTAGATATCGATGTAGTCCTCGCTGCTCATGAGCCCTCCTCCAACACCACCCGGCCGCCCGCGACGACGAGGACCGCATGGTTGACACCGAAATGATAGAGGAAGAGCCGGAAATCCGGAACATCGAAAACGACCAGGTCGGCCCGTCGTCCCGGCACGAGCGAGCCGACCTCGCCCTCGAGCCCGAGCGCGCACGCCGCGTTGCGCGTGACGGCGCGCATGGCCTCGGTGCAGGTGAGGCCCATCAAGGCCGCGCCCATGGAGGCCATGAGCGGGAGGTTCGAGGTAGGCGAGGTGCCGGGGTTGTGGTCGGTGGCGAGCGCCACGGGCACGCCGGCGTCGGCCAGGCGCCGCCCATTCGGGAAGGCCGAGCGCACGCAGAACGCCGCGCCGGGAAGGAGCGTGGCCACGACGCCGGCTTCGGCCATGCGGCGCACGCCCTCGTCGGACACGTGCTCCATGTGATCGGCCGACAGCCCCTTCATGTCCGCCATGAGCTCGGGCCCGCCCATGTCCGTGAACTGGCCGGCGTGCACCTTGACCGCGAGCCCGGCCGCGCGCGCCGCGCCGAGGATGGCGCGTGTCTCGTCGAGGTCGAACGCGCCCCGATCGAGAAAGACGTCGCAGGCCGCGGCCAGCTTGCGGCTCGCCACTTCGGGGATGAGGCGGGTCACGAGCAGATCGAGATACTGCGTGCGACGGTCTTCGTACTCCTTGGGCACCACGTGCGCGCTAAGGAGCGTGGGCACGGGACGGATTGGTTGTGATGCGCCGAGCTCGCGCACGGCGAGGAGCATCTTCACCTCGTTGTCGAGGTCGAGCCCGTAGCCGCTCTTGACCTCCATCGTCGTGACCCCGAACGCGAGGGCTCTCGCGAGCCTCGGACGCGTGAGGGCGACGAGCTCGGCCAGGCTCGCGCGCCGCGTGGCCTCCACGGTGGAGTGGATGCCGCCGCCCGCGGCCAGGATGTCGAGGTACGAGGCGCCGCGCATGCGCAGCGCGAACTCCATGTGGCGGCTGCCCGCGAACACCGCGTGCGTGTGCGGATCGACGAGGCCCGGCGTCACGGTGCGGCCGGAGGCGTTGATGACGAGCGGCGCTTCGTGCTCAGCCAGGATGCGCTCGCTTCCGCCCACGTCCGCCACGCGATCACCGACAATGGCGAGCGCGCCGTCCCGGATCGCGCCGAGCGCGCAGGCCTCCTCGTCGTCGTCCACTCCGTGCGCCAGGGTTGGCTCCAGGGTGAGGAGCTGGCTCGCGCCGTGGACGATGATGTCGGCCTGTTTCGTCATGAGGGCCTGCCGAGGTGCGGGATCTTCACCCCGCGCTCCTTGGCGCAGCACACGGCCTCGTCGTAGCCCGCGTCGGCGTGGCGCATGACGCCCGTGCCCGGATCGGCCGTCAGCACCCGGCGCAGGCGCTCGTCCGCGGCCTTTGTCCCGTCGCAGACGATCACCATGCCCGCGTGCAGCGAGTAGCCGATGCCGACGCCGCCGCCGTGGTGGAACGAAACCCACGTGGCGCCGCACGCCGTGTTGAGCAGCGCGTTCAGGATCGGCCAGTCCGCGATGGCGTCCGACCCGTCGCGCATGCCCTCGGTCTCCCGGTTGGGCGAGGCCACGGATCCGGAGTCGAGGTGGTCGCGGCCGATGACGATGGGCGCCTTGACCCGCCCCTCGCGCACGAGCTCGTTGAACTTGAGGCCGGCCCGGTGCCGCTCGCCATAGCCCAGCCAGCAGATGCGCGACGGCAGCCCCTGGAACTCGACGCGCTCCCTCGCCAGGTCGAGCCAGCGCGCGAGCGCCGCGTTCTCGGGGAAGAGCTCCTTTACCGCCCGATCGGTCGTATAGATGTCCTCCTTGTCGCCGGACAGGGCCACCCAGCGGAACGGCCCCTTGCCCTCGCAGAACAGGGGCCGCACGTAGGCCGGCACGAAGCCCGGGAAGTCGAACGCGTTCGCGACGCCCGCCTTCTCGGCCTGGGCGCGCAGGTTGTTGCCGTAGTCGAACGTCACGGCGCCCATGCCCTTGAGCGCGAGCATGGCCCGCACGTGGGCAGCCATGGACGCCAGGGAGCGCGCCACATACGCTTGCGGATCCCTCTTGCGAAGCGCGAGGGCCTCCGTGTAGGGCATCCCGTGCGGCACGTAGCCGTTGAGCTCGTCGTGGGCCGAGGTCTGGTCCGTGAGAAGATCCGGGACCACCTTGCGCGCGACCAGCCGCTCGAGCAGGTCCACCGCGTTCCCGTGGAAGGCCACGGAGATCCCCTGGCGCCGCGCCTTGAGCTCCAGGGCGCGGTCGATGGCCTTGTCCACGTCGCCGAGGACGTCGTCGACGTAGCGCTTGGCGATGCGGCGCTCGATGCGCCCGCGATCGACCTCGGCCGCGAGGCATACCGCGCCGTTCATGGTGGCCGCGAGGGGCTGAGCGCCGCCCATGCCCCCGAGCCCGCCCGTGACCACCAGCCGGCCCGCGAGCTCCCCGCCGAAGTGTTTTGCGCCGGCCGCGGCGAACGTCTCGTACGTTCCCTGGAGGATGCCCTGCGTGCCGATGTAGATCCACGAGCCGGCCGTCATCTGCCCGTACATGGTGAGGCCCTGGCGCTCGAGCTCGCGGAACTTCTCCCAGGTGGCCCACCGCGGCACCAGGTTGCTGTTGGCGATGAGCACGCGCGGCGCGTCCTCGTGCGTGCGGAACACGCCCACCGCCTTGCCCGACTGGACGAGCAGCGTCTCGTCCGCCGCCAGGTCGCGCAGGGACTCGACGATCCTCTCGAAGCACTCCCACGACCGGGCCGCCTTGCCCGTGCCGCCGTAAACCACGAGCTCGTCCGGGTTCTCGGCCACCTCGGGGTCCAGGTTGTTCATCAGCATCCGCAGGGCGGCCTCCTGCAGCCACCCCTTGCAGCTGAGCGTCGTCCCCCGGGGCGCGCGCACGGTCTTGGCCATCGGAACGTTCCTCCTTGGGCGCCGCCGCGCGGCGCGACATGGACCCGCATGCTAGGAAAGCGTTCTTTGTTTTTCAACCTTAAACGGCAAACCGCCACTCATATAAGATGCGGGAAGTCCCCGATCACCCGCCCGGCAACAGCCTGAATTTTCAGGATCTTCGCCGCGTCGAAGGATCGAGGAGGCGCCGCTCCCCGTGCGAAGAGACACGCTTCGGACGGCTTTGAGGCGGCGACTTAAAATGATTGACTCGTACCCCATGAAGTTTACTAATAATATGCGAAATTCGACCGACAGGCGGAAATCGAAAACGAACAGCAACCTGTCAGAAGCGCGGAGGATGAACATGATTCGTAGGGTGTCGTGGCTCGCGATCGTCGCGTTTGTCATGGGTTACGCGGGAATCGCCGCTGCCCAGTACGCGGCGAGGCCGATCATCGTCTCGTTGACCCCGGCGTCCGGACCGCCCGGGAGCCAGGTGAAGATCACGGGGCAGAACTTCGGGCCCGAGTACCAGGTCCTTTACAACGGCGTGCCCCTTACGCCCGTCAGCGTCACGCCCACCGAGATCGTGGTCAAGATCCCGGCCAACGCCATGCAGGGCCGGTTCACGCTCAAGGGGCCCGTGCAGCAGGTCGTGAGCCCCCAGGTCTTCTGGGTGGTGGAGACCAGGGCCGTGCCGGTGGTCACGGACATCCAGCCCACGTTCGGGGCGCCCGGGACGGTCGTCACGATCAACGGGAACAACTTTTCGACCAAGGCGCACGAGAACGCCGTGACCATGGGCGGCGTCGGGCTCGCGGTGCGCGCGGCCAGCACGACCCGCATCCAGGCCTTGGTTCCGCCGTCGGCCCGAACCGGCAACGTCACGGTCCAGGTCTTCACTGCGGGCCAGGCCACGAGCCCGATGGCCTTCACGGTCCTTGCCGAGCTCAAGATCGAGTCGTTCAACCCGCCCATGGGCCCGCCCGGAACCCCGGTCACCCTCAAGGGCGCTGGATTCTCGACG
>JAQTNF010000099.1 GCA_028713995.1 Deltaproteobacteria bacterium | reverse complement strand
GGGCCGAGCATGAACCGGGAGTCGGTGGTGTGCGTGTCCGTGTCCATGTCGAAGCGCACGAACCCGGCCACGTCCAGCCACGGCAGCGCGTGGATCGCGAAGAAGGGAAGCTCGGAGAACGGCGAGGAGCGCACCGAGCCCACCGAATAGCGCGCGTCGCCCGCCCACCCCGCGCGTCGCAGCCCGTCCGGCGCCCCATCGCCCATGACGCGCCGCTGGAAGGCCACGCCCGCGGCCACGGTCAGCCACGGGCCCATGTCGATGGAGAGGGACGCGGCGCCGCGGATCCACCCGGGGTGCTCGCCGCGGCCGAAATCGCTCTCGGCGCCCGTGAAGTCCAGGGCCGCGAGCAGGGCCGCGTCCGCGCCGAGCCGGGCCCGGGCCGCCAGGATCGCGGCCGGGCAAAAGAGGAACGCGCCGCCCTCGTCGAGCGCCATGTCCACCACTCCGACGCCGAGCTCGATCCCGTTCGCGGTGCCCGCGCCGAGCACCTGCACGCCAAGCGCCAGCGGGAACGCCAGCTCGACCCCGCGCGCGACCGCCACCTCGGCCGACAGCTCCGCGTCCCAGCTCCACTCGCGGTCGAGGGTGATTGCCCCGCCCGCGGCCGTGACGCCGCCGCCGCCTGGCGGCGCCACCATGGGCTCGCCCGCTCTGTCGAAAGCCGCGACCGGCGCGGCGAGGAGCAGCGCGGCAAGTGCGACGGCGGAGGGACGGAAAAGTCTCATGGGACGTGGGAGGGCCGGCCTCAGTCCTTCTTGAGCCCGACCCAGCCGAACCGGTTGATCGGGGTGGTGACGACCTTGCCGGCCTCGACCGCGGCCGTGCCGCATTCGACGAGCTCGCCCTGTGGCTGGTCCGTGCCGCCGCACGAGAGATACGAGCCGTTCGCGAAGTCGCCCAGCATGTACACCGTGCCCGTGTCGCCCGCGGCCCAGCCGGAAGGCGGGTCGATGGTGAGGGGCGTCCCCGCGCCGCCCATCTCGGTCCCGCCGATCTCGGTCCAGTAGGGCGCCAGGAAATACAGGGCGTCGAGATCCACCGTGTTGAAGGGCGGGTTCCACTCCTCGATCGGGAAGCGCAGCACCTTGATCGTCGCGCTGGCGACCGGCAGGTCGACTGGGCCGAGCGCGCCGGGCTCGAGCTCGAAGGCCACGCCGTCCTGGCTCACGGACGCCCCGCTTGCTTCGGTGTATCCGGCGCCGGTGGCGGGCAGCGCGTACTGGTACAAGGTCCCGACGCTGAGATCGTAGTCGTCCTTCCCCTGGTCCGAGATCTCGGTCTGGGTGGGCCGCAAAGCGATCGAGAACTGGGTGTGCGTGTTGTCGGTCGAGTACAGCGTGACGTGGATGGGATCGCCCGCGCCGAAGTCGAAGGCGCGGCAGCCGCCCGGCATCTCGAGCACGAACGTCCCGTCCGATTCGGTCTGAAGAGGAATGCACTGCGGGATGCAGATGGCGAGCGAGCCCTGCATGGGCGTCCCGCCGTCGTAGAGCACGGTGCCCGAGATCGAGGCGATGCACGACGGGCCCTCGCAGGCCGCGCACCCGCCGCCCGACGTGGTGTCCGTGTCCGAATCCGAGTCCGTGTCCCCGTCCGAGCCGGTATCGCTCCCGGTGTCCGTCTCTCCGGAGTCGTCGTCGCCCCCGCAGGCGGGTGCGAGCGCGAGGACGAAGGCCGCGATGGCCAGGGCCGTCCACGGGAGCGATCTGCAGTGGCGAATCATGGCGTTCCCCTTTCTTTTTCGGTGTCCTTTGTCCCAAGCCAACATAATATGCGGGCTCGGCTTGGTCAGGGGAAGTGTAGCAGAAGGCGTCATGCGAGGAAGCGTCGTTTCGACAGGGGGGATTTTCGGGGTCGTGACCGTGTCGATCGCGCTCGTGCGTCCCCTCGCCGCGGCCGAGGAGCCCCCGGTCAGCGTGCGCGGCACCGAGACCCTCATCATGCAGTACGTGGGCGACAACGGACCGGCCAACGAGGCGCGCACCGGCGACGACGACGACACCTTCATGCTGCGCAACCTGTTCTACCTGCAGGCCGGCAACAGCGTGATCGACACGTCCATGCGCCTCGACGCCGCGATGTTCCAGGATCCCCCGCCGCGCGTGGACCTCGAGGACTTCCGGCCCGGCGGCGACGGTTACACGCTGCTCGACTACGGCAACGACTACCGCGTGGAGCGCCTCGCGGGCACCATCAACCTCGGGAACCTGCATGTCACGGGCGGCGACTTCTACGTCAGCTTCGGCCGCGGCATCGCCCTGTCGCTCATCAAGCTCGACGACGTGGGCGTGGACAACACCCTGCGCGGCGCCCGCGTGGAGTACGGCATCCCGCGCCACCTGCGGTTCGTCCTCGTGGGCGGCGTGGTCAACTCCCTGAACCTCGACCCCATCACGCACCAGGTCCTGCGGGACGATCCGCTCGACCGCATCGTGGGCGCGCGGGTCGAGTGGGAGATCGCGGACGCGGCCGTGCTCGGCCTGCACGGGGTGTTCCTGCGGCCCAGGTTCGACGACGAGTCGCTCATCGCCGAGGATCGGCTCGACGTGGACCGGGGCGCCGGCGTGGGCGCGCTCTCGGGCGGCGCGTCGGCCGAGCTGAACGTGGCCGGGCTCCACCTGTACCTCGAGGGCAACGGCCAGGAGCACGACAACGACCGCCCCCCCGAGGGCACGCCCGACGTGCATGGCGAGAGCGGGTACGGCGCGTTCGGCGAGCTCTCGTACGACGCACAGCCCTTCAACGTGAAGGCCGAGGGGATCTTCTACAAACGGTGGCTCATGGAGGGTCCGTTGCGCGGCACCGGGTACGGGCTCAGCCAGCCCATCTCCTACAACCACATGGTCACGCTCGAGCCCCTGTGGATGGTCATCAAGTCTTTCGGCAACGCGGGCGGCGGCAAGCTGACCTTCGACTGGTACCGCAAGGCGAGCGACACCAACGCGGTCCTGGCCGCGGCGACGATCAAGTACGAGGGCGGGCTCATGCCGGACGGCACGTGGACCGATCACCCGCCCACCGCGGTGGTCCACCCCACGCTCAAGCTGCGCCAGGGTTTCGGCGAGAGCGGCGTGAGCGCCACGGCCGAGGGCGGCTACCGCCACGAGTGGAGCGCTCTTGACGACACCGAGGGCCAACTGTGGCACGTCGCCGCGGACGTGACCGTGCCGCTTACGGGGCCCCACAGCATCGAGGTCAAGGGCGAGGTGCGGCGCCACATGCTCGAGGTGACCGAGGGCAACCGCTACTGGGTGGCCATGGGCAGCCTTGGGTACGACATGGCCGGGCTCCTGGGGCTCACGGCCATCTACGAATACAGCGACGAGACCGCCGGCGCCGACGTGGCGTTCGGCGACTGGGAATACCCCCTGCCGCGCCGCCACTACCTGTGGGGCGTGGCGAGCCTGCATGTGCCCGCGCCGCTCGATGGCCTCACCTTGAGGCTCACCGCAGGCTCGCAGCGCGGGGGGATCAAGTGCGCGGGCGGCGTGTGCCGGAACTACCCCGACGCGGTCGGCGCGACCCTCGAGGCGGTCTACCGCTTCTGAAAGGAGCTTCTCGCGATGAAGGGCAGGAAGGCGCTTCTCATCATCGTCCCTGCGGCGCTGCTCGCGGCGTGCGGCCAGGACGAGATCACCCTCCCGCCGGAAGGGGGCGGGGGCGGGGGCGAGTGCGGGGCCTGGTACCCGGGCGGCGGGGACGCCGGCGCCGACGGCGGCGCGAGCTACGCGGTGAAAGAGGGCTCGACCTTTGGCTGCTATGTATGGGAATCGGCGCGCCGCAACGGGGAGGACACCTACATCAACACGGGCGAGATCTACCTCGCGGCGAACCGCGGCGACTCGGGCCGCAAGTCGCTCGTCATCGTGGTGGGCGCGCGCAACTGCACCGCGTGCAAGGCGCTCGTCGAGGCCATCGCACCGCGGAAGGCGGAGTTCGAGGACAAGGGCGCGCTCATGGTGGGGCTGTGCCGCTCGGACCTCACCGATCCGGGCGTCAGGCTCACCCTCGACGAGGCCGAGGACGTGCTCGTGGGCGGGGACGGCTGGCCCGCGGACTGGTATGTCACGAACGACGCGGAGCGCCACCTGCCGCCCGAGCTCGACGTGCTCGTGCCCTGGGTCGTGGTCGTGAGGCTCAAGGACATGTCGGTGAGACGGATCGCGAACTACACCAAGGAAACGGCGGGGGATCTGTTATCATCGCTCGATGAGTTGTAGACTCCGACGCGCCGCCTCTGCTCGCGGCGCGGCCGACGCGACCATGATGAAGCGCCTCGCAATTCCCGGACGGCTCAAGAACGCGGCGCGCGCCGTGGCCGAGCGCCATTGGGCCATCGTGGTCCTCGTCGGGTTCGCGGCCGCCTTGCGCTACAAGCTGCTCCTCGGTGTCATGCCGGCCACGGGCGATCACATGATCCATCTCTACAAGGGATGGCTCATGGCCGAGCACATCGTGCCCTCCGGCCGCATCACCGGATGGACCCACCTGTCCCACGTGGGATACCCGGCCGGCGTCTACTACCCGATCATCGGCGATCTGTACCTGACCGTGTTCCGCTACCTCACGTTCGGGCTCTTGAGCTGGGAATACACGTACTCCCTCGCGTTCTTCGTCATCCTCATCTTCATCCCGGTGGCCGTGTACATCCTGGCGCGCAAGGTGGCCGGCCCCACCGGCAGCCTGGCCGCGGGCCTGTTCTCGCTCGGCGACGTGGGCGGCTGGCCCCAGGGCGGCCACATCTCGACCGTCTACTGGGCCGTGTGGCCCTTCATCCTGGCCCTGTCGCTGGCCTTCGTCGCCCTGCGGGTCTTCGAACCGGCGCTCGCGCGGCCCCTTCGGACAAGGCCCCAGGCGCTCGTGGGCTTCTCGCTCATGCTGGGGCTGTGCGCCATCGCGCACCCCATGAACGTCACGTTCCTGGCCGTGGCCATGCCGCTCTTCGTGGTCACCTTCATCGCGTTGCGTCGCGGTGAGGTGAGGGTACGCGACGTGCTCGCGCGCGCGACCATCGCCGCGGCCGCGGCCCTTGCCCTGTCCGCGTTCTGGATCGTGCCGTGGATCACCACCGGCCGCGACTGGACGCTCTCGTGGCCCGCGGTGGGCTTCGGCGGACGCTGGGCGTCCTTGCCGGTCATGCTCGAGGATCTCGTCGAGAACGACCTGTTCCACTGGTTCTGGGAGGTCCCGTGGGTGCTCGGCGGCGTGGGGATCGTGATCGGGCTTTTGTCGCGGCGCCTGTGGCCCATGTACCTTGCCGTCCTGCTCGTCATCCTCTTCGTGGGCACGGGCCTCGCCGACAACCTGGGCGACAGCATCATCGCGCGCAAGATCCAGATCGAGCGCATGGCCGCATTCCTGAAGACGCTGTGGTTCGTGCTGGCGGGGCTCACCGTGGATCGGGTCGCGGCCCTCGTCCTATGGGGCCTGCCGAGGCTCGCGTCGCGATGGTGGTCCGAGACCTGGGAGGCGCGGCTGCGCGCGGTCCGGCCCGTCGTGGGCATCATCCTGGCCCTGGTTCTCGTGTCGGTCGGTTGGAGAAACCACTTCTCGCAGGCGAGGCTCATCGGAGAGCTGGGCGGCGAGACGTGGAAGGATATCGTCGAGGCCGAGCACTGGCTCGGCAGGCAGCCGCGCGGGCCGCTCGACCGGGTCCTGTACCAGCCGGGCAAGATGTGCGTGAGCGGCAGCCTGTCCGCGCCGGAGTGCAACGAGGTCTACCACCGGCACCTCTTCGCGTCCGGGCCGCTGCGCACGGGGCTCCCCAAGCTCAGGTTCGGGTACGAGGCCACGGCCATCTTCCGCAACGTGTCGCTCGCGCACATGTGGCCCGCCGACTCCGGGATCATCAAGCTGTTCCTCACGAAGCCCCTGGCCCTCGAGAACCTGCACGTGCGCTGGATCGTGTCGCTCACGGAGTGGCCGGGGCGATCCGACCTCACGTTGGTCAGGCGCTTCGGCGAGGTGCGCATCTACTCGGTGAAGTGGGGCGAGGAGCCGCCCGTGCGGGTGGTCGGAGGCGGTCGCGCGAAGCTCGTGCGGTGGAGCGACGAGGAGGTGGCGGTCGACGTGGAGGGCGCCGCGCCGGGCTCCCGCCTGCGCTTCCCCATCGCCTATTTCTACCCGTGGCGCGCCTACCATGACGGCGAGGAGATCCCGATCTCGCGGGCCGGGATTCTGCCGTGGGTGCGCCAGATCCTGATCACCACGCCGGCGCGCGACGGAAGGACCGTGCTCAGGTACGAGCGGCCCGTGCGGGAACGCGCGGCGAACTGGGTGAGCTTCGTCGCGTTCCTTTGCTGTATCGCATTCCTGCCCGTGCGCAGGTTCGTCCTGCGGCGCAGGAAGCGCGCGTAATGGGCGGCGACCGGCGCGGAGGAGCGCGGCGGATCGCGCCCGTGATCCTCGGCTTCGCCGTCATCCTCGGGGGGTTCGCCGTCATGTCGGCGCACTTCCGGCGCGTGGGCCTCATGGCCGCGGACGAGAGCTTCTACGCCGTGGCCGCCCGCAACGTGATGCGCGGCGAGCTCCCCTACCGCGACTTCGCCTACACCCAGATGCCGCTCTTCCCGTACATCGACGGCGCCATCCTGAAGATCGTCGGCTTCTCGATGGAGAAGCACCGCATGGTGAGCGCGATTGCGGCCGCTCTCGGCGTCGCGATCATCGTCCTCGCGCTGCGCTCGAGACTGGGGACGTGGGAGCCGGGCTTCGTGGCCGCGTTCGCAGCGGTCGCCGCGCCGTGCTGGGCGTTCGTGGAGTCGCTCGGCGTGTGGTTCGGCATCACCACCCTGCTCGTCGGCGTGGCCTTTGCCGCGGCCGTGATGCGAGGTGCCTTTCGGCCTCGGGCGGCGGTCTTTGCCGCGGCGTCCGTGGCCGCCGTGGGGTGCAGGCTGACCTGCGCGTTCGTGTGCTTCTTCCTGTGGCTCGCCATGATCGAGGAGGCGCGCGGGCGCAAGGACAGGACCATCATCGCGGCCCTGCCGGTCGGGCTCGGGCTCATCGCGTACCTGCCGTTCTTCCTCGCCGCCCCGGGGAACGCGTTCTTCCTCGCCATCGACTACCATCTGGGCTCGCAACTCATGCGCCGCGGCTTGGAGCAGGCCACGGAGTGGATGAGCGTGGCTCCGACCGCCATCTTCCTGCTCGTCGCGGCCCTCTTCGGGGTGGCGGGGCTCGTGCGGCGTCGCCTTTGGAACGAGCTGCTCGTCCTTTGCGCGGGCCTCGCCGCGGTGACCGTGCCCATGATCCCGCAAAGCGCGTGGGGCGTATACGTGGTCGCGGGCGTCCCGGCCGCGGCCGGAGCAGCCGTGATCGCCATCGCGTCGAGCGGCTTCGCGGCGAAAAGCCCGTTCCGTTTCGCGGTGTGGATCGTGCCAATCGTGACCTTCTTCCTGCCGTGGCCGTACGAGGTGGAGCAGGGCGCGTGCGAGGAGGTCAAGGAGGTGGCGCGCTTCCTCGAGAACGAGGTGCCGCCGGGGCCGATCCTCACGCCGGTGCCGGTGGTGGCCGTGCAGGCCGGCCGCGAAATCGTGCACGGGACCGAGATGGGCATGTTCTCGGCCATGGGGCCCGCGGCGAGGGACGCGGCGCGGCGCGTGCACATGACCACGGTGCCTGACCTCATCGAGGCCCTCGACGCGCAGGAGCCCGCGGCCGTCGTTTGGATCCGCGAGCCGCCGCCGTGGGTCATCTGGAACTTCGCGTGGAAGGTCCCGCAGCTCACGTATCAGCCCGCGGACGCGTACGGCGAGCTGCTCGCGACCCTCGACACGTGCTACGAGGTGGTCAAGAGCACCGAGACGTTCGACGTGATGCTCCCGCGCGAGTAGGCCGCGCGTCGACGGAGACGGGAGGACGCATGACAGCAATCGCGACGCGTGGGTTGAAGCTCTTCGCGGTCGTTTTCGCGCACGCGGTCCTGCTCGCGGCGTGCGGCTCGGGCGGGACACAGGGCGGCGACATGGACGCGTCAGGCAAGCCCGACGCGTCAGGCGGGTCCGACGCGGACACCGACAGCGATGCGGACAGCGACACCGACGGCGACGCGGACGCGGACAGCGACGCGGACACAACTCCGGACGCAGGGCCCGACGGTGGCTCGGACGCGGACGCGGCTGACGGGTCAGACACGTCCGACACCGACACCGGGGACGAGGTGAACCTGCCGCCCGACGGCACGCTCCTTGCCCGGCCGTACCTGATGTGGGCCACCGACAGCGCGGTGAGCGTGCGCTTCGAGACCGCCGCACCGTCCGTGGGGACCGTGCGCTATGGCGCGGACGCGGCGCTCACCGACAAGCTCTCCGAGGACGCCCCCGTCATGGTGCACGAGCTGCGCGTCGAGGGCCTCGCGCCCGACACCTGGCACTCCTATCAGGTGTCGTTCGACGGGTGGGTGCTGCCCGTGGAGAGCTTCGTGACCGCGCCGACGCCGGGCACGGAAGGCGCCGTGGACTTCGTTGTGTTCAGCGACAACCAGGGTGGTTCATCGGTATTCGGGCAGATCGTGGGTCTCATGGACGACGAGGCGCCGTCGTTCGCGGTGTCCGCGGGCGACGTGGTGGAGGAGGGCACGCGCGCGAACTACCGCAACCAGCTCTTTTCGCGGCTCGAGGGCTTTGCCGGGCACGTGCCGTTCCTCGTAGCCGGCGGCAACCACGAGCGGTACCTCAACCCGGGCGCGTCGCTGTTCGACGAGTACCTGTCTCAGCCCGGGGACGAGCACTGCTTCCCGTGGCAGTGGGGCGCCCTCTTCTTCGTGTTCATCGACTCGGACCTGCCCATCGGCGACGGCACGCCCCAGCACGACTGCATCGCCCAGGCGTTCGGCTCGGACGAGGCGGCCGCGGCCGACTTCCGCATCGCCGTATTCCACAAGCCCCCGCGCATCGAGTGGTGGGTCGGCGGAGCCGTGGCGTTCACGCAGGACATGGAGGCGCCGTGGATCCGCGGGCAGCTCGAGCCCCTGCTCGAGTCGCTCGGCGTGGACCTCGTGTTCAACGGTCACAACCACCTGTACGCCTACACGCCGCAGACGCCGGGAGGCATCACGTTCGTGACCGCGGGCGGCGCGGGCGGCGCGCTCGACACGGAGCTCGCGCTGTGGCGAGTGGGCACCTGGCCCGAGATCGAGACGACCTTGCACCAGCACCACTTCCTGTCCGTGCACGCCACGCCCGGCGCGCTCGACGTCACAGCCATCGGCCTCGACGGGACCGTCATCCACCAGTTCTCCCTGTGAGGGCCCCCCTTATCCCCCTTGGCGCAAGCCGGAGCTGATAGAATGAGACCGGTTTTTTCGGAACAAACGGTCACGCACACGGCAAGGAGGTTCGGCATGCGGGCGACATTCAGGAGGCTCCTTGCGCTCACGGCTCTGTGCGCGGCGCTGGCCCTCTCAGGATGCAGCGGCAGCGGAGGAGGCGGCGACGATACCGGCACCAACACGGACGGCGGGTCCGACGGCGGCAACGACAGCGGCGCCGACGCGGACGGGGACACGGACGGCGATAGCGATACGGACAGCGACACGGACGCGGATACGGACGGCGATAGCGATACGGACAGTGACACGGATGGGGACGCGGACGGCGACACGGACGCGGACGGCGGCACCGATGCGGGTGCAAAGGACGCGGGCGACACGGATACCCTGCCGGATATGCCGACGCAGTCGCTCCTTGTCGGCTACAACGAAGCCTGGTTCAACATGGCCTTGGGGACCGAGATGACCGTGGCCACTTACGGAAGCGACCTCACCACGAACTTCGATTTGGGCTACGTGAAGGAGACCTTCGACAATATCCTCGCCAACGGCGGACACATCGTGCGGGTGTGGCTGTTCGAGCTGCGCGAGGGATTCATACTCGGCGCGGGCGCGCCCCAGACCGAGGGGCTCGATACGACCTTGCTCGACAACCTCGAGCAGTTGCTCTACGAGGCTCGCGCCCGGGGACTGTGGGTGTATCTGACCGCCCTCGAGGGCAACGAAATGCAGAAGATTCCGGAGGTGAAGGACTACTACTGGAACCTGCTCAACAACAAGTACGGCGAGGGCGATGCCTTCTACAACAACGTGCTCGCGCCGACCCTGGCGGTGCTCGACCAGCATCAGGACGTCATTTACGGCCTCGACATCGTGAACGAGATCGAGGCCCCGCGGTCGGTTCCGTTGTGGTCGGATCCCTACAACGGGCCACGATCCTTCATCAAGCGCACCACGGCGTTCATCAAGTCGAAGTCGCCGTGGCTGCGGGTGACCTCTACGACGGGGTGGAGCAATTCCCAGTACGACATCATCGGCGGCTTCTTCTCCGGTCTCGGGCTCGACTTCTACGACCTGCATGTGTACTCCGACAGCGGCACCTACGCCGGCGCGAAAGCGGTCTGCGACAAGGCGGCTACGGACGGCGTGCCCGTCATCCTGGGCGAGTTCGGCCAGGCGACCGAGGAGAATATCGACGACACGCTCCAGTCCAACGTGACGTCCACCTTCCTCAGCACGGCCAAGAGCCTTTGTTTCAAGGCCGCGCTCCCGTGGAGGTGGGACTATGGGCCGAGCTGCTGGGACTTCGTGCGCAAGGACGGGACCTTGCGACCCGCCGTCGAGGTGATGAAGGTCTACGGCGCGATGCCGTAGGTCTGTCCGTAGGGCAATACAGCCGGGACGAGGTGTGTCCGCCCTCCACATGCCTTATGTAATTAAGCTCAATCCGCTTTGGAGCCCGAGTGGCGGGATTCGGTGAAGTACGGCATAATGGTTGTGGGCAGTTGAGGTTTGTGAGGGAGCGACGATGGACAGCGGCTCACTGACGAGACGGATCAGGAATGACCTCCAGGGAACTTTCGGTGCCCGGCTCGAAGGCGTGGTCCTTTATGGCTCCGAAGCGCGAGGGGAGGCTGGTCCGGACAGCGATATCGACGTGCTCGTGCTCCTCAAGGGACCCGTTGCCCTGTGGGAGGATGCCCGCTCCGCGGCGCTCGCGTTGCAGAGCATCGTGTCCGATCTCGGCAGAGCCATTCACGCCGTTCCCGTGGACGCGGAAGCCTATGCGGCCCGGGAGTACGGTCTCTACCGCGAGGCGAGCCGCGAGGGGATCAGGGCATGACGCTGGAGGCGCGGGATCTGTGGCAGCGGGCCGAGACGAGCCTGAAGGCCGCACGAGCATTGCTCTCCATTGATCCCGACAGCGCCGCGTCGCGGGCCTATTACGCCGCGTTTCATGGTGTCTGCGCGCTCTTCTGCTCCGAAGACAAGACGTTCACGAAGCACTCGGCCGTTTTGGCTGCCGTGCACCGCGACCTCGTGAACACGGGGCGCTGGTCGAAAGAGCTCGGAGCCGACTACTCGTCGCTTCAGGTCCTGCGGCAGATCGGGGACTACGGCGGCGATTCCCATGTGGACGCGCACGGTGCGGAACGGTCCGTGCGATTGTAAATTTGATGGTCGACGATATCACAAGCGCTTGTTCTGCCTGAACAGTTGATCCGCGTTGGGTGGCACCGGGAAACCGAATAGCAGGCCGTCTAACTCACAGCCAGGCAAGCGCACCGTGAGAATGGGAGCGCTGTTTTCGTTAACTCCGCAGTCACGGCGCTGACCCGATGAAGGAGCTCCGAGCGAGTCATGAAAGCCTCCTGAGATTCAATGTACGTCAATCAGGCTGGCGAGGGGGCCTTGTCGATTTTTCCGCAACTTTCCGGAGGGATCGGCCGATAGAGTCCTCGGATTCGGACTTCGGTCGGACCTTCAACAAAAGCGGAGGAGAGCGTGAGCGAGCAGAACTTGGTTCCGGTGGAACGGGTGGAGAACGCGATCATCTTGCTTCGCGGTCACAAGGTGATCATCGACGAAATTCTCGCGGCCCTCTACGGGGTGACCACAAAGCGTCTGAACGAGCAGGTGAGACGCAATCTCGAACGCTTCCCGCCGGACTTCATGTTCCAGCTGACCGCCGAGGAGCACGCCTCTTTAAGGTCGCAATTTGCGACCTTAGAGACCGGCCGCGGCCGGCACCGGAAGTATCTGCCGTTCGTTTTCACGGAGCACGGAGCCATTATGGCCGCGTCGGTGCTGAACTCCCCGAAGGCCATCGAGATGAGCATCCTGGTCGTCCGGGCCTTCGTGAAGATCCGGAGCATCCTCGCCACACACCGGCAGCTGGCCACCAAGCTCGGGGAGCTCGAGCGGAAGCTCTCGACGCACGACCGGCACATCGTCGTGCTCTTCGACGCTGTCCGAGGGCTCATGACGCCGCCGGCAAAGCCCCGAGGCCGCATCGGTTTCGACAGGGATGAATCGTGAAAAAAATCGACGAGAATTCGCGACCCTCCACATGCCACATGCAAGATCGAAGCTCCCCGAGGAACGGGCCGATCGTCCCGCCGAAGCCGACGTCGTAACGACCCGAGACGGCTTCCTCGCGACGGCGTCCTGCCGGCAACACCGTCGAAACCAACACGGCTCATCGAAACCGGCTCCGTACCGCTTTCTGCACGAGCGGTTGTGTTGTATAGAACAGCCCAGAACGGGCCCGCCGCCCACGGAGGAGAGCATGATCCCGATCACCATCAACGGCCGCAAGACGGAGGTCAAGGAAGGCACGACCGTGCTCGCGGCCGCGCGCAGCCTCGAGATCCCCATCCCGACCCTGTGCGATCACCCGGCGCTCGAGCCGAGCGGCGCGTGCCGCCTGTGCCTGACCGAGATCAAGGCGCGAGGGAAGACGCGCATGGTCACGGCCTGCAACTACCCGGTGCGCGAGGAGATGGAGGTCTTCACCGAGACGCCGAAGGTGGTGGAGCACCGGCGCAACCTGCTCAGCCTCCTGCTCGCGCGCTGGCCGAACGTGAAGGTCCTCAAGGGCTACGCGGCCAGGTACGGCGCGACCGAAGCGGGGTACAAGCACCCGGGACGCGATGAGCGCGAGGACGCGTGCATCCTGTGCGGCATGTGCGTGCGCGGCTGCTCCGAGATCACCTGGGAGAATATCATCGGCTTTACCGGGCGCGGCGCGGGCCGGCGCGTGGCCATGCCGTTCGAGACCCAATACGACCGCTGCATCGGCTGCGCCACGTGCGCGGCCATCTGCCCCACGGGCGCCATCAAGGTCGCGGACGAGGCCCTGCAGCCGGTCGACCCCAAGCGCATCACCAAGTTCGGCCTCACGTTCGGCACCGAGATCGCTGCGCTCGACGACCAGCAGTGCCAGATGCGGCGCGTGGGCACGGCGCACCTCGTGGAGATCATGGACGCCTACCACCTGCTGCCGACCCACAACTACAAGTTCGGCCAGCACAAGGACACGCCCCGGATCGCGTCCCGCGTGTGGAAGGAGCTCTTCACCCAGAACATGCCCGACGGCTGCTGGGCCGGGTGCCTGATGGCCTGCGCCAAAGCCATCGAGGGCTTCGTGCCGCAGACCGGGCCGTACAAGGGGCACAAGGTCATCGTGGACGGGCCGGAGTACGAGACCGTGGCCGGGTGCGGCTCGAACATGGGCATCTTCGACCCGCACGTGATTGTGGAGATCAACTTCTACTGCGACACCTACGGCGTCGACACGATCAGCTTCGGCACGAGCATGGCGTTCGTCATGGAGTGCTACGAGGCGCGCATCCTCGACAGGCAGAAGACGGGCGGGCTCGACCTGCGCTTCGGACGCGGGCTCGACGCCCTCGAGGTGCTGCACCAGATGGCGCGCGGCCAGGGCTTCGGCGTGATCGTGGGCAAGGGCATCCGCCAGATGAAGCGCATCTTCGCCGAGGAGTTCGGCGGCGACCCCAAGTTCCTGCACGACATCGGCATGGAGGTGAAGGGCCTCGAGTACTCCGAATACGTGAGCAAGGAGTCGCTCGCGCAGCAGGGCGGCTACGCCATGGCCATGAAGGGCCCGCAGCACGACGAGGCGTGGCTCATCTTCATGGACATGGTCAACAACCATATCCCGTCGTTCGAGGACAAGGCCGAGGCGCTGCACTACTTCCCCATGTTCCGCACCTGGTTCGGCCTCATGGGCCTGTGCAAGCTGCCGTGGAACGACGTGGAGCCCGCGGACAATGCGCAGACGTCCGAGCCGGCCAAGGTGCCGGGCCACGTGGAGGCCTATTGCAACATGTACGCGGCCACGACCGGCAACGAGATCACGCCCAAGGATCTCATCCGCATGTCCGAGCGCGTCTACAACTTCCAGCGCGTCTTCAACCTGCGCATGGGCTTTGGCACGCGCGAGCACGACCGCGGACCATACCGCGCCATGGGGCCGGTCACGGCCGAGGAGTGGGAGGCGCGCGGCGAGTACTACGACAAGCAGCTCAAGGAAAAGGCCGGCGTGGATCCCGAGGATCTCACCACGCTCGAGAAGGTGGCGGCCTTGCGCAAGCACCGCGAGGCCCAATACGAGAGCCTGCTCGACGCGGTGTACAAGCGCCGCAGCTGGACGAGGAACGGCGTCCCGAAGATCGAGCACCTCAAGTCCCTCGGGCTCGACATGCCCTGGCTCCTCGAGGTCGTGGCCCCGCACCAGGAGTGAACGTCCCTTCGTTGCAAGGCTGAGCTCGTCGCGCGCGTCGCGCCTCGCTGTCATCGCCCCGGCGAGGTCGCCACCCCAACTCGATCGCGACTTCGGCTGCTGAACCTCGCGATCTCCGTCCGCCGCGCCGCTTCCCGCGCGGTCAGCGCGCCCGTCCGCCCCGAGCTCGAAATCCTCCTCGCCGAAGCCGATTTTCGGTTATCATCAACCTCGCAACGACGCCTCGGAAGGACGGCGGAGCGCCGAGAAAGCGCGATCGAGGGCGTCGCGAGGACGAAAAGTGGATGTTCGAGGCAGGCAAGACGTGCCGGTGCGCGGACGAGCGAGGTGCTTTGTTTGTCCTACACTTCTACGACGGGTGAGATCAGGAAGATGGGGTGGTACGCGCAAGCTGCCGCGGGCTTGTCCGCGCCGCCTCACAGCTCGCAGTGGGCGCTGTAGTCCCCGTCGTCGACGCACTTTGCGCCTGGGAACGCGGCGCAGTCCACGTCGAAGAGCTTTCCCGCAGCGCAGACCCTGGCTATGGTTCCGTGGCAGCGAGCCGACTCGCCGTAGTTGTTGTAGTTGTTGGACTCGCACTGCCGCGAGCCCTCGGGCATCGAGCAGCGCACCTGGCCCGGGTTGTCCTCGTCGATCGTGCAGGTGAGCTCCGGATCCATCACCGCGCAGCTCCAGGTCACGCTCTCGCGGTCCATGCACTCGCGCACGCCGTCGCCGTCGCAGGCCCGGCTGTAGTCCGCGGTTCCGCACGCGGGGCGATCCGGGTCCGCGGCCCACGAGCCCTGGGAGTTGCACACCTTGCCCAGCTCTCCGATGTCGACCGTGATGGCCGCGGCCTCGGTGTCGTACTCGCCCATGAAGCACCACGCGAGAAGCCCGTCCTCGCACAGGGTGCTCTCCTCGTTTCCGCACGAGAACTTAGCGCCGTGCTCCTGCATCTCGGCCGCGATCGCCGCCTGCGCCTCGTCGATGCACTTCGCGACCGCGCCGCAGTCGCCTGCGCCGGCCACGCAGTCGGCCCGAAGCTCGCGCTCGCGCATGGCCAGGGCCCCCTCGAACGGATCGTAGGCCTCCCTGCGCGACAGCACTGAGAAGCAGGAGTCCACCGCCTCGCCCGTACAGGCCGAGATCTTCGCGCACTCGGCGATCAGGATCGCGCTCCACGAGGCGGGCTCCCGGACGGGCGGGTCGCCGCAGCCCGCGCAGGCGGCGAGGAGGAGTGGGACGAACGACTTGTGCAGCATGCGCCGATCATAGTGGAGCCGGGGTCCGGTCACAAGCGAGCAGGTTCGCATCTATGTCGCGGAATTCGAATCGTCAATGAGACTGACGATGTCCATGGCCACGAAGACTTGCCGACGCTTATTTCCGGTACGTTCTTTCACGATCCCGGCTTCCACGAGTTTTTTCACATTGGACGAGGCAGCCGCCATCGAAACGTCGAGGAGGTCTCTCGCATCACCGATTGTGATTGCCGGAGTCTCGAACAACCGGTCAATCAGCTTGTGGAGCAGGGCCGAAGAACGAGCAGTCTCGAAAACCGCACGCCAGCGCTCGCGCAGGGCGATCAGCCTGTCAGCCTGGGATATTGACTCATTGGCGCTTTCCGCCACTCCGCGGAGAAAGAAATCTATCCACTCGGTCCATTTTCCATTTTGGCTCACCGAAAGCATCAGATCATTGTAGTCGGCTCGGTGTCGTTCGAAATATGCACTCAAGTAGAGGAGCGGAGATCGGAGCCGCCCGTGACTGACGAGCAGCAGGGGGATCAGCAGCCGCCCTACCCGTCCATTGCCGTCGCGAAATGGGTGGATGGCCTCGAATTGGTAATGGATGAGCGCGAGTCGGATGAGCACGGGTACGATGTTCGGGTCTTCGTCGAAGTCATGCAAACCACCTTGATCCCCATGTGGCTCGACATGAATGTATTTTTCCAAATCATCAAGAGCTTCGCCCATCTCCTTTACCGGAGGAGGAACATAAGTTGCTTCATGGATGGAGCTTCCGCGTCGCCCAATCCAGTTCTGGCTGTCGCGAAACTTTCCGGGGTGCTCCTGCTCGCCACGAACACCCTGAAGGAGCACTTCGTGAAGCTCCCGAATCAGTCGCAAGCTCACGGGCAGGTTCTTCAATAAGCTGAGACCCCGCTGCATCGCGTGTACGTAGTTCAGGACTTCGCGAGTGTCATTACGTTCATGTCCTTCTTCGAAACGTGCCCCGGCTTCGAAGAGCACGAGCTGTTCCGGAGAAGTGATGGTGCCTTCGATGCGGCTCGAGAGGATCGCTTCACGCCGGAGCAGAGCCGAGCCCAGCAAGTAGGGATTTTTCAAGGGGCGCGCAACTCCGCTCAATTCGCCTAGGGCGTGATTTGCTCGACACAGCAGGCGGATCGTGGATCCCTCGAGGGGAAGCTCTCGAGACAGGGGATCAGGCACAAATGCCGATGCTCCATGCATCGTGGGCACGAGCCTTCCGGTTTTTTTCTCTGTAAAGTCGCTCAGTTGCACTGTTGTTTACTCAAGTCTCCGAACCCGGATTTTAGTTTAGCTTCGCGCTCAAAGCTAAACTAAAGGCGGACAAACATCCAGCGAAATGCTCCCCGACAACTTCAAAAGGACGGTGGTTGCGCGGTCACAGGTACGATGGTGAGGGCGAGCACAGAGGGTCTATTTGAAGGGATTCGCTCTTACGGCGAACCAGAAACCAGCTCCACCCCGAACACCTCCGCGAACTCCCGCGCGACGGCCTCGCGCGCCGCGACCATGGACGGGGCCGTCCCGAGGAGCGACGCGAGGGACACCACCGGCGTGTCCGCGAGCCCGCACGGGACGATCAGCCGGTAGTGCGAGAGGTCGGGGCTCACGTTGAAGGCGAAGCCGTGGAACGCCACCCCGCGCGTGACGCGCACGCCGATGGCGCCGAGCTTGCCTCGAGCGGTGAACGCGCCCGTGATCCGGGGCTTGCGAAAGGCCGTCACGCCGAAGCCCGCCGCGGTGCAGTTTCCAGCGTCTTACACCGACTCTGGCTCGGCGCTTGCCCGGCGCCCGGGGCGATGCTCGCCGCGCGCAAGCTCGAAGAAGTCGTCTACCGTCGGCGCGAGCCGGAAGCTGGGCTGCTCTTCCGCGCGGTCGCGGACAACCTCGAGACGTTCCTCGACGGGACGCGCGGCGCCGACCACGAGCTGCCCGCTCACGTGGAGAAGGAGTTGCGCGAGTTCCTCGCGTGCGGCGTGCTCGGCAACGGGTTCGTGCGACTGCGATGCGACGACTGCGGCGCGGAGCGGGCGGTGGCGTTCTCGTGCAAGGGGCGCGGCTTCTGCCCGTCGTGCACGGGCCGCCGGATGTCGGAGACGGCGGCGCGGTTGGTGGACGACGTGTTCCCCCGCGGCGCGCCGGTGCGGCAGTGGGTGCTCAGCCTGCCGATAGAGGTCCGCTACCGGCTCGCTCACGACGGTGACTTGCTCTCCGACGTGCTCGCCGTGTTCCTGCGCGCGGTGCGTGGATGGTATCGCGAAGCAGCGAAGATGCAGGGGCGCGACGCTACGCGCTCCGGCTCGGTGACGTTCGCCCAAAGATTCGGGAGCGCGCTCAAGCTCAACCCTCACTTCCACTCGCTGATGCTCGATGGCGTGTTCGCGGCGGGCGACGACGGCGGACCGACCTTCCACCCCGCTCCGGCGCTGACCGACGACGACGTGCGCAAGCTCGTGAAGACCGTGGCCTCGCGGGTGCTGCGCCTGCTCGAGCGGCACGGCGCTCACCGATACCGCCTCCGCAAAGCGCTACCTCGA
Organism: Deltaproteobacteria bacterium; assembly: GCA_028713995.1. Lineage (GTDB taxonomy): Bacteria > Myxococcota_A > Polyangia > JAAYKL01 > JAAYKL01 > JAQTNF01. Next base: position 479 of record JAQTNF010000099.1, on the reverse strand, counting down.
CGGAGTCGGCCTGCCGTCGGAGTTGCCGGTCATCGCCCCGGCCCGCGCCCCACGCCCCACCACAGGTTGAGCTCGACTTCGGCTGCTGAACCTCGCGATCCCCGTCCGCCGCGCCGCTCCGCCGCGCCGCTTCCCGCGCGGTCAGCGCGCCCGTCCGCCCCGAGCTCGAAATTCTCCTCGCCGAAGCCGATAGGGGGAAGGGGAAGGGGTCAGGACTCATCACTTGATTCCTGAGAAGGAAGCCCGGTTTTCGAGCGGCGGATGACGAGACCGGCGGGCCCGAGCCGTCGATGGCCGAGCCGTCGGCTTAGGCAGCGATCGGGCTCCGGATCGGCCAGGATCGCCGGCACAGGCGCGTAAGAAAGCGCCAGAGAGCCTGACAGGCTTCGTTCGCCACGCAGACAGCCGCACGGGCCAGTTCCGCCGCCCGCTCGGCAACAGAGTCGGCCCGCAGCCAGCGCTTCACGTTGCAGGCGGTG
>JAQTNF010000098.1 GCA_028713995.1 Deltaproteobacteria bacterium | reverse complement strand
AGACGCATCGCCCCTCGCGCGCGAGCCGAAGAGGACCATGCGCACGAGCCGGTCCCCGTAAATGCCTTCGAGGCGCCCGCGAAGCTCGGTCACGATGGTTCTTGCTCTCTCGTCCATTGGGGCCAGTATACAGCACGAACGATGTCCTGGTGAAGTCGCCAAGAACCTGCATCGGACCTGTCAGACAGGCCGGACAGGTCCGACGTAGCCGTGCTATCCTGACGCGAGGAGGTCCACCATGACGCACTACCCGAAACGAGTATGGCTCACTGGGCTCGCGCTGACACTGTCCGCGGCCTGCGGGGCAGAACCGCCCGACGGTTCCAACGGGAATGACACCGAGACCGTGTTCTGCCAGCCCGGATTCCAGATGCCGTGCGCCTGCCTGGGCCAGGCGGATGGGCTCCAGATCTGCAAGCCGGACGGCAGCGGGTTCTCTCCGTGCGTCTGTGACGGCGATACCGACACCGGAGCCGACACGGACACGGACTCCGACACGGACGCCGACACGGACTCCGACACGGACTCCGACACGGACACCGACACGGACTCCGACACGGACACCGACACGGACACCGACACGGACTCCGACGCCGACACGGATGCCGACGCCGACACGGACTCCGACGCCGACACGGATGCCGACGCCGACACGGATGCCGACGCCGACACGGATGCCGACGCCGATTCCGATTCCGATTCCGACTCCGACTCCGATTCCGATTCCGACGCGGGGTGCGCGTTCGTCGAGGACTTCGAGGACGGAGACTACGCGGGCTGGTCGACCGACAGCGCGACGTACACGACCATCGAGGTCACCACCGATGTGGCGGCCAACGGAACCGGGCACAGCTTCCACCTCGTGGGCGGGACGAACAGCCATTACAATGTCGTCACCCGCTCCCCGTCCGTCCCGAATCCGTCCTCCATCTCATGGTGGGCGAGAACCTCCTCAACAACGTTGGCGGACGCCTACTTCGCCGTATTGGGGCCCTCGAACGCCTACCTCTTCGGCGTCTACCTCGACGAGACCGGGCACATCCACATCTTCCCGAGCGGCGCTACGCTCTCCACCTACTCGGCGAACACTTGGTACCATTTCGAGCTCCGGAACTTCGACTGGACGGGGAAGACCTGCGACTTCTACGTGGACGGCTCCATCGCCTTCAACGGACACGCTTTCACGCCCGCGTCGGTCGAGTCCATTTGGCTCTACAACTTCCACTCCTCTTCGGCGTGGTGGGACGAGATATCGGTCTGCGAGTAGAAAAATAGGACCGATGGGGTCTTATGTGACCTATGCTCGTTCCTGTTTTTCTAGCATTCCACTGGACTATTCGCCGAAAAGCGATAAAGAAACGGGCGGCCAGAACCGGAGGCATCAGAGATGTTCGACTACTTCCTCATACTCGTGTTCACCGGGGTCGCGGCGGCCATGGTGGGCGTGGTGCTCCTCATCGCGCGCGTCATCGCGCCGCGCGGATGGTCGCGCTCCAAGGGCAGGCCCTACGAATGCGGCGTCGGCACCATCGGCCCCACGTGGATCCGGTTCAACGTGGGTTACTACCTGTTCGCCCTGCTCTTCCTCGTGTTCGACGTTGAAGCCGCGTTCCTCTACCCGTGGGCGCTCGTGTTCCGCGAGGTGGGGCTCACCGGCCTCATCGAGGTGGGCATCTTCGTCCTCGTCCTCATCGTCGGCCTGGCCTACGCTTGGCGCAAAGGGGCGCTCGAATGGGTCTGAAGATCATCGACGACTTCCCCGGCGTCGCGATGAAGGTGCCCGGCGGCTCGGTCATGCTGGGCGTCATGGACGCGGTCATCAACTGGGCGCGCGCCAACAGCCTGTGGCCGCTCTCGTTCGGCACGAGCTGCTGCGCCATCGAGATGCTCATGGCCACGGGCGCCCCGCACCAGGACATGGCGCGCTTCGGCGCCGAGGTGGCGCGTCCCTCCCCCCGGCAGGCCGATCTGCTGGTGGTGGCCGGCACCATCGTCAAGCGCATGGCCCCCACCCTGCGCACGCTCTACGAGCAGATGGCCGAGCCGCGCTACGTCATGGCGACAGGCGCGTGCGCGATCTCGGGCGGGCCCTTCATCTACAACAACTATTCCGTGGTGCGCGGCGCGGACGAGATCATTCCGGTGGACGTCTATGTGCCGGGCTGCCCGCCGCGACCCGAAGCATTCTTCTACGCGCTCCTCACGCTCCAGCGGATGATCCGCTCGGGCGACTCGCTCAAGAGCCGCCACGTGCACAAGCGGCCGGTCATGTCCGCCCTGCCCGCGGGCATCACCGTGGCGGACATCCAGGAGGAGCTGCGCGACCTGCTCGAACGCGACAGCGCGGTCGATGTGGAAAAGGAAGCCGCGGCCGGGCCGTGGGCCGGCAAGGGATATTGCTGATGGAAGCGAACGAGCTCCAGGAAGTCGTGCTGGCCTTCGCAAGCGGGGCCAAGGTACGCGAGAAGACAGACCGGCCGTCGCTCACCGTGCCGGCCGCCTCGCTCCCGGACCTGCTCGCCAAGCTCAAGGCGGACGAGCGGCTCTCGTTCGACATGCTCCTCGACCACACGGCCGTGGACTGGCTCGAACGCGGCGTGCTCGAGCTCTTCTACCAGCTCTTCTCCACGCGCCACGGCCACACCCTCACCGTGTCGGCCGAGGTGCCGCGCGAGGAGCCCGTGGCGCCGTCCGTGTCGGGCGTGCACCTCATCGCCGAGTGGCAGGAGCGCGAGGTCTACGACATGTTCGGCGTGCTCTACGAGGGGCACCCGGATCTGCGCCGGCTCCTGCTCGACGACTCGTGGGTCGGCCACCCGTTGCGCAAGGACTACCGCGACGATCACATGATTGAGCGACCGAAATGACCGTCCAGGCATACACCCTCGACGATCTCGTGAAGCGGCTCGACCCGCAGGCGACGGAAGGCGCGAGCCAGCAGTACTTCTTGAACCTCGGCCCCCAGCACCCGGCCGCGCACGGCGTGCTGCGCGTCATGCTCTTCCTCGACGGCGAGACCGTGGTGAGGGCCATCCCGGTGCTGGGGTACATCCACCGCGGCATCGAGAAGATGGGCGAGAGCCTCTCCACGCGCCAGTTCATCCACCTCACCGACCGCCTCGACTACCTGTCGGCGCTCATGAACAACTGGGCCGTCGCGCGCACGGTGGAGAAGGCGGCGGGCATCGAGGTGAGCCCGCGGGCCGAGTGGATCCGCACCATCATGGCCGAGCTCCAGCGCCTGCAGAGCCACCTCCTGTGGCTGGGCGTGCTCGGCATGGACCTCGGCGCGTTCACGCCCTTCCTGTGGGGCTTCCGCGACAGGGAGGAGCTCACCTACATCTTCGAGGAGACCATCGGCGCGCGCCTCACCATGAACTACGTGCTGCCCGGCGGCGTGATGAGCGACATCCACCCCGAGTTCGCGGCGCGCGTGAAGAAGTACGTGGCGTACATCAGGCCCAAGATCGCTGAGTACGAGGCGCTGCTCTCGGGCAACGTCATCCTCGAGGAGCGGCTGCGCAACATCGGCAGGCTCTCGGCCGAGGACGCCGTCTCGATCGGCGCCACCGGCCCCGTGCTGCGCGCGAGCGGCGTGGCCCTCGACCTGCGCAAGGCCTCACCCTACGGCGCCTACGACAAGCTCGAGTTCCAGGTGCCGGTCGGCACGGTGGGCGACTCGTGGGACCGCTATTGGGTGCGCTTCGAGGAGATGCGCCAGTCCATCGCCATGATCGAGCAGCTGCTCGGCGGCATCCCCGAGGGGCCGCACATGTCGGTGAAGCCCGCGGTCAAGGTGAAGCTGCCCGAGGGCGTGCACTACGGCCAGCTCGAGACGGCGCGCGGCATCCTGGGCGTGTTCATCGCGGCCGCGGGCGGGAGCGACGTGCCGTACCGCATCCACCTGCGCAGCCCCACGTTCAACAACCTGTGGTCCGTGACCCGCCTCGCGCCGGGATGGCGCATCGCGGATCTGGTGGCCATCCTGACCACGCTCGACCTGGTCATCCCGGACATCGAACGCTGACCCAAGGAGGAGGGCCCGTGAGCGTCTTCAGTCCAGCCGCAGTCATCGCCGCACCGCAGGTCTTCGAGGTGAAGACCCTGGCCTCGCGCGCGGCCACGGCCCTGCCCGGGAGCCTGCTCGAGAGCGCCTTGTACGTGCTCCTCGCCGTGGTGTGGATCGTCGCGCTCCTGGCCCTCACCGGCCTCGCCCTCATCTACCTGGAGCGCAAGATCGCGGGCCACTTCCAGTGCCGGCTCGGGCCCATGCGCGTGGGCCCCCACGGCATCTTCCAGACCGTGGCCGACACGATCAAGCTGCTCGTCAAGGAGGACTTCGTCCCGGACGGCGCGGACAAGGTGCTGCACGTGGTCGCCCCGTTCCTGGCCCTGACGGCCACCATCCTCCTGCTCGTCATCCTGCCCTTAAGCCCGATCCTGCAGGCCGCGGACATGAACATCGGCGTGGTCTATGTCACGGCCATCAGCGGCTTCGGCGTGATGGGCATCCTGCTCGGCGGATGGAGCTCCAACAACAAGTGGTCGATGATCGGCGCCATGCGCGCCGGCGCCCAGATCATCTCCTACGAGATCTCGGCCACGCTCGCGCTCCTGGTGGTGGTGCTGTTCGCCGGCACCCTGCGGCTGTCCGGGATCGTGCAGAGCCAGGCCGACGGATGGTGGATCTGGCGCGCGCACGGCGTGGGCGTCGTGGCCTTCGTCATCTACGTCATCGCGTCCACGGCCGAGATCAACCGCACGCCGTTCGACATCCCCGAGGGTGAGAGCGAGCTCGCCGCCGGGTTCCACACCGAGTACTCGGGCATCCGCTTCGCGTTCTTCTTCCTGGCCGAGTTCATCAACATGTTCCTGGTGGCGGGCTTCGCGGCCACCTTCTTCTGGGGCGGCTGGATGCCCTTCCACGTGGGCGGCCTCGACGGGTTCAACTCCGTGATGGATCTCGTGCCCGCGGGTGCGTGGTTCGCGGCGAAGACGTCCGCGCTCGTGTTCCTCGTCATGTGGTTCCGCTGGACGTTCCCGCGCCTGCGCGTCGACCAGATGATGCGCCTCGAATGGAAGATCCTGCTCCCCGTGGGCTTCGTGAACCTGTTCGCGGCAGCGTTGGTCGTCCTGTACGGGCTCTACTTCTTCCCCGGGACCTGACGGAGGGTGGTGCCATGGCGTTGTTCGATCCCAAGGGTGCGCGCGCGGAAACGAGGCAGGTCGCCGGCAAGAGCGTGGCGGTGCTGCTCGCGCCGCGCCTCGTGCGCCGGGGCTTCCTGCACGACGTGTTCTACGGTCTCAAGAGCCTGCTCACCGGGATGCGCGTGACGCTGCCCTACGGGCTCACGACGTCGCGCATCGTCACGCGGCAGTACCCGGAGAACCGCGGGACGCTCAAGATGTACGAGCGCTACCGCGCGCGCCTCACCTTCATACGCGACGGGCAGGGCCGGCACACGTGCACGGGCTGCCGCAACTGCGAGAAGGCGTGCCCGAACGGCTCGATCATCATCGAGACGGCCAAGGGCGCGGTGACGGGCAAGAACGAGGTCCAGCGCTTCATCTGGCGCTTCGACGCATGCACGTTCTGCAACCTGTGCGTGTACACCTGCCCCTTCGACGCGCTCGAGATGAAGGGCGACTTCGAGCACGCGGTCTTCGACCGGCGGCTGCTCGTCTACAACCTGAACAGCTACGCCGGCCCGCACGCCTCCTTGTGGGACAAGGTCGAGGACGAGGAGCAGCGCAAGACGCTCGCGACCAAGATCAGCCCGTACGATGGGAAGGTGCCGCTCGCCGGCACGTCCATGGCGGGCTGTCCGGCGCGGGCGCACGGCGAGGGAGGAGCCTCATGAGCGAAGGCGCGGTCGAAACCATCCTCTTCTACGCCATCGCGGCGATGTCGCTCTTCTTCGCGATCGCCACGGTCACGGCGAGGCGCCTCTTGCGCGCCGCGGTGGCGCTCATGTTCGTGCTCGTGCTCAGCGCCGGCTTCTACGTCATGCTGGCCGCCGAGTTCCTGGCCGGCGTGCAGGTGCTGGTGTACGTGGGCGGCATCGTGGTCGTCATCGTGTTCGTCATCATGCTCACGAGCAGCGTCGATTTGCTCGAGGAGCGGCCGCCCCTTTTGCGCAAGGCTCTGGGCGCTCTCGCGGCCATCGGCTTCTTCGGCACGACCGCCGCGGTCTACCTCACGACCGACTTCGGGGCGGCCGCGGACGCCGCCCCCCCCGCGGAGTCGGCGAGGGCCATCGGCGCGGCCCTGCTCGACTACGGCCCGCACGGCTACGTGGTGCCCTTCGAGGTCATCTCGCTGCTCCTGCTCGCGGCCTTGGTGGGCGGCATCGCCGTGGCGCGCAGGAGCCCGCCCCCTTCGCAGCCGCTCACCTCCGGCGGGGACCTCCCGGGCGAGGTCTCGTTCACGCCGCCCAAGCGCCAGAACGATCCGGAAGGAGGAGCGAGCCATGCCTGATATCCTCGCCGGGCTCGGCCTCGCCCCGGGCATCGTCCACTGGATGGTCCTCACGGCCGCCCTGTTCGCCGTGGGGCTCTATGGCATCCTCACGCGCCGCAGCGCGGTCGGCGTGCTCATGGCCGTGGAGCTGCTGCTCAACAGCGCGGCCCTCTCCTTCGTCGTCTTCAACCACTTCCGCATGCCGGCCCTGGTCGACGGCCAGGTCATGGCGGTCTTCGTCATCGCCGTGGCCGCCGCCGAGGTCGTCGTGGGCATGGCCGTGTTCGTCGCCCTCTACCGCGTCTCGCACACGGTCGACCTGAACCGCCTCGACCGGCTCAAGAACGACGAGGTGAAGCCATGAGCGGCGCCGTGGCGGCTCTCCCCTTCATCCTGCGAAACGCCTGGCTCGTGGCGGCCATCCCGTTCGTCTCGTTCGTCTTCGTGGGGCTCGTGCTGCGGCCGAAAGTCCCGCGTATCGCCGGCGTCGTCGCCACGCTCTCGATCTTCGCCGCAGCGGGCGTGGCCGGCGGCGTGGCGTGGGAGTACTACCACCTCTTTCCACCCGGCGCCCTGCACCCGGCCATCGTCCCGTTCGCGTTCGAGTGGCTGCGCTTCATGCCCGGTCTCACGGTGACGATGGGCGTGCTCCTCGACCCCATCTCGGTGCTGCTGCTCCTCGTGGTCACCTCGGTGAGCGCGCTCGTGCACCTCTACTCCATCGGCTACATGCACGGAGATCCGGGCTTCGGACGCTTCTTCACGTTCCTGAACCTGTTCACGTTCAGCATGCTCGGGCTCGTCATCGCGCCGAACATCCTCCAGATCTACGTGTTCTGGGAGCTCGTGGGCGTGAGCTCGTTCCTGCTCATCGGCTACTACTACGAGAAGCCGTCCGCGGTGGCCGCGTCCAAGAAGGCCTTCATCGTCACGCGCTTCGCGGATCTCGGTTTCCTCATCGGCGTGCTCATCCTGGGCTACAACGGCTACACGGCGTTCGGCGACGTGGGCCCCACGGTGGCGCGCGAGGTTACGGGCCGCATCGCGACCGATTTGCAGCCGTTCGACTTCCTGTACCTGACGCACCCCGATCTGCTCGGGCGCCTGGCAGCCCCGGCGCTGGCCGTCGGCGGCGTGAGCCTGCTCACCATCGCCATGATCCTCGTTTTCATGGGCGCGGCCGGCAAGAGCGCCATGTTCCCGCTCCACATCTGGCTGCCCGACGCCATGGAGGGCCCCACGCCGGTCTCGGCCCTCATCCACGCCGCGACCATGGTGGTGGCGGGCGTGTACCTGGTGGCGCGGCTCTTCCCGGCCTTCGCCTTCTCGGGCGACGCGCTCACCGTGGTCATGTGCGTGGGCGCGTTCACGAGCCTGTTCGCCGCGGTCATCGGCTGCACCCAGGACGACATCAAGCGCGTGCTGGCCTTCTCCACACTGAGCCAGCTCGGCTACATGATGTTCGCGCTGGGCGTGGCGGCCATGGACCGGCCCGCGGGCTACACGGCCTCCATGTTCCACCTGTTCACGCACGCCTTCTTCAAGGCCCTGCTCTTCCTCGGCGCGGGCGCGGTCATCCACGCCGTGCACACGAACTCCATCTGGGAGATGGGGGCCCTAAGGCGCAAGATGCCCATCACGCACCTCACGTTCCTCGTGGCCACGCTCGCCATCGCGGGCGTCTGGCCGCTCTCCGGGTTCTTCTCCAAGGACGAGATCCTGGCCGCGGCCCTGCGCGGCGGGCACCCGGTGGTCTTCGGGCTTGGCCTGCTCGTGGCCGCCCTGACCGCGTTCTACATGTTCCGCATCTACATCGTGGTGTTCCTGGGCCGCGCGCGCCACGAGCACGCGGAGCACGCGCACGAGGCGCCCTTTGTCATGTGGGCCCCGCTCGCGCTCCTCGCGCTGCTCTCGGCCGTGGCCGGGTTCGTGCCCTTCGGCAGCTTCGTCGGCATCGGCGCCGAGGCGGGCCACGAGGGCATCGACCTCGCCGTGGCGATTCCGGCATCGACCGCGGGAGTGCTCGGCATCGGGCTCGCGTTCCTGCTCTACTCCGGGGACGGCGCGAGGGCCACGGCCGGCGCCAATGCCCTCGGGGGCGCGTACCGCGTGGTCAAGCGCAAGTTCTACGTGGACGAGCTCTACCTGTTCGTCACGCACAGGATCATCTTCCGGCACATCTCCCGTCCCATCGCCTGGTTCGACCGGCACGCGGTGGACGGCATGGTCAACCTGAGCGGCTGGACCACCCGCAGGACCGGGAGCCTCCTCGGCGCTCTCCACGGCGGCAGGGTCCAGGCCTACGGCGTGTGGCTCGTCGGCGGCACGCTCTTCCTGCTGCTCGTCCTGTGGTCGGCGGCATTCTAGGAGACGCGCGATGGGCATTGTCAGCTGGTTGATCGTCATCCCCTTCCTGACCGCGCTCGCGGTCCTCATGACGCCGGCGCGCGCGTCCCGCGTCATCCGCTGGATCGCCGCCATCGGCACAGGCGTGGAGCTCGTCCTGACCGCGACCGTCACCTGGCTCTACTGGCAGCAGGCCGCCGCGGACGTCGCCTCGATGAGGACCGCGGCCTTCTTCAAGCTGTACCTGGTCGAGCGCGTGCCGTGGTTCGAGACGCTGGGCATCACGTACCTCGTGGGCGTGGACGGCATCTCCGTGGCCATGGTCATCCTCACCTCGATCATCATCTTCACGGGCGTGCTCGCCTCGTGGAACGTGGTCGAGCGGACCAAGGAGTTCTTCTGCTGGCTGCTCGTGCTCGTCACGGGCGTGTTCGGCGTGTTCCTCTCCTTCGACCTGTTCCTGTTCTTCATGTTCTACGAGGTGGCGGTGCTGCCCATGTACCTCCTCATCGGCATCTGGGGCACCGGGCCGAAGGAGTACGCGGCCATGAAGCTCACGCTCATGCTGCTCGTGGGCTCGGCGTTCGTGCTCGTGGGCATGCTGGCGCTCTACCACGGCTCCGGGATGCACACGTTCGACCTCACCAAGCTCGACCACGCCAAGTTCTCGACCGACTTCCAGTTCTGGGTGTTCCCGTGCATCTTCGTGGGGTTCGGCGTGATCGGCGCGCTCTACCCGCTGCACACCTGGTCGCCGGACGGCCATTCGTCGGCGCCCACGGCCGTGTCCATGCTGCACGCGGGCGTGCTCATGAAGCTGGGCGGCTACGGCGCCATCCGCGTGGCGGTCTACCTGCTGCCCGACGGCGCCAAGTGGTGGGCCCCGATCTTCCTGTTCCTCACCACCATCAACATCGTGTACGGCGCGTTCGGCGCGGTGATGCAGAAGGACCTCAAGTACTTCACCGCGTACTCGTCGGTCAGCCACTGCGGCTTCGTGCTCTTCGGCGTGTCGACCCTCTCCCTGATGGGCATGAAGGGCGCGGTCACGCAGATGTTCAGCCACGGCATCATGACCGGCCTCTTCTTCGGGCTCATCGGCATGGTCTACGGCCGCACCCACACGCGCATCATCCCGGAGATGGGCGGCCTCGCCAAGGTCATGCCCTGGCTCGCGACCACCTTCTACATCGCGGGCCTCGCGTCGCTCGGGCTGCCCGGGCTCTCGGGCTTCGTGGCCGAATCCCAGGTCTTCCTCGCGGGCTTCTTCGGCAACCCGTGGCACAGCCTCACGTACATGCAGACGCTCACCGTCATCGCGACCATGTCGATCGTGGTGACGGCGGTCTACGTGCTCATCGGCCTCGCCAAGGTGTTCCAAGGCCCCATCAAGGATCCGCACTTCGAGCACCTCACGGACGCAACATGGCCGGAGAGGATCGCCACCGGCATGCTCGTCGCGACCCTGGTCGTGGTGGGGCTCGTGCCCGGGCCGTTCATCGACCTCATCGAGGGCTCGCTCATGCCCCTCGTCAACAGGCTGTGAGGAAGGGGCCCTAATCATGTGCATGCTGCCCGAGCTGATTGTCGTCGCAACGGCCCTCACCGTGCTGGTCGCCGACCTGTTCCTCTCCGAGAGGCGCCGCGTTGTCCTCGCCTTGCTCACCCTCGTGGGTCTCGCGGCCGCGCTCGCAGCGCTCCTCGCCGCCCCGGCCGGCTCCCTGTTCGGCGGGCGCTTCTCGGTCGACGAGGTCGCGATCTGGTTCAAGGTCGTTTTCCTGCTCGCGTCGTTCCTCACCGTGTGCCTGTCCCTCGACCAGCTCGACGGCCGGGTCAAGGTGCGCGTGCGCGGCATCGGCCTGCGCGGCGAGTACTACGCGGTGTTGCTCTCGACCCTGGTGGGCGCCATGTTCCTCGTGTCGGCGCGCGACCTCGTCACGCTGTACGTGAGCCTGGAGCTCGCCACCATCCCGCTGTTCGCGCTCGCGGCGTGGAAGCGGAGCGACGCGGGTTCCCAGGAGGCGGGCCTCAAGTACGTGGTCATGGGCGCGCTCGCGTCCGCGTTCCTGCTCTACGGCTTCTCGCTGCTCTTCGGGCTCGCGGGCTCCACCGATCTTGCGGCAATCGCGGCCGCGGTGAGGCCGAGCCCGGCCCTGTTCCTGGCGCTCGCGCTCGTCACCACGGGCATCGGGTTCAAGCTCACGCTCGTGCCGTTCCACATGTGGGCCGGCGACGTGTACGAGGGCGCGCCCCTGCCGGTCATCGCGTACCTGTCCGTGGCCTCCAAGGCCGTGGGCCTGGCCGTCATGTTCCAGATCTTCTACCGCGTGCTCGGGCACATGGTGAAGGATCTCGGGCCGCTGCTCGCCTTCCTGGCCGCGGCCACCATGACGCTCGGCAACACGGTGGCCATCGTGCAGCGCAGCATCAAGCGCTTCATGGCCTTCTCGGCCATCTCCCAGGCCGGCTACATCGTGATGGGCTTCCTCGGACCCGACGCGGGCGGCGTGCCGGCCATGCTCTTCTACATGCTGGCGTACGTGGCCGCGAACATGGCCGTGTTCGGCGTCATCATCTTCTACGCCAACGCCACGGGCCGCGAGAGGATCGAGGAGTACCGGGGCCTCGCGCGCACGAACCCCCTGCTCGCGCTCGCCATGATGCTGGCCCTGTTCAGCCTGGCCGGCATCCCGCCGCTGTCGGGCTTCGTGGGCAAGTTCTTCCTGTTCTCGATCGCGTCCAAGGCGGGGTTCCACTGGCTCGTGGCGGTCGCCGCGGTCAACTCCACGATCAGCCTGTACTACTACCTGCGCATCGTGCGGCAGATGTACATCGAGCCGGTCTACCCCGAGGCCGCGCGCCTGCCCGTCACCCCGACGCTCGCGGCCACGGTGGCGGTCACCACGGTCGCGTCGCTCGTCCTCGGCCTCGTCCCCGTGTTCTACGAGGTCATCCACAACCAGACGATCGAGTGGCTCGCCAAGCTCGTGGGGTGAGATTGCGGCCTCCTTGAGATCCGCCCCCGGCGGCCATATCCTGTTCGTACAGCCATGGGAAAGCCGAGGCACAGGAAAACCCGTCCGACCTGTCGGACCTGTCCGACGCGTCCGACACATGAGGAATCCGGCGGTTGCAGCCTCAACCCCGAGAGCAGGAGCCGCTTCCTCGTCGCGATGGAGGAGTTGCAGCGCTGCGCTGCAGAAAGCGGCCGCGATCGCCTCACGGACGAGGAGATCGACGCCGAGGTGCGCGCCGTCCGCAACGGATGCCCGAGATAATCGCAAGAACGGGTTGTTATCGAAGCGTTCGCCTGAGCCATACGGCCCGACGCTCCCGGCCGTGGCCTCGCACAAACGAACCTTTTTTCATTCGTTTGGGACGGCACGGCAACTAACAGTTCAATAGCGGATGTTTTCGATGACAAGGGACAGGGAGGTGAAACGTGAACAAGCGCGATCTCATCATTCCATTTGTCGTAGCGTCGCTCGTCGTCGCCCTGGCGTTCATGTCGCTCCTCCTGCTCCTTGTGGGCGAGAGATGGGGGTTGCGCGCCAGGAGGCTCAGGCTGTGGTCGGCGCTCGCGGCGCTGATGGGGCTCATCGGTTGCGGCAGCGGGAACGGCTCGGATCGCCCGGACACATCTTGCGGCGGCACGGACACGGAATCCGGTTCCGACACGGGCACCGAAACCGAAAACGCCACGGACACGAGCTCGGACACGGAAACCGGCTTCGACACGGACACCGACACGGACACCGACACCGGGACCGACGGCATCTGCGGCGGGGCGGAGGTGACGAAGGAGGACTACATCGTGCCCTCCCCACCTGACGGGATCGCGCCGGACCATGCGGCTCTCTGCGCGTCGGACGTGCCCGTCGCGGAGAGCAACAAGGCGGCAACGGTGACGCTCGAGCCGGCGACGTGGGATCCGGTCTCCGCCGACGGTCAGATCGCGATCGCCGCCGGTCTCGCGGGCAGGATCGTCGGCCTGCCCGTGATCACGATCTTGGAGGCGGTGCCGGAGGAGCTGACGGACGCGGTCGTGTCGGACGTGGCGGCCGCCGGCGACGGGTTCTCGTTCCACGTCGAGTTCCCGTCATCGACGGGGATCGCCCCGGGGGATGCGGAGATTGTCATGAAGGTCTTCGTCGAGGTCGATTGCGCCGACCTGAGCGGCGACACGCAGATGATCGAAGCGACGACCTACCTTCACTTGTGCGACGGCGCGGACAATCCGATCTGGGTCGCCTCCGGCGGGGAGTGCACGGTGTGCAGCGAGGTCTGCGAGAAGATCGCGTGCCCCCTCCCGGCCTCCCGCGGCCAAGGGCCGGCCGCGCTTTCCGGAAGCCCGCAGGCCGAGATCGTGCCCGGCGCGATTCACGGACGCAGCGTCGCGCTGTCCGTCCGGCACCGCGACACCGAGGGCGCTGCGTCCTACAGCTGGAAGGTCTCGGGCGGCACGCTGACCGGGCGCGAAGAGGCCGAGGTCGTCTGGGAGCTTCCAATCGATCCCGGGCCTCACCTCGTGCAGGTCGCAGTCAGGGACGGCTCTTCGGCCACGGTCGCGACCCTGCGCTGGCGGCACAGGGCGTAAGGCCCGATGCGACCACGAACCGCAGTCCTGGTGGGTCCCAGCCTGCAGGGGAACCTGGCCCTCGAGTACCTCGGGGCCTCCGTGGAGGCGGCGGGTCATCGCGTCCGGCTCGTGAGCTTCGACACAAAAGCGGATGCGCCAAGATGCGTCCGGTCCATCCTGGAGTTCTCTCCGGATCTGATCGGCCTCAGCATCGCCTTCCAGTGCTCCGTCGACGACCAACTCGAGCTGGCCCGCCTCCTGCGGATGGAGGGCTACCGCGGCCACGTGACCTGCGGGGGCCACGTGCCCACATTCTGCTTCCGCGAGATCCTCAAGGCCGCGCCCGAGATCGACACGGTCGTCCGCCACGAGGGCGAGCGCACGCTCGTCGAGCTGCTCGATGCGCTGGGTCGAGGCGAGGAGCCGCGCGGGCTTCGCGGCCTGGTCTGGCGCGAGGGAGGCGAAATCGCGGCCGGCCCGGCGCGACCGCTCCTTTCGGACCTCGACTCGCTGCCGACGCCGCTGCGACGCCAGAGCCCGCTCGTGGTCGGCGGCGCGCCCATCGCGGTGATGCTCACCTCCCGCGGGTGCATCGGGGAGTGCACGTACTGCTGCCTGCGGGCGTTCGGCAAGGACGCCGGCGGCAAACGTTTCCGCATGCGCAGCGCCGGAGCGGCGGCGGACGAGATCGCGTCCGCGTACCACGAGCTCGGCGTGCGCGTGATCATCCTCCAGGACGACCTCTTCATCCTGCCGAGCGAAAGGAAATCCGTCGAAAGGATGAACGCGATCTCTCAGGCCATGAAGGCGAGGGGCGTGGGCAAGGTGCTCTTCTGGATCAAGGGTCGCCCCGAGACGATCACGCCATCGGTGGCCGAGGCGGCGAGGGAGCTGGGCGCGATACACATGTTCCTCGGGGTGGAGAACGCCGCCCCGGACAGGCTCCGCTACCTCGGGCGCACCCATTCGCGAAAGGACAACGAGCGGGCCATCGCGCTTTGCCTCGAGCACAAGATCCGATCGTCCTACAACATCATGCTGTTCGATCCCGACTGCACCCTCGAGGAGATCGGCGCGAACATCGACTTCGCATCGGAACATCTCGACCTGACCTGGAACGTGTGCCGCACCGAGATCTACCCGGGCACGCCGCTGCTGGCGCGCCTTGAGGCCGAAGGCCGTCTGGAGGGGGATTGGCGCGCCTACGGCTATCGGATGCGCGACCCGAGGGCGGAGATGATGTTCCGGATCCTGCGCGTCTGCTTCGCACAGCGGGCCTTCTCCAACGAGAGCCTCCTGAACAGGCTCATCAACCTCTCCTTCACGCGGCACGTCCACGAGGAGCTCCTTCCGGGCCCGGCCACCGACGTCATGAGCGCGAAGGTGGACCGGCTCGTGCGGGACGTCTACCGGGACACCGTGGACGAGCTGCGCCGCGTCGCGCAGTTCGCCGCGCGAGGCGGCTTCGACGACCTCGACACGTGCCGCGACTTCGCCGTGGACACCGCGATGGCGATCAACGAGCGCGACAACCTCTGGAACGCCCGGGTCGACGAGATCGGGTTCCTGCTCGACGCCCGTGGAGCGAAGATCCGAGCCCGGTAGCGGAGGAGGAAACCCGCCGGGTCGCCCCGCGCATCCCTACGGCCCGACGCTCCTGGCCTTGGCCTCGGCCTCGTACTTGGACGGGCACTTGGTCATGATCTCGGTGGCGGCGAAGCTCCTGCGGTCGGGTCCAAGGACGCCCTGCACGATGAGCTCACGGCCGTCCTGCATCGCATCCGGGATGATGCCCGCATAGGTCACGTCGAGCTCTTGCCCGCGCTTGGCGATCTTGAACCTGAAGCGGTCGGTCCCGGGCTGCTGCTTGACGGAGCCCGCGACCAACGTGCCGTTGACGCGCACCGGTCGGCCCTCGAAGCGATCCGCGCCCGCGATCACCTCGTCCACGGTCTTGTAGTAGACCATGGCGCCCGACTCGCCCCAGCTGTTCGCGAAGTAGACGAGGGCCCCGGCCACCAGCGCCACGCTCACCGCGATCTTCACCAATTTTCCGTTTTTCATGGCGTCATTCCATCCTCGGGCTATTCATTAGCATGGGAACCGGGACGGGGCGAGGCAGGGGGCGCAGGATCCGCGCCCCTGTAGCCTGCGCCTCGAAATTCCCGAATTCCCCTGTTGCAAAGCCGGCCCCTTGGCCTTATGTTTAGTTTGTCTATCGTAACGATAGACATATAGGAGGGACAGGCGATGTCGAATATCGCGACGCTGGTTGTAGGCGAAAACCGATATGATCTTCCGATCATAGAAGGCAGCGAAGGAGAACGCGCCATCGACATCCAGCACCTTCGCGACCAGACCGGCCTCATCACGTACGACCCGGGTTACAGCAACACCGGAAGCTGCTTGAGCAAGGTCACGTTCATCGACGGCGAAAAAGGCATCCTGCGCTACCGCGGCATCCCCATCGAGCAGTTCGACCGTCCCGACCCCGACTTCATCGAGGTCGCCTGGCTCGTCATGTTCGGACGCCAGCCCACCGCAATGGAAATCATGCGCTTCCGTAAGATCCTCACGGACAACGCCAACCTCCACGAGGCCATGAAGCACCACTTCGAGGGGTTCCCGGTGCATGCCCCGCCCATGGCCATCCTCTCGGCCATGATCAACGCCCTGTCCTGCTACCATCCGGAGTTCTTCGCGCTCGGCGATGACACCTCGTTCGAGGAGGCGAGCGCGCGTCTGATGAGCAAGATCCGCACGATTGCGGCGTACGCCTACCGCAGCTCCATGGGGCTGCCGTTCAACTACCCCAACCCCTCCCTGCGCTACTGCAGCAACTTCCTGCACATGATGTTCTCCATGCCGCACAAGGACTACGTAGTGGAGCGCGAGGTGGAGGACGCGCTCAACCTGCTCTTCATCCTGCACGCGGACCACGAGCAGAACTGCAGCACGGCCACGGTGCGCATGGTGGGCTCGAGCCAGGCCAACCTGTTCGCCTCGGTGGCGGCGGGCGTGTGCGCCCTGTGGGGCCCCCTGCACGGCGGGGCCAACCTGGCGGTCATCGAGATGCTCGACGAGATCTACGAGGGCAATCTCGCGCCCGAGGACTTCATCCGCATGTCCAAGGAGAAGGACAGCAAGGTGCGCCTGATGGGCTTCGGTCACCGCGTCTACAAGAACTACGACCCGCGCGCCAAGATCCTGAAGCGCGCGGCGGACCAGGTGCTCGCCAAGCTCGGCGTCAAGGACCCGCGGCTCGACATCGCCCGCAGGCTCGAGGAGCTGGCCCTCGCGGATCCCTACTTCAAGGAGCGCAAGCTCTACCCGAACGTGGACTTCTACAGCGGCATCATCCTGCGCGCCATCGGCATCCCGACCAGCATGTTCCCGGTGATGTTCGCCATCGGGCGCCTGCCGGGCTGGATCGCCCAGTGGAAGGAGCAGCACAACGGAGGCACCACCAGGATCGCCCGCCCGCGGCAGATCTACACCGGGCCGACGGCCTGCGACTACGTGCCCATCGAGAGGCGATGATGGACAGGCCGCCCCTCGCGTTCATCAGCAAGGCGGGCGAGCCCGTGATGGTCAAGCCGCTCGACGAGGCGCGTGCGAAGCGCCTGCTCGACATGTACCTCACCTACGAGCCGCGCAACTCGTTCTGGGGCCTGCCGCCGCTGCGCGACGACGCGTGCGCCGCGTGGGTCGAGGGCATGATGAAGGACGGGATCAACCTGATCGCGCTCTCCTTCGATCACGGCGTGGTGGGCCACGTGGGGCTCTTCCCGCTCACGCCGGACAAGTGCGAGATGCTCGTGGCCGTGGCCCCGCGCCACCAGAACACGGGGATCGGCACGGAGCTCGTGCGGTACTCGGTGCAGCTCGCCTACGAGCTCGGCTACACCAACGTGTGGTCGCCGACCGAGACGCACAACATGCGCATGCGGCACGTGCTCGAGAAGGTCGGCTTTTCCCCGCAGGGCACGGGCGGCGGCGAAGTGGACATGGCCATCGACCTCGACAGCTACCGCGATCCGGCGCGCACACGCGTCTCGGAAATCATGAACCCACGCGTCATCACGGCCTTCGAGACCACGCCGGTCCGCGAGCTCGTGGACATCTTCCTCAAGAACCCCATCGGCGCGCTCCCGGTCATCAACGACCAACGCGACGTCGTGGGAATCGTCTCGCAGACCGATCTCATCCTACCGGGCCGGCTCGACCGGCTGACCAGGGACGTCATGACGCACAACGTGCTCACGATCTGCGCGGAGTGCAGCCTGAACAAGGCCATCCGGCTCTTCAGCGGGAAGAAGGTGCGCTGCCTCCCTGTGGTCGACGCGAACCGCAGGCTCTTGGGCGTGCTCGGCCGCAAGGACATCCTGGCGCACTACGCGCACAGGGGCGTGGCCGTAAGACGCGGGAGCCGGTCTCAGCCCTCGCCTCCGCCCCACATCGCCGCGACGACGGCCGAGACGAGCCCGGAGCAGCGGATCTCCTGAACGTCATGTGTCGCCTCGTGCGGCCCCGAGCGCGTTCAGCGCGGAGCCCGCCTTCCACCATCCGATCTGCTTCGAGGTGAGCGAGTGGACCGTGCGCAGGACGACCTCGCGCCCGTCCTCCTTGTGCAGGACGACCTCGACCGGCTTGCCCGGCGCGAGCCCCGCGAGCCCGCGCACGCTCACGAGATCGCGCTCCTCGACCTTGTCCCAGTCGGCCGGATCCGCGAACACGAGCGGCAGGATGCCCTGCTTCTTGAGGTTGGTCTCGTGGATGCGGGCGAAGCTCCTCGCGATGACGACCTTGACCCCGAGGTGGCGGGGCGACATGGCCGCGTGCTCCCGGCTGCTGCCCTCGCCGTAGTTGTCGTCGCCGATCACCGCCAGGGCCTGGCCGCGCTCCTCGGCGCGCCGCGCGATGCAAGCGAACGGCATCCCGGCCTCGCCGGTCAAAGGATCGCGGCCCTTGCCGGTCTCGCCGGTGAAGGCGTTGTGCGCGCCCTCGAACATGTTGTCACTGATGCGATCGAGGTGGCCGCGGTAGCGCAGCCACTTGCCCGCGGGCGAGATGTGGTCCGTGGTCGTCTTGCCGCGGGTCTTGAGGAGCACGGGCAGCCGCTCGAAATCCTTGCCGTCCCATGGCGCGAACGGCGGCAGAAGGCTGAGCCGCTCGCTGCCGGGCGCTATCTCGACCGCCACGCCCGCCCCGTCCTCGGCCGGCGGCACGAACCCCAAGTCCCCGCCCGCGAAGCCGCCGGGAGGAAGCTCCTCGCCCTTGGGGGGCGCAAAGGCGAAACGCCCGCCGGACGGGGTCTCGAGCGCGCCGTTCAAAGGGTCGAAGTCGAGGCGCCCGCCGAACGCGAGCGCCGTAACGATCTCGGGGCTCGCCAGGAACGAGGCGGTCTCGTTGAGGCCGTCGTTGCGCCCCGGGAAGTTGCGGTTGAAGGAGCACAGAATCGAGTCGACGCGGCCGGCCTTGGCGTCTGGGCGGGCCCACTGGCCGATGCACGGGCCGCAGGAGTTGGTGAGGATCCGGGCGCCCATCCTGCGCAGCACGTCGAGGATGCCGTCGCGCTCCACCGTGGCGTAGACGCGGTCCGAGCCCGGCGTGACATAGAAGGGCGTGCGGGACGCGAGGCCTGCCTCGAGCGCCTGTCGCGCAACGTCCGCCGCGCGGCTCAGATCCTCGTACGAGGAGGTCGTGCAGCTGCCGATGAGGGTGCCTTGACCGTGAGCGGGTGGCCCTTGGCCTTGGCCGCGTCGCC
>JAQTNF010000097.1 GCA_028713995.1 Deltaproteobacteria bacterium | reverse complement strand
TAGCGTAACCACCAGAAGCACCCAGATCGGTAATTGGCGGGTTCTTGAGCGTGAAAGAGTTGATCTGAACACCGCCGACGATGTGGAAACATTGCGAAAGTCACTGGGGGAAATCGAGAACAAGGATCGCACCGTCGTTCGGATGAACTTTCTTGGCACGCTATCTCTGGCCACGAGCGCGGCGCTTCAGAAACATGTTCTCGCCGCAGGGGATTTGTTTGGTGCCTTCGATGTTCGGGACGAAGGTCTTCTCATTTGTCCAGACGACACGGATTTTGCTAACCTTGGATTTTCGGGCTTTGCCGACGGAACTGTCCAGCGGCTACGAAACATGATCACTCAAGGTGGAGATGAAGGTACGGTGGCTCGCGGAGCATTGATGCTTCTGCTTCGGCTGGCAAGGGGGGCGGCATGAAATTCATTTATCTCCGAGTCGCCAATTACCGGGGCATTGCTGACGCCGAAGTGAAGTTCGGTCCCACTGGCATCACGCTCGTGCAGGGCCCGAATGAAGCAGGAAAAACGAGCTTGGGCGAGGCTGTAGGACTTCTCTCGAGTACTTGGATTCAAGCAAGCACCGTAATATCGAAGCCATTAAGCCGGTTCATCGAGACGAAGGACCAGAAATCGAATTGCAGGCAGAAAGCGGCCCCTATGCGTTCACCTACCGAAAACGGTTTCTCAAGAGACCAGAAACAAAACTCACCGTCACCAAACCCAAGCCCGAGAACCATACTGGACGCGAAGCGCACGAACGCGCGGAGACCATTCTCCGCGAAACTCTCGACATTGACCTCTGGAAAGCGTTGACCATTCAACAAGGTGACACCATTCAACAGCCTGTCCTAACGAAACAGACATCGCTCTCGGCAGCGCTCGATAAGGCGGCTGGCGGCTGTCCCGCCGACCCTCGGGAAGAGGGCCTTTTCGACAAGGTAAAGGAGGAATACCTTCGATCCTACACCGAACGCGGAGCGGAGCGAAAGGAGTTCGCTGAGTCACGCAAGGCACAAACCGACGCCGAAGCGGAAGTTGCCAGTATCGAACGGGCAATCCGAGACCTTGAACAGGACATCGACCGTGCGGCTGCTCTTCAACGGGAACTGAGCCAACTGAAGAAGCAGGAAGACGAGCTGATGAAGGCAGTGAATGCCCATACAGCTTCACTCGAGGAAATTGACGTTCTAGAAAATGCTCTTTCAGCAACTCGTCTGAGATTGGAGTCGGCGCAGAAATCCGAGAAGGTCGCCCGACGAGACAAAGACGAACGGCATGGACTCATTGATACGGTCGACAAAATTGTCAGAAACCATGGTGATATTAAGGAATGCAGCGTCATGTCCCTCCCGGCGGTGAATCAGGCGGAGGCCAAGCTCAAGGAAGCGCAGAATGCTTTCGATGCGAGCGACTGGAAGAGAAAGGCGGCGGACACCCTCGCCGTTCTTCTGCGTGCCGATTTCGACTACTATAATAGCAAACTTCATCTCGAGCAGCTTCGGGAACGCAAGGAACGCATTGATCAAGCCCGACGGAATGCCGCTCAGGCAGAGGCGCTACTGGCTCGAAACAAGGTGGAGTCCCGCGTATTGAAGGCAATCCAGAACGCCGAAAGAGAATTGCTGACCGCCAACGCGCAATTGCAGACCGGCGCACCGAGTATGCTGCTTCGCGGGCTAGCCGATTGCCTACTGTACGTTGACGATGCTGAGGTTAAACTCAGCAAGGAAGAAGTTCGAACTATCCCAGTCGCGGACAGATCCCGGTTGACGATACCCGGCGCGTTGGATGTAGAGATCACGGCCGGTTCCAGTGCCGGGGGACTGTCCAGGAAAGTCGAAGATGCGCGTCGGGTTCTGGATGATGTTTGCGCAACAGCGGGCGTTTCCAATCCTGACGAAGCGCGGGGGGCATTTGAAGAGCGCCGCGAAGCGACCCGACATGTGGAATCCAAGGAGCAGGTAGAGAAGGAAAATCTGCGTGATTTGACCTATGAGGAACTGGACAAAAAACTGCTTGGCCTTCAGCAAGCAGTGCCCGGCTATCTTGCCAAGCGTGTGGCCGAACCCGCCATTTGTCCTGACTTGGACTCGGCGAAGAAGGAGTGGGCAAGTGCTGAGGCGTCACAGCAGGAGACGTCTAAGCAGTGGGAATCGGCTCGCGAGTCACTTGATGCCGCCCGAGGCGTGCGGGATGGCTTGAACACCAAGCACCAGGAATTGCGGGTCCGGCTCGACCTATCGTCCAAGGATATTAACCAAGCACGCGAAAACCTCCAACGAGCGAGAAAGAGCGTTCCCGACGGTAATTTGGAGACGGCTCTGGCGAATGCGATCCAGACCGTGGCATTCGAGGATGCCGGCGTTCGTGCCGCCGAAACCTCACTCAAGGCGAAGAACCCCGAGCAGGTGAGGACATTGGCCGAGACGGCGAAGGGCTCCCTGCGAACGACGCAGAATCGCCGGAATGCAGCTCAAACGGAACTGACCGAAAATCAGACGCGGCTTAAAATTCACGGCGAGGAGGGGCTTCACGAGAAACTACACTTGGCCCAAGTCGGTCTTGAGCGTCTAATAGCGGATAACAAATCCCTGTTTCGACGGGCGTCTTCGTCCAAATGCCTCCTTGAAACCATGAGGGAAGAGCGAGACAAGACGCGGCGGGCGTACGTGGCCCCGCTCAAGGAGAAGATCGAACAGCTAGGCCGTCTGGTCTTCGATGGCTCCTTGCAAGTGGACATCAGCGAGGAATTAAGGATTGCCAGTCGGACGCTGAATGGTATCACGGTGCCGTTTGACTCGTTGAGCGGTGGCACCAAGGAACAGCTTTCGCTGATCTTCCGATCCGCTTGCTCGATGATCGTCGCGAAGGATGGTGGAACGCCACTCATCCTGGATGATGCGTTGGGCTATACGGACCCGGATCGGTTGCTCCTCATGGGGGCCGTACTGGCTAAAGCAGCCAAGGAATGCCAGATCGTCATTTTCACCTGCGTCCCCGGCCGGTATGGCAATGTCGGAGAGGCCACCTTTGTCGCAATAGGTTGATATGACTAGGAGGCGACTGGAGGCGACTGGGGTCGCAACCCTCCGCATGACACACGGGCAAAACTACAACGTCGGACGAACGCGGAGGCTTGCCGATGACTGACGACCCGAAAGCGCTCGTCCCCGCCGGCGGGGAATTCCTGGTCTATGTGGGTGACGACGGGACCGCGCACGTCCATGTGCGGATCGCCGAGGGCACGGTCTGGCTCACGCAGAAGCTGATGGCCGGGCTCTACGGCAAGGACGTTCGCACCATCAACGACCACCTTCAGGCCATCTACGAGGATGGCGAGCTCGACCCGGGAGCAACTATCCGGAAATACCGGATAGTTCGAACCGAGGGAAATCGTTCGGTTTCCCGCCTCGTCGACCACTACTCCCTCCCCGCCATCCTGGCCGTCGGCTACCGGGTCAGGTCCACGCAGGGCACCCGCTTCCGCCAATGGGCGACGGCCCGGCTCGACGAGTACCTCATCAAGGGATTCGTGCTCGACGACGAGCGGTTGAAATCGACCGCGCACCTCGGCGAGGACTACTTCGACCAACTCATCGAGCGCATCCGCGACATCCGCTCGTCCGAGCGACGCTTCTACCAGAAGGTCACCGACATCTACGCCCAGTGCAGCGTCGATTACGATCCGCGGTCCGAGATCACGCAGAAGTTCTACGCGACCGTGCAGAACAAGATGCACTGGGCCATCCACGGGCGCACGGCGGCCGAGTTGATCCGCGAGCGGGCCGACGCCAGCAAGCCGCGCATGGGGCTCACGAGCTGGAAGAGCTCGCCCAAGGGGCCCATCCGGAAGGCCGACGTCACCATCGCGAAGAACTACCTGACCGAGGACGAGCTTCGCGAGCTGAACCGCGTCGTCACCATGTACCTCGACTACGCCGAGGACCAGGCCCGTCGTCGCCGGCCGATGACGATGGCCGAGTGGGTCTTGAGGCTCGACGGCTTCCTCGGGTTCAACGAGCGCAACATCCTCACGCACGCCGGCCAGATCAGCCATGCTCTCGCGCTCCAACATGCCGAGAGCGAGTTCGAGCGGTACGAGTCCGAGCGACGGCGGATTGAAGCAAGCCAGCCCACCTCGGACTTCGATCGGGCCATCGAGCAGACCAAGCGGCTCGAAGCCAAGAGATCTTCGGGTCCGGGCCGGGGGAGCAAGAAGAGTGACTGACAAGGGGTCGCAACCCTCCACACATAGAACGATTCTCAAGCGGTGAGTTTCTGGACACTCACGGGAAGCTTGCTCAGAACCAGTTCCCCGAGATCGAGCTTCGACGTCGCATTGTCGATGTCGATGCCCACCAGCCTGCCGTCGACGTCGTAGTCCAGCACGACACCCTCGGAGACCTCCCTGCTCTCCACGCTCGGGCGGGCGGAGAGATCGATGTAGAGGGAGTCCGTGTCCACGTAGTAGTTCAACCTCATGGCTTGAACCTCCTGTCTGGAAACGCATTGTGACTGGTCGTGCGATCCCCCAGCGTCACGACCCTCAGGTACTTGCCTTACAAAGGAACAATAGCATCGACGCGGACGCTTGTCAGGAGGGAAGCCACGTTTTCATGGCCCATCCAGATGGTCGGGTGAGCGTGGTCCCGGTGCAGACGTGTGTCGCCCGGCGTCCTTGACCATGGGTATTACCGTGGTTATACCAACATCATGAAGACGGCAATCTCAGTCCCCGATCCCCTGTTCCGCGAAGCGGATGCGCTCGCCCGAAAGCTCTCCAAGTCGCGCAGCCAGCTCTATGCCGAGGCTCTCGAGGCTTTCGTCACCGAGTACCGCGCGGATCGCGTCCGCGAGGCGCTCGACGCCGTTTATGGCTCCGAGCCTTCGGCGCTCGACCCGCAGCTCGACGCCATGCAACGCGACGCGCTGCGAAATGAAAGGCGATAGATGAAGCGCGGGGAAATCTGGTGGGCCGCGCTCGCCGAGCCGGCCGGCTCCGCGCCGGTCTTTTCACGGCCGGTGCTCGTCGTGCAGGCCGAGCCGTTCAACGAGAGCCGCATCCGGACCGTTGTCGTCGCGGCGATGACCGCCAACGTGAGGCTCGCCGAGGCGCCGGGCAACGTCCTCGTCCGCAAGCGGGAGAGCCGGCTTCCCGAAGACTCGGTGGTCAACGTTTCGCAGCTCCTCACGCTGGACAAGTCCCATCTGCGCACGCGCGTCGGGCGGCTCACCCCTTCCACCCTGATCCTGGTCGACAACGGCCTGCGCCTCGTGCTCGGGGTCTGAAAGGGGAGCGTCGATAAGACCGCTACCGATACGCCTCGCGCCGGTGTGCGACGCGCACGACGCTGACGACGAGCTTGTCGTCCTCGATGGAGTAGAGAACCCGGTAGACGCCTTGCCGGAGGCGATACCGCTCGTCGGCGCACAGCTTCCTCGCCTGCGGCGGCCGCGGGTTCGTCGAGAGCGCCTCGATCGCCGAGAGGATCCGCTTCAGGTCCTTCTTGGGGATCGCCTCGAGCTCCTTGAGCGCGGATCTCTTGAAGAAGATCCTATAGGCGCCCATGACCCCTGAGCTCCTTGAGCGCCTTCTCGAAGGAGATCTCCGGCTCGGCCGCGCGGTCCTTGAACGCCGCGAGGTCGTCCGCGTCCTCGGCGAGCGCCTGCAGGATCGCGTTGTTGACGATCTCCGACACGGATCGGGACGTCTCTATCGACTTGAGCCTGAGAGCCTTGTGCAGCTCCGGCGCCAGGTAGATGGTCGTTCGTTGGGTCAGCCCGTTCATGGTGCACCTCCACTCACAAGGACATCATGGAGCTACAACGTTGTGATGTCAAGACGCTGTAACGCAGGACGCGACAACCCGAGTGGAGAAGGAGTACGAATCCATCCATGAAGGCTGCCCTCGTCTATCCGCCAACCTGCGATCCCACGGCGCCGTACCTGTCGGTGCCGGCGTTGACCGGATTCCTACGCGCCCACGGGGTCGAGGTGCTGCCGATCGACGCCAACATCGAGGCCTGGGGGCGGCTGCTCACACGGGACGCGCTCGCGGCGTTTGCCGAGCGTGTGAAGCGCAGGCGCAGGAGGCTCGCGCGCAAGGCCGCGTTGCGCCACGTGGAGCAGCTCGCCCTCACCGCGTTGTCCCGGGCGCGGAGCGATGCGCGGACCGCGCCGGACGGGATCGAGGACGCGCTCGCCGTACTGCGTGACCGGAACGGTGCGCGTTTCTTCGACAACGCGACCTACGGCAACGCCGTGGCGACCGTGGAGAGCGCCCTGCGCGTCGTCTCTGCGGCGCATGCGCCCCTCTGCCTCGACTTCGCCTCGTACCGCACTCCGTTCTCTCTCCTCGACATGGAGGCCATCGAGGCCGACGCGCGGCCCGAGCGCGATCCGTTCCACGGCTTCTTCACAGGGGAGCTGGCGGAGCGGTTGCGGGCATTCTCTCCGCGCGTGGTGGGCGTGTCCGTGGCGTTCCCGGGCCAGATCCAGCCCGCGTTCTCGCTGGCTTTCGCTCTGCGCCGCCTGCTCCCGGACGCGCACCTCGTCGTTGGCGGGCCGGCCATGACCCAGCTCCTCGTGCGGCTCGGCGACGACGCGCCATCTGGCCTCGGACCGTTCCACGCGGCCGTGCTGTTCGAGGGCGAGCAGGCGCTCCTCGACCTCGTGCGCGCCGCGGATCAAGGAGCGGAGCCGCGCGGCGTCGTACGCGGAATGCTCGTGCAAGATCTCGGATCGCTGCCGGCCCCGGACTTCTCGGGCCTGCCGCTCGACAAGTACCTCTCGCCCGGGCCGGTGCTCCCTTACGATCCGACGCGCGGCTGCTACCACGGCAAGTGCGCCTTCTGCCACTACGGCCTCTCCGAGACCGGCACCGCGCCGTACCGGGAGCGGCCCGCGGGGTTGGTGGTCGAGCACCTGGCGGCGCTGCGTGCCGCGCACGGCTGCCGCGTGTTCCACCTGTCCGAGGACTCCATCGCGCCCAAGACCTTGCGCGCCATCGCCCGCGAGGTGAAGGCCGCGTCGCTCGGCGTTCGCATGGCCACGGACATGCGGCCCGAGAAAGCGCTCGACGCCGAGGCGTGCCGCGAGCTCGCGGACGGTGGGGTCATGGCCGTGGCGCTGGGGCTCGAGTCCGGCTCGCCGAGGATCCTCGCAGGCATCGGGAAGGGGATCGGTGTGGAGGACGCGGCGGCGGCGGCCGAGAGCCTTGCCACGGCAGGCATCGCGGTGGAGGCCATGGTCTTCACCGGTTTCCCGACCGAGACCGAGGATGAGGCTCTTGCCACGGTGCGCCTTCTCGAGCGCTTGAGGGGGAGCCTGTCGCTCTTCATGTGCGGCGAGTTCCACCTGACGGCGGGGTCGGCGATCGCGCGCCGGCCCGAGGAGTTCGGCGTGGCCGAGGTGTGGGGCGTGGAGGGCGACCGGCTTCGCACCGGGCTCTTCTACCGAGAGGCCCGCGAGCCGGTGGACGACCGGGGCAGTGAGCGGATCGAGCGCGCCGTCGACAAGGCCGCATCCGGGTTCCTCATGCGCAGCTACCCGTGGGCAGGCTCGCTCTCCACGGCGCACACGCTCCTGTGGGCGGAGAGGTTCGGTCCGGACGTGTTCCGCAGGCTGTCGGGCGCCTCGCGCGCCGCGCAGCCCAAGGTCGATCCGGACGCGTTGGGTGAAACCGCGCTCAGCAACGAGGCGCGCATCTGGCACGAGATCACGCACGTGCGCCGTTTCTTCTCGCGCGAGCTCTACCGCGAGCTGGCCGAGGCCCTGCCGTCAGCGTCCCTGCGGCGATTCCCTCGCAAACGCCGCTGACGCATTCGCCGTCTCTCTTTTTCCCCACTCGACGGCTCGTATCGATGGAATCGAGGCTATATACTTGTCGGCGAGGAGAGTGCCAGATTGGCCGCGAGACCGAGAGCCGCGATTGTGACCTACGAGGAGCGACGGGACCTCACGTATCCCGAGGGCCACCCGTTCCGCCCGGAGCGCGCCTTCATGCTCATGGACATCCTCGCGCGCGAGGGCGTGCTCGGCGAGTCATGGCTCCGCGAGGTCCTCGCGATCCCGGCCTCTTACGACGAGCTCGCGCGCTTCCACACGCCGGGCTACCTCTCGCTTCTCGAGGAGGCGAGCCGCGGCAGGATGTCCCTTGAGATGCTGGAGGTGGGGCTCGGCAGCGCCGATTGCCCGGTGTTCTCCGGGCTGCACGAGCTCGCGGCCCTGGCCGCGGGCGGGACGCTCCTTGGCGCGCGCATGCTCGACAAGGCCGAGGCCGATGTCGTGTTCAACCCCATCGGCGGGTTCCACCACGCGGGCAAGGCGTTCGCCGAGGGCTTCTGCTACGTGAACGACGTGGTCCTGGCGTGCCTGTACCTTGCCGACCAAGGGCGTAAGGTCGCGTGCGTCGATCTCGACGTGCATCACGGCAACGGGACCGAGGACGCGCTCATCGACGACGCGCGCGTGCTCAAGACGTCCATGCACGAGTCCGGCAGGACCCTCTACCCCGGCGGCGGCTTCGAGACGCGCATCGGCGCCGGCGCCGCGCGAGGGCTCAACATCAACGTGCCGCTGCCCGCCGGGAGCGACGACGACGCGTTCCTCAGGGCGTTTCGCGGCGTGATCATGCCCGTCCTCGGGGCGTACGGCCCGGACGTGGTGGTGCTCGAGATCGGCATGGACGTTCTCGCCGGCGATCCCCTCGGCCACCTGCGCCTGACGAACAACGCCACGGCTGAAGCGGCCACGCTCGTGCGCGGACTCGGAAAGCCCGTGCTGGTCCTTGGCGGCGGCGGCTACCACCCGCACAACACGGCGCGCGGCTGGGCCGTGGCGTTCATGTCCATGTGCGGGGTCGACACCGAGGATGCCTATGCCGGGCTCGTGGGCGGCGTGTTCCTCGGCGACTGCGGGCGCCGCGGCGGCTTGCGCGACATGCGCGTCTACGCTTCCGGGGAGGAGCGCGCGGCCATCGACGCCGAGGTGGAAAGGGTCATCGCCTTCCACCAAGCAACGACCTTCCCGATCCACGGAATCTCGTCGAACGCCGGTTAGCGGGCACCAGAGCCACAGCCGTCACTTGTGCGTTGATGGACACCGCATCCCGATGCCATCAGATATTCCTCAAATGGGGAAGAACATGGACCAAATCCTGCATCCAGAAATGCGGCCGGGATCAACATCGTAAGTCGTGTCATTATTATGACATGGATACGGATTCATCGTTCTTGCTATTGCTGATCTGAAGTCGAGGAGACACCGGGAATGGAACCTGAGGAGAGAAAGACGCTGGACCTTCCGGAATACGGTCTCAGCGCTCTTGTCTTGGATGACGACCAACGCGTGTTGTCGGCCGCTCGTCGCTCACTCGGGATGGCCGGGTTCGGGCGAATCGTCTGCGTTCGCACCGCACAGGAAGCAATCGGGGCGACCCGTGAGCGCAGGTTCGATATTGTGTTCATTGACGTGCATCTCGGACACGACAGCGATTGCGACGGCATCGAGTGCCTGCGCCGGATTCGCGCCTCGGGTTACGACGGCGCGATTTCCATGCTGTCGGGCGACTCCGGCAACAAGGCCGTCATCGAAGCGGCGAAGGTTCTGGCCGACGACTATCTGTGCAAGACAGAGCAGGATTGGGGACGCGCCGCGCTCCGCATCATCGAGTCGGTGAACGGAACGCTCGGCGGAGACGCCATCTACAGCCGCGAGCATCTTCACTCTCTGGGCATCACCGGCGAATACCTGGACACCCTCGTCGAATACGCGGACGGTTTCCCCAGCTACAAGGTCCTTGCCGAAAGGATCGGGGTCAGCGAGAACTGCATTGCCACGCGCCTCTCCAGGATCCTCAAGCTCATGGGCCTGGAGAGCTCCCAGCAGCTCGCCGAACGGTTGACCTCCGTAAAGCTGTTGGGCGGCCGACCGCGGAAGCAGGAGTAGAACAGAGAAGCAATTGTTGACGGAGGGGGGGGCCAAACGGTCGAGAGAATTCCCTGACAGGCTCCTAATAACTTCGTGACCCCAAGGGGACTCGAACCCCTGTTTTCGGCGTGAGAGGCCGACGTCCTGGACCGCTAGACGATGGGGCCAAACTTGGCTCGGGGACTAGGATTCGAACCTAGATCAACGGGGCCAGAACCCGCCGTCCTGCCATTAGACGATCCCCGAACGGCCGGCGCTTTACTTAGCCAATGGCGTCTGCTCTGTCAAGTGAACGAAGCTCGGATCGACGCGAGCGGTCCTAGCTCGCATCCTTGAGCTTGCGCCAGAGCGTCTTGCGATCGATCCCTAAGCGGCGCGCCGTCGCCGAACGGTTGCCGTCGCACTCCTTGAGCACGCGCGCCACGTACTCGCGCTCCATGTCACGAAGGTCCATCTCGCCCGTCGCGCGCCCGGCGGCCGCGTCCGGTCCGAGCCACATGAGATCCTTGAGATCGATCACGTCGGCATTCGCGAGCACCACGGCGCGTTCCACCACGTTGTCGAGCTCACGCACGTTGCCCGGCCAGTCGTGCCGGACAAGCGCGGCCATGGCGTCGGCCGAGAATCCCGCGATGCGCTTGCGGCACTTGCGGTTGTACTTCGCGAGAAAGGACTGGGCGAAGAGCGGGACGTCCTCGGTGCGTTGACGCAACGGCGGCAGGTCGATGGGGACCACGGCCAGCCTGTAGTAGAGGTCCTCCCGGAACCTGCCGGCCGCGATCTCCTCGGCCATGTTGCGGCTCGTGGCCGCCAGCACGCGCACGTCGGCGGGAATGACGCGCGCGCCGCCGAGGCGCGTAAAGCCGCGCCCTTCCATGACACCGAGGAGCCGGCCCTGCACGTCGAGGCTTAAAGAGGCGACCTCGTCGAAAAAGAGCGTGCCCTCGCTCGCCACGTCGAGCCGGCCGTGCCGCGCGCTCTGTGCGCCGGGGATCGCGCTCTTCACGTAACCGAAGAGCTCGCTCTCGAACGGTGTCCCCAGGAGCGCGCCGCACTCCACCACGATGAAGGGCTTGTCGCGCCGCGGGCTTGTCTCCCAGATCTTGCGCGCCACCATCTCCTTGCCGGTGCCCGGCTCGCCCGTGATGAGCAATGCGCTGTTCGATGGTCCCACCCGATCGATGAGCTCGCGTACCTGCCGCATGGCCTCGCCGCGCCCGACGAAGCCCTTGAGATCCGCGCGCGCCGCGAGCTCCTGGCGCAGAAGGACATTCTCGCGCTCGATGCGGTGAGTCTGGAGCGCGCGCTCCACGGAACGGATGATCTCATCGGGCGTGAAGGGCTTGGCAAGGAAGTCGGCCGCGCCCGTGCGCATGGCTTCCACCGCCATGTCGAGGGTGGCGTAGCCGGTGGTGATGATGGCCGGCGTGTCGGGCGACTCGGAGCGCAGCCACGAGAGGATCTCGAGGCCGTTCGGCCCCGGCATCATGACGTCGAGGAGCACGAGATCGAACGCGCGCCCGCCCAAGAGATCGATGGCGTCCGTTCCGTTCGAGGCGTGCTCGACCGAGTAGCCGTGGTGGGTGAGCACGTAGGTGCACGCCACGCGCATGTCGTCGTCGTCCTCGACGATCAGAATGCTCACCGGCTTTTTCACGGACCCTACCCTACTCCACGACGAGCTTGTCTGTCGACGACCGTCCGAAGGTCTCGGGGTGGTACATCTCCTCGGCCCGCGTGGGAGGTACGACGAACGTGCCGGGCGTAGTGGCGCGAGCCACGTAGGTGTAGGAATGGACGCCGTCCCACAGAAGCGATGTGAAGGCCTCCACGCGCTCGTCGCGCATGTTCTGGTGCTCATACCAGGAGCGCTGCCAGAACCACCATCGGCCCTGTCCCTGCTGCGCGCTCGGATCCTGTGGCACGGTGCCCGTCACGGCCAGGTCCGGGTTCATGGGCTCGAGGCCCGCGGGCAGCGGATCCACGAGCGCCACGTGGTAGCGGCGCATGGGCGCGACCATCGTCAGGCGCACGCGCACCCTCGCACCTGACTTCACGCGCCACGTGCCGTCCGCGTCGCGGCGCACCTCCGACTCGTCGTCCACGGACTCGTAGGTGCGTTCCACGGCGAAGCCGTAATCGGCCGCCGCGAGCTTCAGATCTTCCGGGGCATAACGCATGCCGATCCGATAGTAGAGCCGCCCCGGACCGTCCTTGGCGAGGACGAGCCGCTGGTTCCCCCTCTCTTTTGCGAGATACGCCATGGGGATCTCCACGTGCACGCGCTCCGTGGTCCGGCCCTTGAACGCGTGCTCGGCCGCGAGCCCGTCGCCGAGCCAGGCGCGCGCCACGAAGTCGGGAGTGACCTTCTCGAACGCCTGGAAATAACGATCGAGCGCGAGCAGCACGAACGCGTTCTCCTGCGTGCTGCCCCAGCGTCCCTTCTGGCGGTGGTCGAGCAGCCCGCGCACGAGCTTGGGGACGAGGTCGCTCTTCGGCTGCACCTCGGTGAGCGCGTCCAGGATCACGCCGTCGGCCCTGCGATCCGATTGCAGGAGCACGTGCGCGCCGTCCGAATAGCTCGTGACGAAGTGGGCCCCCGCGGCGGTTTCGGCCACCCGGTTGCCGAGCCTTCGCAGAATGAGGCCCACGTCGTCCTGCTTACCGCCCGCGGCGAGAACGGGCAGGAGCCAGCCGCAGACGTCGAGGGGCATGTTGTCGAGCCCCACCTCGTCGAGGAGCTTCGCCGCGCCCGCGGCGTCCGTGTCTCCCATGCGGTGGCGCACGAGGAGCGTGTAGCCGCGGATGGCCCAGCGGGCTTCTATTGAGTACCAGTGCGGGATGTGCTGCTCGATGACGCGCAGGTAGCCGAGCGTGCGGTCCCACATGCCGCCTGGCACCTCGTAGCCCTTGGCCTTGGCCATGGCGAGCGCGTGCGCCACATGCACCGTGAGGTACGGCCAGCCCTCGTCGCCCCTGCGCCAGAAGGCGAAGCCACCGTCCCAGTTCTGGCGAGCCGCGAGACGCTTCATGTCGGACGCCACGGACGCCTCGAGCTGTGCGGGCGCCGGCAGGCCCTCGGCGTCGAACGCGCTGAGCACGTCCCTGAGCGCGGCGATGGCCAGGATGCGCGAGGCGATCTGCTCGTTGCAGTCGAACGGGTAGCTCACGAGGTACACGAACGCGTCCGTGAGCGCTTGGAGCTGCGTGGACGACGTCGTGATCTCGAGCCCGCCGAACTGCGTCCACACCTTGGGCGGCGCCTTGACCGGTTGGGCCATGGCGCCCGAGTCGATCTCGCCGTAGGTGGCGAACGCCTCGGTGGTGGCCGGGGTCCACACGGGCAGCTCGAACGTGGCCGCGTCGCTCGCGGCGCCGCTCGCGGCGACCACCTGAACGCGCGCCGTGCCCGCCATGTCGGCCGCCGCATCGAAGCGCACCTCGACGCGATCGTTCGCCGGGACGCGCACCTTCTGTCCGGCCGTCGCGGGCGAGAGGTTCGCGGCGCGCAACGCCACCTCCACGTCCATGGCCTTGGCCGTCTGGTTCTGGAGCACCACCGGGAGCTCGAAGCGATCGCCGAAGTTCAGGAAGCGCGGCGGCGACGGGCGCGCCATGAGCGGCTTTCGCGCCGTCACGCTCGACTCGCCCGAGCCGAACTGCTTTGCGCCCGCCACGGCCACGGCCATGATCCGGTAGCGCGTGAGCGAGTCCTTGACCTTGAGCTCCACCTCGGCCTTGCCCGCGGCATCCGTTTTCACGGCCGGCGCGAACAGGGCCAGGGCCGAGAAGTCGGTGCGCACCGCGATGGCCGGACCCGGCTCGCCCCCTGACTCCGCGTCCGCTCCCGTGTCGCCCTTGGCCATCTTGCGCTTCATGTCGCCGCTGTGCGATCGCTCCACGAGCTTGTCGGCCGTTCCCTCCTCGAGCGCGCCCGACGGCGAGGGCGCGGGCATGGCCATGGGCATGGCCATCTGGGCGAACACCATGCCTCCCCCGCCCGGTCCGCGTCCGCGTACACCGAGATCGCGGTTGGCCGCGGCCAGGGTGAGCGGATCCGAGAGCAGCACCTGGTCGCGTTGGTGGTGGTCGGACACGCCGGCTCCACGCGCCGCGTAGAAGAGCTCGAGCGGGTTCGGCAGCTTGTAGCCCGTCAGCGCCAGCACGGATTCGTCCGCGGCCACGAGCGCCACCTCGGCGCCCGCCACGGGCTTGCCCTCAGCGTCCCTGATATCGACGCGGACGGTCGTGGTTGCACCGGGTTCCACGATCTCGTCCTTTGGCACGGCCGTGACCTTCAGGGTCCGCGCGATGGGCGGCACATCGAAGATGAGGTTGCCGGACGCATACGCCACCCTGCGCGCGAGCCCCTCCTGCGGCCTGCCCTGGTCGTCCGCGCGCGGGGCCGAGCCCACGAGGTCCACCTGCACGGTCACGTCCGGGACGTGCGCTTCAAGGATGGGCACCTCGAATGTCTTCGTCGGGCCGTCCATGGCGAAGCGCTCCTCGCGCACGAGCCCGGAGCGGCGCACGGTGAGCAGGCCCTGCGCCGGGAAGAACGGCGCCTGCACCAGGAAGCGCGCGGTCTCGCCGGGCCGGTACTCCTTCTTTTCGGGCACGAGCGTGACCTTCTCCTGCGTGACGTCGCGTGAAGGTGGCATCTCGCCTCCCTCGACCCACAGGCGCACCTCGGTCACGTTGCGCCGGCCCTCCTTGTCGCGCACCTCGGCGCGCAGCTCGTAGGTGCCGCCCGCGCCCGGCTCGAACGTGCACTCCTTGGGCCCGTTCGCGGACACGAGCCTGCACTCCTGCGGATCGACCTCGAGCTCTCCCCACTGGCCCTTGACCCGCGCCCACTCGAGGCGCGCCATGCGCAGGGTCGCGTCGCGGCCGGCCACGAATTTCCCGTCGATGTCCACCACGATGGCCTCGGCCTTGACGCGCTCGCCCTTGCCCACGAACGGCCTGTCGATCTTGACGCCCACGTACAGGCTCGAGGGGTGCACGAGCAAAGTCGTGCTCGCGGTCCATGCCTGGCGGTTCACGTCCATGATCGTGGCCTCGGCGCGCACGCTCATGGGGCGCGGCGGGTTCATGGACTCGAACCGGATGCCCAGGTGGTGGCCGCCCATGGGATCGGTCTTGCCCGCGAGCGTCTCCACGGGCCCGGCGTTGCCGCCCGGCCTCTCGAACCGCCACCACGGGCTCCACGGACCGAACGCGTAGTCGCCCCGATCCGGCGGCACGTAGTCGGCCACCTGCGGGATCGCGGTCCAGGTCACCTCCGCGCCCGGAAGCCCGCCGCCCGCATAGTACGTGGCGGCCACGTCGACCACGGCTTCCGTGCCGAGGACATACGGCCCGGGATCCGCGCTCGCCTTGACCTCGAACTCGGGCCTGCGGAACTCCTGGATCTTGATGCCGTGCTCGAAGGACGTGCCGCTCACGTCGAGCGCGCCCTCGGAGTCGAGGCGCAGCCACGCGGTGCCCAGGTTCACGTCCTTGGGGAGCTTGAGCGTCACGTCGAAACCGCCGAGCGCGCTCACGTCGGCGGCGCCCTTGCCGATGTCGTTGCCGCGCGGATCGCGCAGGGTCCAAGCGATGCGGGCGGGACGCGGCTCGAG
This sequence comes from Deltaproteobacteria bacterium, assembly GCA_028713995.1. Classification (GTDB taxonomy): domain Bacteria; phylum Myxococcota_A; class Polyangia; order JAAYKL01; family JAAYKL01; genus JAQTNF01. The sequence goes on along the minus strand of JAQTNF010000097.1, from coordinate 3,606 downwards.
CCCGCGCACGTCGCCGCCTTTCCACGGCTCGAACGCGCGCAGCCAGCCCTTGACGCGCGCCTCCTCGCCCGGGCGGTAGATGCCCCGGTCGTCGAAGGTGAACCAGCGAACCTCGGCGCGCGGCTCCATGTGCTGCCAGGTCGGGCCGTCGCCCCACCATCCGGACTGGCCCGGCAGGATGGCCGCGTCGCCTCCCTTGCGTGCCACGAGGACCTGCGGCCCCTTGGGACTCGAAGGCACCTTGAGACGCGCAAGCCCGCTACCGTCGGTCGTGCCTCCGGCCTGGGCCTTGGGTGCGAGCGTCACGTCGACCCCCGGAACGGGCTTTCCGTCCGCCAGCCGCGTGACCCACGCGAGCATCTCCTCGTTGTCCACGAACGCCGAGAGCCCGAGCTCCGTGACCTGCACCCACGCGATGATCTCCTGGCGGTTCCAGCGCTCCTTGGGCTGCACCGTGGGCTCGATCCACACGAGGAGCTGGCCGTGCCCCTTCTCAAGGTACGGCGCGAGGTCGACGAGCGTTTGAGCGAGCTTGTCCTTGTCGCCCGAGACGCGGACGATCTTGTCGGCCGCGGACGCGCCGGGCATGGGGCCCGGGTTCGCGTCGTCATAGCGGTACTTGCGCATCCACGCGCCCCACGCGGGCCAATCGTCGGGCGTCACCTTGTGCACGCGCACGCGCAGGCGCTTGTGGTTGGTGCTCCACACCGGGAAGCTCGCCGGTCCGGCGGGATCGAGCGTGACGAGATCCTTGCCCGGGCCGAAGAGCGTGCGCTCGGCAGGGCCTACCTGGAACTCCACGTCCGTGCCCTGTCCCAGGGTCTGGCCGAACGTGTCCTTGAGCCCGGCGGGCAGCGTGACCGTGTACGCGGTGCGGCCCTGCTTCAATCCGCTCATGTAGATGGCGCTCCCGGACTGCGTGACCGCGAGCCCCTTCACCTCGGGCTCCACCTTGACGGTCATGGGATCGAATGCGTTCTCGTCGAGCGGGTTGTTGAGCTCGACGACCCAGTCGCTCGTGGGCGGGCACGCGTCGCTCCAGCCGCAGTGACCGCGCGTCACCTTGAGCGGGTCGAACGTGCGGAAAGAGAACGCCTGGGCGCCGGGCGTGGTGCGCGGCCCCTCGGCCGACGGAGCGCCCTCCTTGAGCGTGACCGTGAAGTTCGTGGCCTTGGGCAGCCTGGTCTCGGCCTTGAGCGCGATCCAGCGCTCCTTGCCCGCGGCCTCGGACATGGCGCGCACGACCTCATCCTCGCCCACCTCGCCGGCCGTGGCGAGCCGCGTCCCGAACGTTTCGCCCTCGCCGCGCAGCTCCACGAACGGCAGGAGCTTCTCGGGAGCCACGCGCTGGTCAAAGCCCAGGAAGATGATCGGCTCGAGGCGCTGCGGCCCGCTCTCCGGATACCGCGTCGTGAGGCCGAGCGGCGGCGTGGCGAACGAGAACACGAGCCCCTTCTTCAACGCCTCTCCTGTCGCGGATTTCGTCCCGGCCGGAACCTCGGCGCGGTAATTCGTCGCCATGGGGAAACGGCCCTTGGGCTCGAAGACCACGGTGCGCGTACCGAGCCAGCGCCACTTGCCCTCGGGCAGGGGCGTGAGCGAGGCCGGGACGGTCTTCGAGGCCACATCCTGAGAAGTGACGGCCACCATGGGCCGCGAGAACGTGACGCTGAGGCTCGGCGCGAGCGGCACCTCGCCCTCGGGCGCGTAGCGAAGCACCTCGAGCACGCCGCGCTTGCCCTCGTCCGGCGCCGGGACCGACGGCGGCGGCGGGAACGATTCCTTGACGTCCTTGCCGGAGAGCGGCGGCGGAGCAGAGCCCGGTCTGAGCGCGAAGGCCTGCTTGTCGCCCGCGTTGGACGCGAGGAGCGGCACGCGCGAAAGCAGCTTGTCGATGCGCTCCTGCGAAAGCGACTCTCCCTTTGCCACGACCGCCCTCGCGGCCGCCTCGGATCTGGCGCCGGCCTCGCGAAGCCGCATGCGCAGCCCCTCGGGAACGCCCTCCTCCTTGAAGCTCACCCCGGGCGCCTCCACGGCCACCCCCCCGTCCGCGGCCGCGCCGGCGATCCGGCTCTTCTTCGCGGCCGGTCCCGAGCAGAACGCGGCCGATACCCCGAGCACGGCGAGCAAAGCGATTTTGCGCATGTGGTCTCCTTGAGGCGGATCCGTCCCTTGGGACGGCTTCGCCCATCATAGACGGACAACGGGGAGGATGGGATCTGTTTCGGCGCCGGTTTTTTCGCCCGTGCCTCCGTGCTATCTGTTCCCCGTGCACGACGATGCGAGGAACGAGGCGGGCACGATCACTCGTGCTGTCGCCGCTGTGGCCGCGGCGCTCGCCGTGGTCTCGATGGGACTGCGCGCGGAGGCCGTCGAGCCGGCTCGCCCGGTCCTCGCCGTGATCCGCGTCACAGGCGATCCCTCGAGCGAGGCGCACGAACAGCGGTTCGTCGACGAGCTGACCCTGGTACTCGCGGACATGCGGGTGGACGTGAAAAAGATGGAGGTGCCGGGGTACGCGCGGCTCCCCTTGACCGAGCAGATGGCCGCGGTCGAGCCGCTGTTCGCGCGCAAGGAGGCGGCGGCCGTTGCGTGGCTCTCCGAGATGTCGCCCGGCCGCTTCGTCCTGTGCGTCGTGGTGTGGGGCACGGGGCGCGCGATGGTGCGCATCCTCGAGGCCGGCGCGTCCGAAGGGTTCGAGACGGATCTCGCGCTCGCCGCGGCCGAGCTCCTCGGAAGCGCGTATCTGTTCGAGCCGCCGCTGCGACGAGAGGACCCGATGCGGGGGGTCGCCGACGCGGCGCGTAAGAAGGTCGTGGCGACGGGGTTGGCCGACTCGCCGGAACCGCCGTCCGCGGAGGGACGGGAGGTCTCTTTGTGGGCGGCCGGAGCGTTCGAGAGCGGTGTGGCCGGCGGACACGGGCCCCGCCTCGCGGCCGGGGGCGCGCTGGCGCTCGAGATGGGGCTTGCGGCCGGGCTCAGCGGCAGGGTCGCGGTGACGCTCCTCGGCGGGCCGTTCGACGAAACGCGCTCGGCGTCGATCCACGCGCTCCATGTCGCGCCCGGGTTGGGCGTGCTGTACCTCTGGTCCTTGGGGCCGTTCGACCTCGGCCCGTCGCTCGATGTCGGCGCACGGAGATCCGTCGTGGCGGTTGACTCCGAGGCCGGAGACGCCAAGGCGTTTCAGACGTGGCAGGCGATGGGCGCCGTGGCCCTGGAGGCGCGCTGGCGCTTCGCGCGTCCCTTGAGCTTGGCGCTTTCCCTGGGCCTCGTGGCGACGCCGCAGCAGGATCTGTACCGGCTCGAGCGCACGGGCGAGGACGTTTTCGCCACCTGGCGCCTGGGCGTCTTCGCGCGACTCGGGCTCGTGCTCCACATGAAAACGTGATCTCGCGCGAAAGATCCGGTGCGTGCGGCGGCATTTAAGACAAGAGGATGGAGAACCGGGGCGGACAGAAAGGCTCGTGCACGACGCATCGAACAACGCTCCTTCCGACGCGGAGCTGATGGCGGCCCTGGCGCGCGGCGAGGTCGCATGCCTGGAACCGCTGTACCTGCGGTACGGCGACGCGGTGTTCCGGGTCGTGCGAGGCGTGCTCGGCCACG
>JAQTNF010000096.1 GCA_028713995.1 Deltaproteobacteria bacterium | reverse complement strand
CCCTGGAGTCCGTTGCGCTTATTTCAGGCCTCGTTACGGACTTCTCGCCGCTCGGAAACAATCCCTTGCTCAAGTATCTGGACGCCTCCGGCGGCGTTCTCGCCGACACCAGCTCTCTCGCGGGGCTTACAGGACTCGAGGAACTCAACATCAGCAGCAATCATGAGCTGCAAGACATATCGGACCTCTCCGGACTCACATCGCTCGCAAAACTGGCGATGCGAGACACGCCCATAGCCGACATCTCAGCCTTGTCTACTCTCGCCGAGTTGCGGGATGTCGACATGTCGTCGAGCCTCGTCTCCGATCTTTCACCGCTTTCCACGCTGACAAACCTCGATACACTTGACATCTCGAAGACCAAGGTTGGTGACGTAAATGCGTTGGCCGGTATGGCCAATCTCAAAACATTGATAATGAATGGGAACGTCATTTACAACATTGAAGCCATTTCTCAAGATGAGGTATTGGAATCAATTGATTTCCAATTCACTTTAGTAGACGATATCGCACCGTTGGCAACTCTGACCAAGCTTACATGGGTGAACGGTACAGAATCCAACATTGCCGACCTGTCATCCCTAGTCGATGCCTCATGGCCGAATCTTGTCGAAATCGACCTCGTCAACACATTGGTCGCCGACCTTGGGCCGCTCGTGGCGAACATAGACACTTTTCATAACAATGTTGAGATCAACCTTTGGGGCGCGCCGCTCGACTGCTCCGCTCAGGCTGCCAATATCAAAACTCTGAGAGATCGTGGGGTGGCACTCTACTGCGACTGCGGGGAATGTCTGTGAGACGCAGCCAACGGAGACGCCGGGCTTCCGTACGACATCGAAAGCAACCCCCGCGTGGACGACCCTGCGACGCCGAACACGGGCACCGGCGCAATTCCTTACGTGGACATCGGAGCTTACGAGTTCCAGCCGTGATCGCGCAGATATATCCCGCACTGCCGCGCTCAAGGGCTATCGGCTTCCGCTGCGCGCGCTCAGGGCCTTGAGCTCCGCCCTGCGGCTCTCGAACTCCTTGACGAGGACCATCCGGCACAGGCGGTTGCGCTCGCGCTCCCCAAGGTCGAGGAACTGCACGCCGATACGGGTCCCGTGCTCGGCCGCCGCGATCCACCTCACCCGGACCCTCGACAGGAACGCGTCCTCGCAGCCGGTCAGCGTCAGGCTCATGCGGACGTCCTCGCCCACCTGCAGCTCGACGCACGTGTCGAGCGCCACGAGCGCGCCGCCGCCGCTCAGGTTCTCGGTGACGCCGCTAAGGACGTTCCCGTCGCCCTTGTAAATCGACACGGCCGCGGCGATGGCCGCCCGGACGTAGGCGCGGCGGTTCCTGCGCCACCCGCCCGCCGGCAGGATGATCGCGATCTCCGCGGGATTGTCGTCGCTGACGCGGATGAACTTCGTCGAGAGCGGGAGCGTCTCGGCATCGCTCGAGAGCCGCACGTCGATCCGCTGCCCGGCCTCGAGCTCGTGGCGCGCGATGGGCGGGTCGCACCGCATGCGGAAGTGGTGGTCGCCGACGAAGACGACCTCCCCCCGTCTCCTCAACCGGCCGCGCTCGGTGTCGGCATGGATGAACACGGCGACGCCCGGTTCGAGCCGCTCCACGATGCTCCGGCCGGTCTGCATGTCCGCAGTCACCTCGACCTCACCTGAAGACGGTCATGGCCGCGTTCTCCCAGTACTCCTGGCGCTCGCTCTTGCGGATGATGATGTCCACGCGCCGGTTCATGCGCCGATCCTCCTCGGTGTCGCCGCGCGCGAGCGGCTGCGAGTCCGCATAGCCGGCCGCGGAGCAACGCTCCGGCGTCACGCCGGACGAGATGAGCAGGCGCACGACCGCCGACGCCCGGGCGGACGAGAGCTCCCAGTTGGAAGGGAACATGGCCGAGCGCACGGGGAGGTTGCACGTGTGCCCCTCCACGCGGACGTCGTAGGGGATGGCCGCGAGCAGGGCCCCCAGGGACGACAGGAGCGGCATGGCCTCCTTGCGGATGGCGGACCTGCCCACGTCGAACATGGCGACCCCCGCGGCCGTGGCGTCCCCGCGCGACGGCTTGTCCTTGCTCTTCGTGGACAAAGGGCCGTCCGTGCCGATCCGGATCACCACGCCGTCCTTGCCGAGGAACACGGTCATCATGCTCTCGAGCTTGTACTTCTTGGCCATCCGCTGGAGCTCGCCCGCGAGGATGCTGAGGTCGTCGGTCTTGCCGGTCTTCTGGCCGCTGACCGTGGGGCCGTTCGGCATGCCCGGCCCGAACGAGGCGCTCGAGAGCCCAGAGGACGGCACGATGACCGCCTCGCCCGACGGCACGGTTCCCACCTTCGAGCCGCCGAAGGTCATGCGCATGGCCTGCGCGACCGCCTGGAACTTCTTCTGATCCATGACCGACATGGAGTAGAGCATCACGAAGAACGCGACGAGCAGCGTGATCATGTCGGCGTAGGTGAGCAGCCAGCGCATCGATCCCCCGCCGTCGTGCCCTCCTCCGCCGCCGCCCCCTCCGTGCTTCTTCTTCGCCAAGGGTTCCTCCTCGCCTCCGCCCGTCCCTACCGCTTCTTGTCCTTGTCGAGGAGCGTGCGTTCCCTCGGCGCGAGGAACACCCTCAGCTTCTCCTCGATGTTGCGCGGCGCCTCGCCGGCCTCGATGGCCAGGATGCCCACGACCATCGCCTCCCTGACGAGCATCTCGGCGTCGTTGCGCGCCTTGAGCTTGGCGCCGATGGGCAGGAACGCCAGGTTGGCGACGGACACGCCGTAGAGCGTTGCCACGAACGCCGCGGCGATGGCCTCGCCCATCTCGCTCGGGCTGTCGAGCTTGCCGAGCGCGTTCACCAGGCCGAGCACGGTCCCGATGATGCCGAGCGTGGGGGAGAAGCCGCCCATGGTCGCGAAGAACGCCTCCCCCACCTTGTGCCGGGCGTCGAGGTTCGCGAGCTCGTTCTCGAGGATGCCGCGCGTCTCCTCGATGTCGAAGCCGTCCACCGCGAGCTGGACGCCCTTGCGCAGAAACGGATCCTTGATCTGGTCGGCCTCGTCCTCGAGGGCCAGGATGCCCGCCCGCCTGGCCTTCTCTGCCAGGCTCACGATCTGCCGGATGTTTTCCGACAGATCGAGCTTCCTCCCGAAGAAGGCGTTCCTCAGGATGGACGGGAGGTTCTTGACCGTCTGTATCGGGAACCCGATCATCGTCGCGCCCAGGGAGCCCACGACCACGAGCAGCACGGCCGGAACGCTGGCGAGGGCGCGCATGTTGGTGCCCTCCATCAGCGCCGAGGCCACGACGGCGGTCCAGGCGAGGATGAGCCCGCCTATGGTCGCGATGTCCACGTTACGCACCGTCCACGGGCGGCACCGTGGGGTTCAGGAAGATGGCCCGCTTGTAGCCGACGATCCGCGCGATGACCTCGTCCACGGGCTCGACCACCATGAGCTTCTGGCCGGTCGTGAGCGTGATGATCGTGTCGGGAGTGCTCTCGACGGTCAGGACGACTTCGGCGTTCAGGAAGAACTCCTGGTGATTGACGCGTGTCAGCTTTATCACGGCGCGCTCCTTCGAAGTGCGGGCCGACGCGCGAGGCGTCTCCTGTGATCTAATCGTCAGAACAGGCCGGAACTGAAGCGCCGCGCGCCAGGACCATCGCGTCGATGCGCTGTCCCTCGTCGGTCACGAGCGCCAGGCGGATCTTCGCCCCGCCCGCCTCCTTCTCGTACGCCCCCGTTCCGAGCGATCGGACGACCGGAACGTCCATCCCGTAGGTCGTGTCGCCCGGGAACCACCGCTCGAGGAGCACGCCGAGGAGGATGTTGGCGAGCTCCCCGACCGCGTCCCTCCCTCCGCGCGCGGCCTCCGCGTTGTCCGGATCGATGCCGAGCAGGTTCGCGGCGAGCTCGGTCGCGAATTTCTCCCCGGCCGCGAGCGCGAGCACCCCGTCGGATGGGCCGTGGAACGAGATGCGCGCCTCCAGGATCTCGTCCGCGCCCCACGACAGGTGCGCCTCCTCGGTCTCTTCCACGAAGACGAAGGCGGTCTCCCCCAGGGTCTGCGAGACGGTTCTCATGAACTCGCCTTGGTCGATTTCGAAGGACATGTCCTACTCCTTCTTGAGGCCCAGGACCTCGCCCACGACGTCGCGGAAGTTCTCAGGCCTGAAAGGCTTCTTGATGTACGCCCTGATGCCCCGCTCCTTCAGCCCGTCGATCGTCCGCTGGTTGTGATCCGAGGAGACGATGACCACCGGGGTGCTCACGAGCATGCTGTCCTCGAACATCCTTTCGACCAGCTCGACGCCGTTCATCTCGGGCATGTTGAGATCCGCGAAGACGATGTCCACCCACTCGCGCCCGAGCACCTCGAGCGCCTCGAGACCGTTCGCCGCCTCGTGGACCGCGCCCACGTCGATCCCCGTCATGCCGATGGACCTCTTGATGACCGACCGTATGGTTGCCGAGTCGTCGACAATCAGGATGCTGTAGCTCATGTCCTTGCTCCCGGCGGTTGCCCGAAGATCTTGCCCATCTCGCCGATCTGATCGATGAGCTCGCTCGCCACGCGCTCGAGGCGCCTCGCCTTGATGCCCAACCGCTCCGTCACCAAGGGATCCACCCTGCGCGAGAGCTCTCCCACGTCGGCGCCGAAGCCCAGGGAATGCGCCAGGCAGTCCGCCGCGTGGACGAGGTCGACCAGCATGCGATCGACCCCCTCGGGGATCCCGCCCGGGAGGTGGTGCCACTGCGCCGCCCAGCCGATGGCGGGCGGGAGGTCCCAGCTCTCCGCCACGAGCGCCCCCACCTCCGCGTGATCCGTGCCGAGGAGCCGTCGCTCGACCTCGACGAGCGTGGCGTCCTCCACGCGCAGGCTCGACACGAACCGCTCCGACTCCTCGAGCAAGAACGAGCCGATGACGAGCTTGCCGGCGTCGTGCAGGAGCCCGGCCGTGAACGTCAGGGAGGGGGCCTCGAAGCCCAGCTCCTTGGCGAGACGCTCGGAGAGCGCCGCCACGGCGATGCAATGGGTCCAGAAGGCATCCGCGGGCACGTCGTAGCCCGGCAGCCTGGCGGGCATCGTGCGCGCGAAGAACGCGCCGCTCGCGATCTCGAACACGCGCTCGACGCCGAGCAGGGTGATCGCCTGGCGCACCGACGTGACCTGCCGCCTGCACCCGAAGTAGGCGGAGTTGGCGAGGCGCAGCAGGTTCGCGGTCATGGCCGGATCGGGCCTGATCACCTGCTCGAAGTCGCCGGCGTTGGAGCTCTCGTCCTTCGCCAGGGCGAACAGCCGCACGACCGCGCCGGGCATCGTGGGCAGGTTCCTTATGCGGGCGACGATATCGGCTTTATTGATCATAGCTCCATCTCCTCCCCCTGGCTCTTGATCGAGACCCTCCCCGTCCCGACATGCAATTTCGCGGTGCGCGACCTCGCGCCCCCCACGTCCTCGGCGGCGATGATGATTTCGTTCTTCCAGAAGAGCTTGCGGAGCACCGTGTAGTTGCGCTGCCCGATGTTGAACATGCCCTTGTCGTCGTACAAGGCGCCTCCTCCCGCGACCTTGACGACGAGGTCCTTCTTCTCGCAACCGAGGCGGGACATCTCGCCGAAGAGCAGCGGGATGCCCGTGTCCGCGAACATGCCCGGCTTCTCCTTCGCCTTTTCCGGAGACGTGGACGACAGCGGCAGCATGAAGTGGATCATCCCGCCCGCGCGGCGCAAGGGATCGTGGAGCATGACCGCGATGCACGACCCGAGCGCATAGGTGACGAGCACCGCCCCGGGATCGTCGCTGACCCGCACCTCGGCGATATCGACCGTGATGAGATTACCGCTCATTCGACCTTCCAAGGCCATGCCCCCTCCCCTTGCATGAATATCGCCTGTCTTGACGCAGACTTGAGGTCCAGGCCGCGAAGAAGTGCCGGAGCGTCATTTCCCTGACGCATTTCGGGACGTCGTCCCACGGGCAAAACGCATCCGGCCATACGGGACGGGCCCCTTGCGATGGCGCGACGCTTGCAACACGGCCCTTGGAAGGAGCGTGGCCATTGCGCGACGAGCTGCTGAAAAATGCGCTGAAATACCCGCGCTTCGCGGGTCCGCCGAAGATCCTCGTGCTCGACACGGGCTACTTCGTGGTGAGGGACGTGCTCGAGGCCGCAGCCGACCTCGGGTGGGAGGCCGTCGCGCTCAGGACCAAGGCCGAGGGCATGGCCAAGGGCGGGTTCGTCGCGGACCTGCTCAAGGCCCTGGTGCTCCACAGGCCCGACTTCGTGCTCACCATGAACCACCTGGGCTTCGACGAGAAGGGCCTCCTGGCCGGGCTCCTCGGACGATACGAGGTCCCGCTCGCCTCCTGGTTCGTCGACCACCCCATGCCCATCCTGGGCGGCGCGAACGCGAACGCCACGCCGTACTGCCAGGTGTTCTGCTTCGAGCGCACGGCCCTGCCGTGGCTCGAGCGCCAGGGCTACACGGCTCCCGCCTACCTCCCGACCGGTTCGAACCGCCGGCATTTCCACCCCTCGGCCGTGGATCACGCGGCCTGCCGGGAGCTTCGATGGCCGCTCACGTTCGCCGGCAACTCGTGGTGGTTGAAGGCGCGCGAAGGGTCGCCGTCGTGGGTGCGCAAGCTCGCCCGCGACTTCAGGTGCCGCTTCGAGGTGAACCGCCACGCGCTCACGAACGGCTTCGAGGACCATCTCACGGAGTTCTCGTCGATCCCCGACCGCAGCCGGTACGCGGTGGCCCAGGTCGCGCTCGCCGAGGCCTCCATGCTCACGCGCAAGCGCTTCGCGAAGGCGCTCATGCCCGAGGGGTTGCGCGTCTTCGGCGACGAGCACTGGAGGCGCCTCGTTCCGGGCGTGGATCTGCGGCGCTTCGTGAGCTACGGGGGCATGCTCTCGGCCCTCTTCGCGGGGAGCGCGGTCAACGCCAACGTCACGGCCGAGCAGATGCCTTCCGCCGTGAACCAGCGCGTCTGGGACGTGCCGGCCTCGGGGGGCTTCCTCCTCACGGACGCGCAAGGAGACGTCCTCGAGCTCTTCGAGGACGGCGTGGACGTGGCCGTATACCGGGATTTCACGGAGCTCACCGACAAGGCCCGCCACTACCTCAAGCACCCCGCCGAGCGCGAGGCCATCGCCGGGGCGGGGTTCGAGAAGGTGGACAGGGAGCATCGCGTCACCCATCGCCTCGAGCGCATGCGCGAGGTGATGCGGCAGAGGTTCGCCTAGGAGGAGAGACAACATGAGCAAGAACAGGCGGTTCGTCCTGGTCACCGGCGGGGCGGGCTACATCGGCAGCGTGCTCGTCCCGGTGCTGCTCGGCCGCGGGTACAAGGTGCGCGTCTTCGACAAGCTGGTCTTCGGCTACGACGGTCTCACCGGACTGGCGGGCCACCTGGAGATCGTCCAGGGCGACGTCTGCGCGTTCGACGAAGGGGTCCTCGACGACGTCGACAAGGTCATCCACCTAGCCGCGCTGAGCAACGACCCCACGGCCGACTTCAACCCGGAGGCGAACCGCCTCATCAACGTGGAGGGGACGCGCAATGTGGCCTCGGCCTGCGTGAGGCGCGGGGTCGACCGCTTCGTGTACGCCTCGAGCTGCTCCATCTATTACAGCCTGAACCCCTACGACGGCATGCTGCACGAGGACTCGGAGATCAGCCCCACGGCGCCCTACTCCCTTTCCAAGAAGCTGGCCGAGGGGCTCCTGCGCGAGATGGCCTCGCCGAGCTTCTGCCCGGTGGCCTTGCGCAAGGGCACGGTCTTCGGCGCCTCGCCGCGCATGCGCTACGACCTGGTGGTCAACGCCTTCGCCCGCGACGCCTGGCAGAAGGGGCGCCTGACGGTCAACGCGGGCGGCGAGATGTGGCGACCGCTGCTCGCCATCGAGGACGCGGCCGAGGCCTACGTGAACGCGCTCGAGCTGCCCGACGACGTCGTGCGGGGCCGCGCCTTCAACGTGCTGCACAAGAACTACCGCGTGCTCGAGCTCGCCCACTGGACCAAGCACGTGCTGCGCGACCGCAAGAAGATCGAGGTCGACGTCCGGTACGAGGACGGCGTGCCGCCGCGAAGCTACCAGGTCTCCGGCGCCCGCTTCCGGGAGGTCTTCGGCTACGGGCCGCCGCGCGGCATCTCCCAGGCGCTGCTCAAGCTGTGGGAGCGCTTCGAGCAGGGCGTCGCAACCGACTTCGGCAACCCGGAGTACTACAACGTCGAATGGTTCAAGCTGCTCAGCTCGATGCAGGGCAAGCTGGCCAAGATGGGGGCGGTGCTGCCGCAGGCCGAGATCGGCACGACCTGCGAAGGGCAACGACCAGGAGCCGGGCATGTCACTCGATTTCACAGGTGAGCGCTACGTCCCGGAGCAGGGCTGGGCGAGCATCGCATACGAGCACCTCTCCCGATACCTGTTCGCGAGGCGCCTGGCGGCGGGACGACGGGTGCTCGACCTGGGCTCCGGCGAAGGCTACGGCTCGTTCACGATCGCCGAGCGGGCGGACAGCGTCCTCGGAATCGACGTGGACAAGGCGGCGATCTGGCACGCCCGGGGCAAGTACGGCAAGCAGCGCGCGAACCTCGCCTATCGACAGGGCTCGGCCACGGCGTTGCCTTGCGAGGACGGGCGGTTCGATCTGGTGGTCTGCTTCGAGATGCTCGAGCACACCGCCGAGCAGGCGCAGATGCTGAACGAAATCCGCCGCGTGCTGGCCCCCGGCGGGTTGCTGCTGATCTCGACCCCGAACAGGCTCGCCTACTCCGATCTCCCCGGCTACAAGAACGAGTTCCACGTGCGCGAGCTCTACCTCGACGAGTTCCGCGACCTGCTCGCCACCCGCTTCGCCCACGTGCAGGTGCTGGGGCAGCGCAACGTGTCGGCGAACGTCATCGCCGACCTCGACGACGCCGCGTTGCGGCCGCTGGCCGTGGAGCGCATCCACCGCAAGAACGAGCACAACGAGTTCGAACCCGTCCCGGCCGAGCCGGCCGATCACCTGTACTACGTGGCCGTCTGCGGGGCGGATGCGCCCCTCGATCTTCCGGGGATGCTCGTCGTCGACCGCGACGATCGGCTCGCACGCGAGCCCGGCGAGCAAGGCCATTCGCGGCTCCTGGCCCAAGAGCGGGAGCACGGTGAAATCGTCGCCTCCGTGCGCCGGGAAATGGCCATGGCGGGGGAGTCGTACCGGCTCGACCTCAAAACGTCGGCACGGCGCCACAGCACCGTCGTCGAGTCGTTCGTCCAGGCGATCGATCTGGCGGGCGAGCTCTCGCGCGAGGTGGAGCTCAGGTCACAGGAAGCCGGCGAATCGATCGAGCCCGAGCAGAACGTCTATGATCTCATCCTTCCCAATTTCAACTCGCGCGAGGTCGTGCGCGTCTGCCTCGACTCGCTCGTCGCCAACACCGATCATCGCCACCGGATCTTCATTATCGACGACGCGAGCACCGATCCCGAGGTGGGCCCGATGCTGCGCGGCTACGCCGAGCGCTGGCCGCATGTCCACTACCACCGGTTGGGCACGAACCTGGGCTTCCCGGGAGCCGTCAACACGGGCATCGCCATGACCCGAAACGACATCGTGCTCATCAACTCCGACACCGAATACCCGCCCGGCTGGCTGGCGCGGCTCGATCGTTGCCGGCGTTCGGATCCGCGCATCGGCATCGTCTCGCCGCTCTCCAACAACGCCACCGTCTGCTCGGTGCCGCAGATGAACCGGAAGAACCTGCTGCCCGAGGGGATGACGGTCGCCGGGATGGCGAGGCTCGTGGCCGGAAGCTCGCTGCGCCGCTATCCGCTCGTGCCGGCCGCCGTCGGCTACTGCATGCTGGTCACCCGGAAGGTCATCGACGACGTGGGGGTGCTGGACATGGCCTTCGGCCGCGGCTACGGCGAGGAGGTCGACTGGTGCCAGCGCGCGTGGGCCAAGGGTCACGCGTGCGCGCTGTGCGACGACGGCTTCGTCTACCACCACGGGGAGGTCGGGCACTCGGAGTTCGCCGAGATGCGCGCGCTGCAGATCGAGAACGAGAAGCTGGTCGGGCGGCGCTGGCCCCACTACCACGAGGCGGTGCGCATCTTCTGCCTGCTCAACCCGCTCAGGTTGCAGCACCAGCGGCTGCTGGAGGCGCTGCGCGAGCGTCGCGCCCCCGCGAAGCCGCGCGTGCTGCAGGTGGTGCACAGCTTCGACGAGCTGGCGGGCACGGAGCTGTTCACGAGGCGCGTCGTCGAGGCCAACGCCGATCGCATCTTGAGCACGGTGCTCCATCCGCGCGATCTGGAGCCGTGGTTCGATGCGGTCGCCGAGACGGAGCCTACGGGGTTTCTCAAGGTGCGCATGAACCAGAAGCTGCTGCCCATAGAGCACGCCATCAAGGGCGCGCCGGCCAGCTTGCGCTCCCGGATGATCGAGCGGTTCTTCGCCGAGGTCGTGGTGGGCGGCGGGGCGCAGGTCGTGCACTTCCAGCACCTGCAGAACTACGGCACCTTCCAGCTGCCCCAGATCGCGAGGGCTCTCGGCCGCAAGGTCGTCGCCTCGCTGCACGACTACTTCCTCCTGTGCCCCGACTGGAACATGATCGGCCCCGACGGGGTCTGCTGCGGCCGCAGTTGCGCCTCCGGCGACCTCGGATGCACCGACTGCCTCTCGAGACGGCTTCGCACGCTGTACGGCAACCGCCCGCTCCGCCTGTCGGAATTCCTCGAGGAGCGCCATGCCCTGGTGGGCGCCGCGCTCCTGGCCTGCGACGTCCTCGTCGCCCCCTCGCAATTCGTGAAGCAACGGTTCCGCGCCGCCTACGGCGACGAGATCGCGGGGCGGATCCGGGTCATCCCGCACGGCACCACCCCCTACCCGTTCACGCCGTCCTGGAAGCCCTCGAAGAACCTGCGCGTCGCGTTCCTCGGCAACATGACCGAGGCCAAGGGCGGCGGCGTCTTTCTCGAGGTCGTGCGACGGATGCGGGGGCGGCCGGTGGCATTCGAGGTTCAAGGCGGCGTGTCGCCGGAGGCCGCGGTCGAGGCGCTCCCGAACCTCGAGCTCAAGGGGAAATACGATCGCGCCGAGCTGCCGCGGCTGCTGCAAGAGGTGGACGTGGTGGTCATCGCCTCGGTGTGGCACGAGACCTACTGCTACACCGTGGACGAGGCGTTCCGCGCCGGCGTGCCGGTGATCGCGGCCCGGGCGGGGGCGATCGAGGAGCGGGTGGAGCACGAGCGGACGGGGCTGCTCTTCGACATGGGCTCGGCCGACTCGCTGCAGCAGGCCATCGGGCGCCTGGAAACGGACAGGGAGCTCCTCCTTGCGATGCGTGCCCGGGTCTCGAAGCTGGCCCTCAAGACCGAGCAGGAGAACATGGCCGAGTACGCGGAGCTCTACGAACGCCTGGTCTCGTCGCGGCCCGACAAGGACGAGATCGTGGCCCGCCGGATGGCGGCGAACCGGCGCACCGTCGCGCCGCCGCAGATCGAACTGGCCGAGTACTGCGAAGAGAGAGGATTCTCGAACCCGCTTCGCGACGTGGGGGCCGTACCCTCTTTCCAGACGGAGCTCGTATCATCATGAAGGACAGCGGCCGCCGGTCTCCCAAGGTGTCCAACATCGAGCGGTACGGCGAGATCAAGGCAACCATGGCACGCGGCGGTTGCGCCGACATCTCTCATCTCCCCATAGAGCTGTTCATCGAACCGACCAAGCACTGCAATCTGAAGTGCCGCATGTGCTGCCACAAAGAGATGCTGGCCGCGGCAAGAAGACGCCAGCCCGAGGGACCGATCCACTTCGGCCGAGAGGATTTCGACGCGCTCCTCCCGTTGATGAACGACGCGGCGATCCTCTACGGCGTTGGTGTCGGCGAGCCGCTCCTGAATCCGGCGCTGCCGACGTTCGTCCGCACCGCCTCGGACTTCGGGCTGTTCACATGGATCACCACCAACGGGATGCCGCTCGGCCGCGAGTTGGCATCGGCCCTCGCCGAGGCGAGGCTCGGCCGGCTGATGTTCAGCATCTCGGCGGGCAAACAGGAGACGTACGAAGCCGTTCACAGGGGCGCCAAGTGGTCGCGCCTCTGGGAAGCTTGGGGATATTATCAGGACGCGCTGGCTTCGTGCGGGCTCATCGGCGAGGTCTTTGCAAACTTTGTCGTTCAGCACGACAACCTCGAGGAGCTCCCGCTGCTGGCGCACAGGCTGACCGAGGACTTCGCCCTTGGAATGAGCGTCAAACCCATCGCCGATATCGGCGGAATCGACGCGCCCGCCGCCTACCACCGTCCCTACACGCCCGTCACGGACGATCCCATCCTGAGGGAGGCAAGGAGCATTCTTGATGCGGCCGGAATGATCTTCGAGGATGACAATTTCACGAGCACCCACCGTTTTGACGAACAACGCCACGGCATCTGCGTCCACCCCTTCAAGACGCTGTACGTCAACGTATTCGGCGACGCCTACCCCTGCTGCT
This sequence comes from Deltaproteobacteria bacterium, assembly GCA_028713995.1. Classification (GTDB taxonomy): domain Bacteria; phylum Myxococcota_A; class Polyangia; order JAAYKL01; family JAAYKL01; genus JAQTNF01. Next base: position 6,832 of record JAQTNF010000096.1, on the reverse strand, counting down.
TCGGTGATGTTTTCGAGCCCAAGGCCCTATGCTTGGGCTCCTTGAGGGCCCATACGGCGAAGGAGCTTTGGTTTGGCGATCGGGCGAAACGGATTCGGACCCGAATTCTCGGGCAGGACTACCTCCCCGGCTGCCGGAAATGCATCGCCGCGAACCTCAACGGGCTCCACAACGACAAGCGGGATGAGATCGCCGACTACTCGGCGCTGGTGTACAAGTCACATGCGAAGCTCTCGCGAGCCGGAATGGAATCCAGCGGCCTGTCCGCGGAGCGTCATTCCCTCTCCAGCAGCCTCCCGCCGACGACCCTCTGGGGGAACGGTCTCAGCCGTCATTGGGCGACGAACAACGAAGTCCTCATCTCCGACGGCCAATTGACCAGCCTGGGCAAAGATCCTTTCATCATCAGCCCGCCGTTCTCGGCGGATCCGGGCGAGGTCAGAGTCATCAAGATTGTCATGGAGACAACGGCCCCGGGCACGGAAACGATGCAGCTGTTCTGGACCTACGAGGGCGACGAGGACTTCAGTGAAGCCCAGAGCGTTCGCCTGAGCTACGGGAAAGTCGGGGACGCAGGCAGCCACACCATCTACTTCGATCTGTCTTTTACGGTCTCATGGTGTGACAACCGTTCAATCACACGATTGAGAATCGACCCTTGTGAGCGGCCCGGTCGCGTCGTGCTGACAGATGTGCTCGTCTACTGAACGGCTCCTGCTTGGCTCAACGCGCCAATGATATCCTGGCACTCAAAGAAGCCCGGGTCGTAGACCTTCATCCCGCCGACGTCGATCCGTTGCTCGATGGTGTCCATCGCGACGCGGATGTCGTCGAACGCGATCCCGCCGAGATCCCAGGCGGGAAACCGCCACCAACGAAGCACGAGGAGCCTCTCAATGGTCCGGTCATCGAACCGGGCCCGGATGGTCCTCGCCGGATTCCCCGCCACGATGTGATACGGGGGGACGTCCTTGGTGACCACCGCGTATGCCCCGACCACCGCGCCGTCCCCGACCGTGACCCCCGGCTTGATCAGCGCCCCATGGCCCACCCAGACATCGTTTCCGATCGTCACCTCGTACGCCGGCGTCGGGTCCGTGGTGGTCACGAAATCCGGCGTGTACGTCAGGTACCTGGCGCTCTCGTCGAATCCGTGGCCCACGTTGAACCTGAACTCGGACTGATACTGGAACGGGCTGCTGCTCAGCCATGTCGTGGGATGGTTCCCACGGCCGATCTGGACCTGCTCCCCAAAGGAGCAATAGCGCCCGATGCGGACGTTGAACAGGTAGCCGCTGACCGCGTAGCTGAAGCACCCGATGCACAGACCGAAGTCCGCCTGCACCCAGGCCAGCCGGGCCGGGGGCTCGAAGAGCAGCTCCTCGGGGATCGAGGTTCCGCCGGGCGTCCATGATGAGTCCAGGCCGAAATGCCGTAGCGCACCGATGTGTTGCCTCGTCAGAAGGATGGACATGCGCCTCTCCCCGCGAGCGATTCCCGGTGCGTTTCCAGGTACTCCCTGACCGCCTCCCCCACCGATCGCATCACCAGGATGCCCGCCCGCCCGAGCGCGTCGTTCGCGAGCCGCGAGTCGGCCGGCCTGCGGAACGGTGCGGGAAATGCGTCGCTTCCCACGGGGACCACCTTCACCTTGTCGCCCGTGATCTCGAAGATGAGCTGCGCAAGCTCGTACCAGGAGCACCCCGGCGGGGTCACCGCGTTGTAGAGGCCGGGCGGCGCGTCGCCCCTCGCGAGCCCGACGATCTGCGCCGCCAGATCGGGCGTATAGGTGGGGCAGCAGCGTTGATCGTCCACCACCTTCACCTCGCCGCGCTCCCGGCCGAAGTGCAGCATCGTCTCGATGAAGTTGCGCCCGCCCGGTTTGGCCCGGCACGGGTTTCGTCCGAACAGGCCGGTCGTGCGGACGATGAAGGTCTTGTCCCATTCCAAACGGGCCAGGTGCTCGCCGGCGAGCTTGCTCGCCCCGTAGACCATGAGCGGCCGGGGCGTGTCGTCCTCGGTGTAGGGTGCGCCCTTCATCCCGTCGAACACGTAGTCGGTGCTCATGTGGATGAAGCGGGCGCCCGCCCTGCGGCACGCCCTGGCGAGGTTCCTCGGGCCGAGAGTGTTGACGCTGAAGGACGTGTCGGGCTCGGCCTCGCACTTGGCCACGTCGTGGTACGCGCTCGTGTTGACGACCACGTCCGGGCGTGCGTCCTCCACGTACCCCGACACGGCCGCCTCGTCGGTCACATCGAGCGCGCCGTGCCCGGGGGCATCGACGTCCTCGCCGTCGAGGGCGGTGAGGATGTCCCGGCCGAGCTGCCCCTCCCCTCCGATGACGAGGACGCGCATGGTCACTCGCCTCCGTAAGGCAGGAGGGCCGACTCCTCGCGGGCGAGCCATTGATCCAGGGTCTGGGCGTCACGATCCTTGGGCGACAGGATGGGATCCCGCACGGGCCACTCGATGCCGATGCGCGGATCGTTCCACCGCACGCCGGACTCGGCCTTGTTGTTGTAGGTGCCGGTGCACAGGTATTGGATCTCGGCGTAATCCGAGACGACGCAGAAGCCGCGGGCGCAGCCGGCGGGCGCGCATACGAGCGCCTGATCCTCCTCGGAGCAGACCCGGCCGTACCACTCGCCGAGCGTGGGCGAGCCCTTGCGCACGTCGACCGCCACCAGGAACGCCGCGCCCCGCACCACCCGCATGAGCTTGCCCATGGGCGGCTCCCACTGGAAGTGCAGCCCGCGCACCACGTTCCTCACCGAGCCGGAATGGTTGAACTGGACGAAGCCCGAAGGCAGGCCGAGCTCGCGATACTGGTCCGCGCGGAACACCTCCAGGAAGAAGCCCCGGTCGTCGCGAAAGACCTCGGGCTTCACCACGATCACGCCGTCGATGTGCGTCCTTGCCGTGTTGATCTTCATGCTCTCCATAACCTCCCGTGCGCGGCCCGGAATCGGTCTGCCGTCGCATCCGCGGTGCAAGAGGCACGCCAGCGCGGGCCCCGTGCGTGGTCGCCGGGATCACGCGGCTCCGGCGCGAAAGCGTCACCGAGCCGACGGGGAACGCGGGAAAACTGACGTCCCGGCGTCCGACGCGAACCGCGCGGCTCGCGTGGCGCGATCCGGCCGCCGCCGCCCCCTGGTATGCAAGTTGCATCATGACCCGCCATGAGCCGCATGAACCGCGCTCTCGCCCTTCCCGTCTGCTGCGTTCTTGCGATGCTGCCGCTCGCTCCGCGGACCGCCCTCGCCCAGACCGCGATCATCGAGGGCGCGGCCGGAGCGGGCACGGGCGCGTCGTTCGGCACGGGGAACGGGGCCACGGTCGTGCTCATGAGCCCGGTGTTCGTCGACGTCGACGTGATCTTCAGCACGGACGAGTTTCCCAAGCTCGAGTACGCCGTGGCGCTTCAGGCCGAGGTGCAGGGGCGCGTCTCGGCCGGGATCATCCCGCAGCTGCGGCTGAACAACGGGTCCGGCAAGCTGTCGCTCTACGGGCTCGTGGGCGTCCCGTTCTTCCTGGCGCCGTTCACCATGCTCGGCGTGGAGGCGGGCGCGGGCGTGGTGTGGCGCATGACCGAGACCCTCGGCCTCTACGGCGAGGCGCTGCTCGATCTGTTCATAATCGGCAACGATCTGCAGAAGGACGGCATCCTGGTCCGGCTCGACGGATGCGTCGGGCTGCGCGTGAGGTTCTGATGGCGAGGCTCGCGATGGCGGTGTTGATCTCTGCGGCGGCCGCGGCGTGCGGCGGCGACTGCATCCGGCACAGCGACTGCGCCTCGGGCGAGATGTGCGTGGCCGGGGAGTGCGTGTCGAAGGACGCCGATTCCGGGCTCGACGCGGGGCCGGCCTGTCAGGGCGCTGATTGCCTCGACGCCGGGATCGACGGCGGAACGGACTCGGTTCCCGACACAGAGACCCAAGCCGACACCTCGCCGGACGCCGGGGCGGACGCATGAGCCGCGACCCCATCATGGAGACGCTCTCCACGCTGCGGGATCTGCCCACGCTTCCGACGGTTGCGGTCGAGATCGCGGCGCTGCTCGACGATCCGGGCTCGACGTCCAAGCAGATCATGGAACTCATGAAGACCGACCAGGTCCTCACGTCCAAGGTCCTGCGCCTCGTCAACTCCGCGTACTACGGCATCCCCGGCGGCGTGACGACCGTGGACCGGGCCATCTCCTTCCTCGGGTACAACACCATCTTCCAGCTGCTCATCGGCGTGTCGGTCATCGAGTTCAGCCGCGTGGGCGGCGGGGGCGGCCTCGACATCCGCGAGTTCTGGAAGCATTCGCTCGGCGTGGCCGTGACCGGCGAGATCATCGCCGACCGGATCGGCTTCGCGCTGGCCAAGGAGACGTTCGCCGCCGGGCTCCTGCACGACATCGGCAAGGTGGCGCTCGCGAAGCTGGCCAAGGAGCGCTTCGGGCAGGCGGTGGACGCGGCCAAGTCGCGCGGCGTCGAGCTGTGGCGGGCCGAGCGCGAGCAGGGGCTGCCCACCCACGACCAGGTCGGCAGCCGGCTCGCGGAGCTGTGGCGCTTCCCGCAGAACCTGCGCGCGGCCATCGGGCTGCACCACAAGAGCCACGAGCTGCGCATCCAGACGGCTCCGCGCCCGCTCGTGCCGCTCCTCGACATCGTGGTGCTCGCGAACCTCCTGTGCCGACGCTTCGAGATCGGCGACGGCGGCGACTCGGTGATCCCGGAGCTGGATCGCCCCCTGCTCGCGCGGCTCGGGCTGCTCGAGAGCGACGTGTCGCAGGTGCGCGGCGAGATCGCGCGAAAAACCGAGAAATCCAAGGTCTTCCTCGATCTGCTCGGCGACGACGTCTAGCGCTCCTTGTCCGATCTCACCTTCTTGAGCATGCGCCGGAAGTTGCTGCGATCGAGCCGCGACAGCTGCGCCGCGCGCGACACGTTGCCCTCGGTCCGCGCGAGCGCGTTGTCGGCGTAGTCGCGATCGAAGCGCTCGATCATGAGCCGCTTGGCCTCCGTGTAGGGCATGTCGAGCAGCGCCCTGTGCGTGGGCATCTTCTCGGTCTGGTCGCCGAGCGATCGCGGCAGGTCCGCGGGCGCGATCACCTCGCTGCGCGCCATGATCACCGCGCGCTCGATCGCGTTCTCGAGCTCTCGCACGTTTCCGGGCCACGAATAGGCGTTGAGCGCGTTCATGGCCTCCGACGAGATGCGCTTGGGGCCGCGCCCGGACCGCCGCACGTACTTGTCGAGGAAGTGGTAGGCGAGCAGCGGGATGTCCTCGGCGCGCTCGCGAAGGGGCGGCAGCACGATGTTGATCACGTTGAGGCGGTAGTAGAGATCCTCCCTGAAGGCGCCCGTTTTCATGGCCGTGACCATGTCCACGTTCGTGGCGGCGATGACCTGGACGTCCACGATCAGCGAATGGCTCGAACCGATCCGCTTGATCTCGCCCTCCTGCAGCACCCGCAGCAGCTTGACCTGGATCTGGGGCGCGAGCTCTCCGATCTCGTCCAGGAAGATGGTGCCCCCGCTCGCGGTCTCGAACAGCCCCTTGCGCAGCGCGACCGCGCCGGTGAACGCCCCGCGCACATGGCCGAAGAGCTCGGATTCTATGAGGCTCTCGGGGATGGCCGAGCAGTTGACCGGCACGAACGGCCCCGCCGCGCGCGACCCCAGTCTGTGGATAGCCCGCGCCACGAGCTCCTTGCCCGTCCCGGATTCGCCCTGGACGAGCACGGTGGAGCTCGTATGGGCCATGGCCTCGATGGTCTTGTACACGTCGAGCATGGCCGGCGACGTGCCCAGGATGTCTCCGCTGCGCTCGCGGATCTCGAGCGCCTGCTCGAGATGCTTCGTCCGGCTGAGGAGACGGCTGTGCTCGGCCGCCTTCTTGACGGCGAGCACGAGCGTTTCGTCCGATGAGAAAGGCTTGGTGAGGAAGTCGTAGGCGCCGGCCTTGATCGCGGCCACCGCGGTGTCCACGTCGCCGAACGCCGTCATCATCACGACCGGCGTGAGCGGAACGATCTCCTTGATTTTGGCGAGCAGTTCGAGGCCGTAGATGTCGGGAAGGACCAGATCGAGCAGGACCAGATCGGGCGCGTCCTCGCGGACGTGAACGAGCGCGGCCTCGCCGTCGGAGGCGGTGGTGACCTTGAACCCCTGGGACACGAGCAGCCGCGCCAGCACGGCGTTGACGCGCCGGTCGTCGTCGATGACGAGGACCCGCGCGCCCTCGGGCTCGGCGACGAGCCCATCGGCCGACGTGCTCACCGCCTTGAGGCGGATCGGCGCCGGGCCCCTGACCACCTCACCCGTGTCTTCTTCGTCGAATCCCATATCGACCTCGACCCCATCGTACTTGCCCGCATCATGGTCCTCAAGCGCTTTCGCGCGCTTTCGCGCGGCGTTTTCGCACGGCGTGGCATCGATGCGGTTTCCCGTTTCACTTGGGCGGTCGAAACAGGGCGGGATCGGGGTCGTGACCCATCACTTGTCACTTGTCATATAGCCTCTCTTCCCACGCCTCGCACCAGGCCCGCATCGGCTCAGCCTTGCGGTCGAAGCGCCGCAGCACGCTCGCCACCTGCGCGGCCGTCATCCGGAGCGTCCTCCCCACGGCGCCGTGCGTGAGATCGGTCCGCTGACACAACGCCCACACCGCGGACCTGCGCGCCATCTGCTCGGGCCAGCTCAGTCTGCCGCGATGCAGGTCGAGCACGCACGGCAGGCTCGACTCGTCGCGCACGAGCTCGCTGCGGAACCGTCCGCGGAACACGGGGCCGTCCCAGCCGTGAATGCGGTTGACGCGCTGCGTGTAGTCGGCGTTGAGGCGC
>JAQTNF010000095.1 GCA_028713995.1 Deltaproteobacteria bacterium | reverse complement strand
CAGGGCGGCTCGGTGGTCAAGCCGCTCACCGGGGTACGAGGCGACGGGCCCTCGGACGCGGCCGTGGTGCGGCCGGTGCTCGATCGCAAGCGCTGCGTGGCCGTGGCGCACGGCATCTGCCCGCGCTACTCGGACATCGACACCTACCACATGGCGGCCGCGGCCGCGGACGAGGCCATGCGCGGCGTGGTGGCGGTCGGCGCCGATCCGGATCGCGTCGCGGCGCTCGACAACTTCTGCTGGTGCGATCCGGTGGAGTCCGAAAGCAACCCGGACGGCAGGCACAAGCTGGCCCAGCTCGTGCGGGCCAACATCGCCCTGCGCGACGTGTGCGTGGCGTACGGCATGCCGCTCGTCTCGGGCAAGGACAGCATGAAGAACGACTACGCCATCGGAAAGACGCGCATCTCGATCCCGCCCACGCTGCTCGTCACCGCGGTGGGACAGCTTGTGGACGCGGATCTTGCGGTCACCATGGACGTCAAGCGCGCCGGAGACGTCGTGTTCGTCATCGGCACCACGCGCGTGGAGCTGGGCGCGACCCAGTACTTCGACCAGCTCGGCCTGAAGGGCGGCGCCGTGCCGCGCCTCGGCGACCCGGCGGCGCGCATCCGCACCTACCGCTGGTTGCACCGGGCCATGACCGCCGGGCTCGTGGCCTCCTGCCACGACGTCTCGGACGGCGGGCTCGGCGTGGCCCTGGCCGAGACCGCGTTCGCGGGCGGGCTCGGGCTCGACGTGGACCTGCGCGAGGCGCCTTGCGAGGGCGTCGATCGCGACGACTTCCTGCTCTACTCGGAGACGCCCGGCCGCTTCGTGGTCACGGTCGCCACGGCCTCGGCGCGCGCCTTCGAGACGCTGATGGACGGCGCGGCGCGGCGCGTGGGCTCGGTCACGGCGGACGAACGGCTCGTGATCACCGGGATGAAGGGCGACGTGATCGTCGACGCGGCCATCGCGGATCTCAAGGAAGCCTGGCGAAAGCCGCTGCGCTTCGGGGAGGCAAGCTGATGTCCCGCGAAGTGCGCATCATGGTGCTCACCGGCAACGGCATCAACTGCGAGATGGAGACGGCCCACGCCTGTAGGCTCGCCGGGGCGGATCGCGTCGACGTGGTCTACCTGTGGGATCTGTGCTCGGGCAAGGCCGCCCTCGCCGGGTACGGGATGCTGTGCCTGCCGGGCGGTTTCCTCGACGGCGACGACCTGGGCTCGGCGCGCGCGTCGGCCATCCGCATCCGCCACACGCGGCTGCCGGGCGGCGGCCGTCTCTTCGACGAGTTCAAGGCTTTCGCGGCGGGCGGCGGGCTCGTGCTCGGCATCTGCAACGGGTTCCAGCTCATGGTCAAGCTCGGGCTCCTGCCGGCCGTCGACGGCGCCGTGGGCGCGCAGCAGGTCACGCTCACGCTGAACGACTCGGGCCGCTTCGAGGATCGCTGGGTGACGCTCAAGGCCGATCCTCTGTCGCCGTGCGTGTTCACGCGCGGGCTCGACAGGCTCGAGCTCCCGGTGCGCCACGGCGAGGGCAAGCTCGTGCCGGCCGACGACGTGACCGAGCGCGTGCTCATGGGACGGCACCTGGCGCCGCTTTGTTACGCGGATCCGGCGACGGGCGAGCCCACGGGCAAGTACCCCGAGAATCCCAACGGCTCGCCGCACGGCATCGCGGCCCTCACCGACTCCTCGGGGCGCCTCTTCGGGCTCATGCCGCACCCCGAGGCCTTCTGGCACCGGACGAACCACCCGCGCTGGACGAGGACGGAACTGCCCGAGGAAGGCCAGGGCCTCACTATCTTCAGGAACGCCGTCGATTTCGTCAGGGCCGACGGCTGAGAAAAAAAAAGGGGGGGGGCCGTGGACCAAAAAACCGAGGACAAGATCCGGAAAGGCGACCTCTTCTACCGCACGCTCTTCGAAGCGGCGGAGGACGCCATTTTCGTCATGCGCGAGGATCGCTTCATCGACTGCAATCCGGCCACCTTGCGCATGTTCGGGTGCGCGCGCGGCGACATCGTGGACCAGTCGCCCTACCGCTACTCCCCGCCCTTGCAGCCCGACGGCCGCGACTCGCGGGACAAGGCGCTCGAGAAGATCGGAAAGGCCTTCGCCGGCGAGCCGCAGCACTTCGAGTGGCTGCACTCCCGCCTCGACGGATCCACGTTCGACGCCGAGGTGTCGCTCAATCGCGTGGAGCTCGGGAACGAGACGCTCGTCCTGGCCATCGTGCGCGACGTCTCGGAGCGCAAGCGCGCCGAGAAGGCCCTCGAGGCGTCCCAGGAGGAGGCCCGCCGCATGGAGGAGCGCGTGCGCCACGCCCAGAAGCTCGAGAGCCTGGGCGTGCTCGCGGGCGGCATCGCGCACGACTTCAACAACCTGCTCATGGGCATCATCGGAAACACGGAGATGGCCCTGCGCACGCCGCCCGAGTCGCCGCGCCACCGCGACATGCTCTACGACGTCATGGCCGCGGCCGAGCGCGCGGCGGACCTCTCCAAGCAGATGCTGGCCTACTCGGGCAAGGGGCGTTTCGAGGTCACGGCCCTCGACATGAACGAGCTGGTGCGCGAGATGGCCCACCTGCTCGAGGTGTCGGTCTCCAAGATGGCGCCCGTGCGCTACGAGCTGGCCGCGAGCCTGCCCGCGGTCGAGGCGGACGCCACCCAGTTGCGGCAGATCGTAATGAACCTCATCACCAACGCCTCCGAGGCCATCGGCGAGCACGAGGGGACCATCACGCTGCGCACCGGCGCCATGGAGTGCGACCGCCGCTACCTCGCGCGCACCCAGTCGGAGGACGGGCTCGCCGAGGGGGTCTACGTGTTCGTGGAGGTGGCGGACACGGGCCTCGGCATGGACCAGCACACGCGAAGGCGCGTCTTCGAGCCCTTCTTCACCACCAAGTTCACGGGGCGCGGGCTCGGCCTGTCCGCGGTGCTGGGCATCGTCAAGGCGCACCGCGGCGCGATCAAGGTCGACACGGCGCCGGGTGAGGGCTCGACGTTCCGCATCCTCCTGCCGGCCGTGGCGCGTCCGGCGGATCGCCTCGACTCGGAGAGCGACACGAGCGTGGGGGCGGGCGTGGACCCGCGCGACGGCGGCGCGGTGCTCGTCGTGGACGACGAGGACACGGTGCGCGCCCCGGCCAGGCTCATGCTCGAGCAGCTCGGGTTCACCGTCGTCTCCGCGGCCGACGGCAACGACGCCCTGCGCCTCTTCGGCGAGCGGCCGGAAGACTTCCTGTTCGTGCTGCTCGACAGGACCATGCCGCACATGAACGGCGAGGAGACCTTCACGCGCCTGCGCGAGATCGATCCCGGCGTGCGCGTCATCATGATGAGCGGCTACGACGAGCACGAGATCGCCACCAACTTCGAGAGCGCGGGCCCCTCGGGCTTCATCCAGAAGCCCTTCAAGCTCGCCGATCTCGCGAGCCGCATCCGCAGCCTGCCGAAGCGCTGAGGCCGGGCCTTGAGGTCGATCACAGATGGTCCGGGGGGCCCTGCCGGCACGTCGAGCAATCGCGGTCAGCCCGCCATGAAATCGATGCCGATGCTGAAGCGGTACTGTGGATAGATGAGAGGCACGCTCCGGAGCTGAGGCATCGGGACCGCGATGTTGATGGGGTTGATGACGAGGCGGAAGAACCGGGACAGCCGCCATTCCAGCCCCAGAGGGCTTACCCCGGCGAAGAGTCCCAGGCTCCCCTCGCGCACCCCGTAGAGATCGAACAGCAGATACGAGAGGCCGACGTTGACCGTCGTACGCAGGCCGAAATCCGCGTCGGCCAGCGGGAACCGGAGGATGACCGTGGCGTACGAGTTGAGTGTCCCGAGCTCGATGCGTTTGGGACCGTACAACGAGGCCCACGGGTTCAGCTCCACGTCCCAGCCCACCGTCCAGTGCGTGCCGAGTCGGTAGCGCAGGCCGAGCTCGCCCGCGAACGCCAGCTTGTCGGCCGAGCCGGATGCGCCCAGGTACGCGCCCCAGGTCCCTTCCGACGGGATGCCGGGGCCCGGCTCCGCGGCGCGCGCGCTGCTTCCTGCGAGCTCGATCGCGCCCGCGGTCACGAGCGCCGCCAACATGGGCGTGATCGTCCTTTTGCGGCGCGAGACGAGGAGCATAATCGTCAGGCCGACCAGCGTGCAGATCCCACCCATGTCGCCACTGCCGCCGACGCTGCAGCCGAAAATGCTCGGCGCGTCTTCTTTGTAATCCCTCTCAGGCGCATTGCACCAGTTGTTGCCGAAGTTGCAGCCCGGCGAGTAGCTGAGATACGTGTCGAGGATTCCGTCGACCGTGGCCATCTTCTCGTCCTTTGTCTTTTGCGGATCGAGCGTCGCATGAAGAAGCTCGACCGAAGCCTTCGTCGCAAGCTTGCGCCTCGTGGTTCTCAGCTCGTCGGGGTCATTGCAGACGCCGCACAAGCCCCTGGTGTGCGCCGGCCCGTCACGGGATTCCTTCAGGTTCCCATCGGCCGCGTCGATCCAATTGAGTATCGTGGTGATCTTCATCCCGTCGGCGGTTCGATACGTGTGCGCGAAGCTGTCTTCCACGGTGTGGATCGCCTGGCCCATGCGCACGTAGTAGGTGGGGAGCGAGGCGTCGATGGCCCCGCGAAGCGACAGGTGCACGCGCAGCGACGTGCGCTTGGCGGGATCGGGAGCCCCGTTGCCGTCGAGACCGTCGAGCGCCTCCGCGACCCGCCTGCGGATGAAGCCCCGGCAGTCGCGAATCGCGGCCTCGGACCCGCCCGGCTCGTCCTGACCCCTGCTTCGAAGGCAGTGTTCCTCCTGGGTCTTGGGGTTGCCGAGCACGGTCGCCAGCATGGTGAGATCGTCCGACGACCAGCCCTTCACGTCGTTGTCGCGAGCGCCCAGCAGGAGCGACGCCGCCCCCAGATCCTTCATGTCGTGGTCCGGCGTGAACTCCAGATCGTCGACGAGCGCCTGCTCGTTGTGCGTGAGGGGAAGGGGCGCCGCGGTCTCCAAGTCGAGGCGCACCGTCCGCAGCGCCTCGGACGTGATCTTCTCGTGACACCCCTGGGTGATGATGGTCGAGATCGTGTATGACCTCGCCGAGCCGGGGATGATGCCGAACCACAGGACGATGGCGGCGGTGACGCCCATGAAGTGCAAGGTTTTCATTGTCGCTTCTCCTTCCCCTGCCTCGGGCGCTCTAGAATTGCCCGATCACGGCGACTCCGCCCGGCCCCGACACGACGCGAACGTCCACGGATGCCTCCTGCCGGTGCAGCCACGGCACCAGGAGACCGACGCCGACCCCCACCGCCATTCCGGCCACCTGATCCGTGAGCCAGTGCTTGTCGGCGGCCAGGCGGAAGTAGTCCATCGCCAGTCCGCCCGTCACGCCGACGACGTAGATCCAAGGCCAGATGCCCCAGCCGCGCTGCTGGGCCACGTAGCCGGCGGCGAAGGTCGCCGCGAAGACCGCGGTGGAATGCCCTGACCAGAACGACAGGTGGTCCTCGTGTGCGCCGGTGCCGTGGTCGTAGTAGGCGTAGGGCCGCTGCCGGGCCGAGGTGAAACGCACGATGGTCGTGAGGACGCCGCTCGTGGTGATGGCCTCGGCGACGATCAGCAGGTCCTCGAGGCCGGTGCGCGCGCCGGACGCCGCCTGGGCGGCCACGAAGTCCATCAGCCCGACCCCGAGCGGGACCACCGCCACCAGCACGTTGGAGGTGATGTCGGCCGGCTTTGTCTCGGACCAGGCCAGCGCGTCGTGCACGCTGCCGTCGAACTCCGGCCGGCTGCACCAGCGGCACGCGGCCGGCGTGACGGAGTTCTTGAAGAGCTCCGGGAGCACCCAGAGCCCCAGGCTGACGCCGGTGATCGAGCCGTCGACGACCCAGTCGACCTGGAAGACCGACGCGGGCGAAGGCGCGGCAACGGCCCCGGGCGGCGTGGTCTCGGCCTGCGTGCCGCCCGGGGCCGCCATCGCGCTCCCGGGCGCCGCGATCAGCAACAACACTGCGACCAGACGTGGTATCGACATGTTTCCTCCCATTCGGGTTTTTGCCAGCTGCGATAAGCCTAGTCCCGAAATGGCAAACATCAACTCTCCCCCAACGGCTCATGGGCAGAGCGCGCGCCCGGCATCAACGGACGAAGTCCTTGAAAGTCGCGAAGGAACGGCGGTACGATCCTCTTCAGATGGCAAGCAGACCGGAAGCGAGGGTGAGAATGGATTGCAGGAAAATCATGATCGCGCTTCTCATCGGCTCCGTGGCCCTGATATCCGGCTGCGGCGGCGGAGGCGGCGGCAACGAGGACACAGGCGCGGACGGGAGCTCCGATTCGGACGCGGATGCCGATGCGGACGCGGGCGGCGATACCGACAGCGACGCGGATACGGACAGTGACACGGACGCGGACGCCGACACCGACACCGACACGGACGGCGATACCGACAGCAATTCGGGGACCGACAGCGGCACGGACGCCGACGCCGGGCCGGATGCGTCCCCGGGAAACGGCCTGTTCGATATGGAGGCCATCCGCGACCCTTCGACGGCCAAGTGCACGTTCTCGAACCACCGCATCGTGTTCTCGGATGTGACCCCCCTCGATGTTTGGGATCTCACCTATTATTCGTGGGAATCCGTTGACGGAACGCTGAATCCCATCCTGATCCGGGGCTACGCGGCCAAACCGATGGGGATGAAAGGACCCATGCCCGGCATCGTGAACGCCCACGGCCTGGGCGGCTACGCGGACGAGGGCGCCCTGACCGCCATGGCCGCGCTTCTCAGAATGTTCGTCGTCGCATACTCCGGCCCTGCCGCGGGAAACGTGCCGGCGAACACGTCCGAGGGCATCCCTCCCATGGACGCCGAGGGCCATGGCCACAGGCTGTTCGACACCGTGCCCGACGTGCGCGGCAGCTGGTTCTGGGGCCACGCCGCGGCCGGCATGCGGGCGATCACCTGTCTCGACACCCGATCCGAGGTCGACGCAAAACGGATCGGGATGACGGGATTCTCCGGAGGATCGATCGCCACGCTCCTCGCCGCGGGCGCCGACAACCGGGTCGCGGCCGCGGTTCCGATCTCAGGCACCGGCGCCTGGGACGTGGCCGCGCAATCGCCCGATGCGTGGGAGAACGATCTCCTGACGCAGACGGAGCTGACAAAGACGAGCCCCGAGTGGCTCGCGCTCGTGAACGACCTCTTCGCCCCGGCGGTGATGATCGGCTATACGCACGCGAAGATCATGATGCTCGACGGCTCGGCCGACGAGTTCTTTCCGCTGAACGCGTTCATGGCCACCTATGCCGCGGTTCCCGGCGCCGAAAAGCGCATCTCCCTCATCGCGAACTACGACCACGGGTGCTACATCTCGTCGGGCGTGGAGACCTCCCAGACGATCGCAGACCGGTCCTCGCTGAGGACCAACGGCGCGCACCAACTGTGGTTCAATCACTGGTTCAACACCAACAAGGACTACTCGTGCGTGCCGCCGGGACCGCCCGTGGCGACCGCTACCGCCCAGGATTCGTCGTCGACGCTCGTCGCCGCCACGGTCGATAGCGGCGGATCATGCTACACGGTCGAGAACGTCGCCGTCTGGATGAGCAACGACGACGCGTTCGTGTACTCCGGCGTGGTCCTCGACAAGTCGGGCGGAGTCTACCAGAAGGTCGTGCCGTTGCCGTTGCAGGCCAACACGGTCTGGTTCGTGGACGTGCAGTACAAGACGAAGAACCCGCTCTTCCCGGGGCAGTTCTCGGTGAGCTCGCAGCCCGGCCTCCCCAACGACTTCGTGCCGCACATCCGGGTCATGGGTGAGTGCACGTGATCTCCTGAAAAAGGGCGGGGGATTTCAGACCAACGACAAGCACTCGCGCGCGACCGCGTCCGGATCGCAAGGGAGCCCCGGCGTGGGCGCGAGCCCTGATTCCACGAGCTCCATCAGGCCTCCAGGCACCTCGCCCAGGTCCACCCCGCGCGCGAGGCCGCGAGCCTCGAGCCCCGCGAGCATGCTCTTGTCCTCGGGAACGCCCGGCCTGCGGACGACGAGCAGCGGCTTGCGGGCCGCCGCGGCCTCGGCGACCGTGCTCCAGCCGGCCTTGGTCACGACCAGATCGGCCGCCCCGAGGTACGACTGCATGTTCGTGCCGCTCGCGGACAGATCGACCACCCGCGCGGCCCGAGGAGCCTCGACCGCGATCCCTTGCGTGAAGATCACGCTGCCCCGGAAACGTTCCAGCCGGATCGGCGTGCAAAGGGTGATGAGCCCGCCGAGGGTGAAGAGCACGCGCGGTGAAGGGAGCCCGGACGCGATACGGGCCGCCTCGACGGGATCGGGCCGCCTCGTGCAGGCCGGCACGTCGCGGGTCGGCACATGGGCGAGCGCGTCGCTCGGCAGGAAGAACGGGTAACGCAGGAACAGGCGCACCGAGGCGTAGGCCCGTCGTATCCGCTCCACGGACGGACCTGAAAGGCCGAGCCCCACATACTGCGCGTGCCACTCGAAATTTGAGACGACGACAGCGGGTGCGCCGATCCTGGCCGCGAGCTCGCAGCCGAGCGCGGAAGCGTCGACCACGACCAGATCCGGCGGCCGCGGCCCCAAGGCGGCGACGCTTTCCTCGAGGAGGCGTTCAAAGGACGAAACCCACGCGTCGAGTGCGCGGGCGACACGCCTCGCATCCGGCTCGAATTCCCCGGGCGCGAGCGGGATGCCGAGGTCGGTCTCCACGTCGAGGAACGACACGCGCGGGTCTTGCGCCGTTCCTTCAAAGAAGCGGGCGTACGAGCGCGGCACGGCCACCACGAGGCGCTCCACCTCGCCCGTGTCCATGAGCGCGCGCGCCAGCACGCCGCACCGGGCCGCGTGGCCGAAACCGTGGTTCGAGACGTGCAAGAGGACGCGGCGTGGCATTGGGGAAGCTAGTTGCCTTCCTTCTTGGCGGAGGCGTCCTCCTCGGCGATCTGGCCCCTCGCGCCCCAGCGCGCCAGGAAGAAGCAGGCCACGGCCAGGCCGACGAACGCGAGGAACGAGAGCAGCTGCCCGTGGCTCTCGTAGTAGGGCGCCGAGCCGGTCTCGTTCAGCACCTGCTGGACGCCCTTGTCGGTCGTGACGCTCACGAGATCGAGCTTGATCCCGGCGCTCAGGTGCCGGATCGGCGCACCGAGGTTGGGCAGGCGCAGCACGGCGATGATGATGCCGATGATGGCCGCGCCCGCGAGGAGCCCGGACGCGATGAGCGTCCCGGCCTCTGCGCGGGCCTTGCGCACGCGCTCACTGCCGCCGGTCTTGCCGATGATGAAGCCGGCGAAGGCGCCGAAGAGCACGGCCATGTTGATCTGGATCGGCAGGTAGATGCCGAGCGCGAAGGCCAGCATGGGCACGCCCGCCATGAACAGCACGATGGCGACCACTCCGCCCACGCCGTACATGAGCCACGGTTGGGACGACGGATCCGAGAGCAGCCCGCGGCTCACCGCGGCGATCATGTTGGCCTGCGGCGCGGGCAGCACCTTCTCGTTGGACACGAGCTGGTGGGTGGCCGGGTCGGTGACGAGGAAGCCGTAGCTTGAGTCCATGAGCGGGATGACGAACGCGCAGACGAGCGCCGCAAGCGCGATGCCCACGAACTTCCAGCGCTGCTGGTTGCGCGGCGTGGCGCCGATCCAGTAGCCGATCTTGAAGTCCGAGATGAGCGCGCCCGAGACCGAGAGCGCGGTGCACACGGCCGTGCCCACGATGAGCGCCACGAACATTCCCCCTAAGCCCTTGAGGCCGAAGGCCACGAGCACCAGGATGGTGAGCGCCACGGTGATGAGGGTCATGCCCGAGACCGGGTTCGTGCCCACGGTGGCGATGGCCTGCGCCGCGACGGGCGTGAAGAGGAACGACAGGATGAACCCCACCACCGCGCCGACCACGCCGTAGAGCAGGGCGTCGCCGGCCGTGTAGGTCTGACCCGTGGCGCTGTCCGTGGTGGTAATCGCGACGACGAAGAACAGCACGCCGAGCAGCACGGCCATGGCGAGCTGGATCAGGATCACGTTGCGAGGGTGCATGTCGAGCTGGGTGCGCGGCTCGTCGGCCGCCGCCCCGCCGCCCTTGAACCCCTTGAACCCGAGCGACACCGAGCCGGCCACGATCTTGCCCATGCGGATGATGCCGATGAGCCCCGAGACCGCGATGGCGCCGATGCCGATCGGCTTCACGAACGCGCCGAAGATGGCCGACGACGGGAGCTTCGAGATGTCGTAGGTCTTGCCGGCGAAGTGCAGGTCCGTGACGTGCGAGGCGACGAGGTAGAGCGACGGCACGAGGACCAGATAGGCCAGCACCGAGCCGGCGGCGATGATCGCGGCGTAGCGCAGGCCGATGATGTAGCCGAGGCCGAAGAGCGCCGCGATCCCGAGCAGCGACAGGTCGAAGCGCTGCGCGGACATCTGCTCGCCGAACCCGCCGAGCAGGGTCTTCGACGTGACCATCTCGCTCCACAGGTTCACGCCGCTCGTGAGGAAGTCGTAGCCCATGCCGAGCAGGAACGCGACGATGAGCACCTTGCCCGCGGTGGGGCCGCTCGACTCGCCCGAGACCAGGATCTCGTTGATGGCCGTGGCTTCGGGGAAGGGCAGATCGCCGTGCAGATCGCGCACGAAGTACTTGCGCAGCGGGATGATGAGCACGATGCCGAGCGCGCCGCCCACGAAGCAGGCGATCAGGATCTGCCACCAGGCGGGCTGCACCTGGTTGATGTAGAGCGCCGGGACGAGGAACGCCGCGCCCGCCGCCACCACGCCCGAGGCCTGGCCCACGGATTGCACGATCACGTTCTCGAGGATCGTGCTGCGCACCTTCTTCATCTTGCCGAAGAAGATGGCCAGGATGGCGATGGGGATGGCCGCTTCGATGCCGCTGCCGGCGCGCAGCGCGATATAAACGCAGGCCGCCGAGAAGATGACCACCATGAGGAGGCCCATCGACACCGACCATTTCGTGACCTCGGCGCGCAGGTCTTCGGCCGGGACGATCGGCCGGTAGGTCTCGCCCGGGGCGAGCTTGGTGTACGCGTTGGAGGGCAGGAGCTTGTTCGACTTCGCTGCGCTCGGCGCTTCCATGGGCACTCCTTTCGAGGCCGGCCGAGAAGCCGGCGCGATGCAACTCAATGTAAGGACTTCTACACCGAAACGTGCGCGCGCGAAATCCTACTCGAGCGGGCAGCTGACACCCGGATCGTTGCCACCACATGGATCAGCCGGGAACAACGAGAGAAGTCGAAGCTCAGGAAGGAGTCGAGGCCGCGTTGATGATATCCCCGAGCCAGCGAGCCACCGCGTCCCGAACGCACCGGGCGGCGAAGACCGCATCCTGGGCTTCGCCAAGAGGAATCTCGTCGTAGTCGCCGGGGTACCTGGTGACGGTCGCGTAGTCCGTGAGGCGCTCCTGCTCGTCCGGGGAAAGCTCGATCGCGATCCCCGGCGGGAGCAGCGTGAAGAGCTCGCCGATGTCGTGGTGCTTGGGGAAATGGATCCCTTCGTGTGCGAGGCAGGCCTTCAGACACTTCTCCACGCACTGCTGCGCGTGAAAGCACACGTATCCGTCGGGCACCTTCCGCCGAGGGCGAGCATGCTCGTCGCGTTCAGGAGGTCGTGGTCGGCCTTGCGGATCCACTGGCGGACCACGGTCACGACCTCAGGAGGCTTCGGCATAAAGGACCTTCCCCTCCCGGAGCGCCGGTTCGACGATTGTTCCGATCACGTCGCGGTAGCGCTCGACCTCCTCGGGCGTGACGACGACGATATCCTTGGCCGCGCGGATGTCCCGCAGGGCGAGCCTGATCTCGACCTGCTTGGTTCGTCGCGAGCCGGAAACCGGCATGACGATCAGCAGGTCGACGTCGCTGTCCTCAAGCGCCTCGCCGCGTGCGTGCGAACCAAAAAGGATCACCTGGCTGGGATGGAACCCCTCCACGATCCTCCTGACCATCAGGTCTATCTTCTCCGATACCGACAACGGTTCCTCCCAACATTCAAATCTCAAGGCACAAAGATACCGGGATCGCGAGAAATTTGCCAGGAACAGAAGAGCGCGGCCTCGACTGTGGTGGGGGCGGGACCTCCGCTCGGCGCTTCCATGGGCACTCCTTTCGAGGCCTGCCGAGAAGCCGGCGCGATGCAACTCAATGTAAGGACGTCTACACCGAAACGCGCACGCGCGGAAAGGGTGAGGAGGCGGACGTGCCGGCTCACGGGCCGGTGTCGATGGCCGAAATGCGCGCGACGGGGACAGCCTGCTTGACCGTCATCCAGCGGATGTTGTTGCCGTTCGACCAGCCGTAATGGGGGATGGGCGGCGGGTTCGCCGGATCATCCGCCTTGCACTTGACGTTCAAGCTCACCTTGTAGCGCTCCACACCGTCAGGCAGCTTTTCGGCGCTCCACGGCGAGACCCGCCCCACCTGGACCGAGTCGATGCTCGCGAGGTTGGCCTTCCACGCGGCCGCTCCCTGTGCGCCTCCTTTGAGCGCCGGATCCATGAGCGCCACCGCCGCGGCCGGCTTGTCCCTGTCGACGAGCGCCCAGAACCCTCGGATCGCGTTCTCGCCCGTGGCCTTGGGCAGGCCGGCCATGCCCGGCAGAACGATCCCGGTCGGCTGCGCCGGCGTCGCCGATGGCTCCTTCGTGGGCTCCTTGACCGGTGGTTTTTCCGCTGGAGCGGGCGGCGCGACCGCAGGAGGCGCGACTGGCTGCGCGGGCGACGGCGCGGGAGCCGCGACAGGAGGTGGCGCAAGCGGCGGCGCGACCGGCGGTGCCACAGCCACGGGCAAAGCCGCCGGGACCGGAGGCGGAGGGGGCGGCGGCGGGTTGTTGCACGCGGCCGGGCCCAGGGTCAGGGCCGCAACCATGATGACGGAGGCCAGGCGGTGTTCGTGTGTCATGGCGCGATGATATCGCGCTTCACGCGACCGGGCCAGCCCGATCTCGGTCCGAGCGGCGGACCGCGAGCCTGCGCGCCGCGCCGCGCAGCAGCGTGTAGGAGAACAGGCCCGCGAGCAGCGCCCAGCCGCCCACGGCCGCGTTGACGACGCCCGGGTACATGAGATCGAACGTCGAGCTCACCGGCTCGTCGGTCGCGGCGCGTGCGAGCGGAACGTCAGCGTACGCACCGGCGGACACGACTGTGCGAAGGCGCGTGAGAAAGAGCTCGCCAGCGCCGTCCGGGATGCCCTCCACGCCCCACAGCATGTCCCGAACCTCAGTCCCGCTGTTCGCGTACTCCACGACGAACGCGCGCCCCCCGGCCTCGGCGATGGCCCCGTCGAACTGGCTCTCGTAGTTGGTCGTCGTCTCGTCGACAACCCCCACGCGATCCCGGATCTCGAGCGTGGCGTAGCCGCCTGCGGCGTCCATGCGGTGCGGCGCGAGCACGTAGAGCAGGACCCCGAGATCGGACGCCGCGGAGATGGAGCTCATGTAGAGCGGGTACGTGAGAGCGTCGGAGAGGTAGCTGAACCGGATGGTGGCCGTGACCTCGTCGGCCGAGGTGCCCGGGGACAGCCTCATGGCCACAAAGAACCAGCCCAGGTCCACATAATGCTTGAGCACCGCGTCCGCGCCGGCCGGCGCCCGAAAGCCATTGTCGTCGAGCCAGGCCAGCATGTCGTCGACGGACACAGCCGTGATGATGACGTAATCGAAGACACCCACTTCGCCATTGCCCCACACCTGCACCGGCAATCCGGCGTCGATCCCGTCGCCCGCTCCGCCGCGCGCGCTCGCCCCCGCGCCCATCATCGGCAGGCAGTCGCAGCCCGGATCCTCGGACGAGGGGCTCGTGATCCAGAAGCGCGGCCGCGTGCCCTCGTCGAGCTGCTCGAAGAGGTCACTTCGCACCTGCTCGAGCGTGGGCTGCGCCGGGAACGGGTAGACCCAGGCGAACTCGGATGGGTTGCCCTCGTACGCGATCTGCACGAACTGATCGACGCGGCCGTCATGGGACACGAGCAGAGCCCGCTGATCGGACATGTCGATGATCTCGCTCTCCGACGTTGTCGACGAGAACATGGCGCCGCAGGCCAGGGCCGCCGGGGCAAGTAGCGAGGCGGTGCAGGCGGACACGAGCGCGGCGGCGAGGGCCTTCGAGCGGTCCATCACGGCACCTCACCCTTCCGGCCGCGCAGTCGGCGCGCCGCGCCGCGCAGCAGCGTGTAGGAGAACAGGCCCGCGAGCAGCGCCCAGCCGCCCACGGCCGCGTTGGTCGTGCGCGAATAGAAGATCTCGAAGGTCGGGTCGATCACGGTGTCGCTCGCGGCCGGCTCGAGGGGCACGTCCGCATCCATCACGTTCGGGGACATGATGGTGCGCAGCCGGGTCAGGTACTGGGCCTTGGCGGCGGACGAGATGTCCTCCACGCTCCACAACATGTCCTCGACCTCCCCCCCGGATCCCGCGTACTCGACCGCGAACGCGCGGCCTCCGTTGACGTCGATCGCCTTCGCAAACAAGTCCTCGTAGTTGGTCGTTTCGGGCGTGATGGCATCGAGCTCGTTTGTCGCGATCTCGCTCGTGACGTACGCTCCGGCCGCGTCCATGCGGTGGGGCGCGAGCACGTAGAGCAGGATGCCCAGATGGGACGCCGCGGAGATGGAGCTCATGTAGAGGGGGTAGGTCATGGTCTCGGACAGGTAGCTGAACTTGATGGTGCTGGTCGCGGCGTTGCCGAATCCGGTGCCGGGCGACAGCTTCATGGCCACGAAGAACCACGACAGATCCACGTAGTGCTGGAGCACGGGCTTGGCCGTCTCCGGGACCACGAAGCCGTTGTCGCCGAGCCAGGTCAGCATGTCGTCGATCGATGTGGCTGTGATGACGGCGTAGTCGAAGACGCCCACCTCGCCCTCGTCCCATACGTCCACGGACGAGCCGCCGTCCGCTCCCGCGTCCATGTCCCCAGTCATGTCGTCGCCGCCATTTCCTCCCACGCCGATGATGTCGCCGCACGAGCAGCCCGTGTTCCCGCTTGCGTCTCCGGCTCCTCCGCCTCCTCCGCCGCTCTCGTCGATGATCGTGAAGCGCGGCCGCGTGCCCTCGTCCAGCAGGGTGAAGAGGTCGCTCGACACCTGCTCGAGCGTGGGCTGCGCCGGGAACGGGTAGACCCAGGCGAACTGCGCGGGCACGCCCTCGTACGCGATCTGCACGAACTGATCGACGCGGCCCTCGAACGAGACCAGGAGCGCGCGCTGGTCGGACATGTCGACGATCTCGCTTTCGGACGACGAGAAGAACCCTCCGCAGGCCAGGGCCGCCGGGGTTTCAAGGGCGATCAGGCTCGCGGCCGTGAGCATCACGCAAAGCACGTTCGAACGTCTCATTCCGTCACCTCCAGATCTCGGTGCCCTGCCGGTACGCGGCCCAGGCAAAGAAGAATCCCTGATAGCGCGACAGGAGCCCGAGCCGGCTGCCCTTGAGCGGCCCGTCCACGGCCTCGCCCAGGATGCTCCACGAGCTGCCCGTCTGAAGGTCGCGCATGTGGCGCGCAAGGCTCCCTGCCTCGATCATCTCGAACGAAAGGAGCCGGCCCGCGATCGTGCGGTCGAAGGCCGCGCCGATCCCGGAGCCCGCGTCGAAGGCCACGACCAGGTCGCGGCCGTTCAGCGCGTCGTTGACGACCGCCCGCGCGCCGAGCCGAGCGTAAGGGTAGGCCCGCGCCGCGCCGCCGCGCCAGACCCCGATGACGCGCTGCTTGCGGGGCAGGCGCAGGTCGAAGTAGCTCAAGGGGCCCACGATGTGCCCGTCGTCCGCCTCGTACCAGGCGTAGGGGTTGCGGCTGTAGTCGGTGCGCGTGGGATCCGCGGCCACGGGCCACGTCACGGTCGCCCCGAGCTCGAGCGATGCGATCGCGCCCCATTTTCCGATCACGAAAGGAATGGGTGCAAGGAGCGTCCCGAGACGCTCGCCGCGGATGCATTCGAAGCGCAGGGGCGACCACGTGCTGTTCGTCCTGCGGTCGTAAAGAAGATGGTCGCTGTCGTAGAACGCGCCCAGGTTGCCGAAGCCGCCCGAGTCGCCGGAGGCGAAGACCGACGCCGCGCCCGTGAGCGGGCTGTAAGACACCGTGATCTTCCCGCCGCCGAGCTCGTCGTTCACCACCTCGTGATAGGCGAGCACGTTGAGGGGATAGGCTCTCGCGCCTTTGCCCGCCCGCACCAGGACCACGAGGGCGTCATCGTCGAGCCCGATCGCCTCGGCGCCGGCCACGTTGCGCGGCATGTCGAGGGCCTCGACCTGGTCCTTGCGCAGGGAGCCCGTGAAGATCGACTCGCAGCGCACGGTGCAGCCTTCGGGCGGCAACGGCCCGAACCTGCGCACCATGATCCGCGCGCTCGCGATCGGCGCGTCGCTCCTTTCGTCCGACACCGAGATCGTGTAGCGCCCGATGACCCCGGGCGCGGTCCAGATCGCGCCGCCGCCGCGGCCCGCGATCGTCCCGCCGCTCGCGTGCCAGGAATACGTGCGGTCCCCGGCGTCGACGAGGGCTTCGCCCGCGAGCTTCAGCTTTGTCGTTCCCCCGGCCTCGACGGTGGCCGGGTCCGCGACGAGCGCAAGGGCCGGGGCGAAAGGAGCGTCCGCGTCGCAGGCCGCAGCCAGCGCCGCGAGGCAGACGAACGCGCGAACGGCCGGGAACGCCCCTTTCATGCTCAATCCCACGCGCACCTAAAGCCGATGTTGGGCGAGCGCGAAGTGGGCAGCGTGTTGGCCCGGCACGAGGCGCGCAGGTTGTCGGGCCCCTGCTCGAAGCACCCGCCCCGGATGACCTTGAAGCTGCCCCACTCGGGCCCCTCGGGATTGTCCCGCGGGCTCACCGCGTAGTAGCGCGAGTCGTACCAGTCGCTCACCCACTCCCAGACATTGCCAGCCAGATCCAGGGCGCCGTAAGGGCTCGCCCCGGCCGGACGCCTTCCCACGCGATCCGTGTCGCCGATGCACCCCGCGAGGCCGCCAAAGTTGGCCTTCGAGCAGTCGGGCCGCTCGTCGCCCCATGGGTAGACGCGCTCCGAGGGTGCGCCGCCGCGCGCGGACTTCTCCCACTCGGCCTCGGTGGGCAGCCTGCCGCCGATGGAGCGGCAGAAGGCGGCCGCCTGGTACCAGTCCACGTTGATCACCGGGTAGTCCGCGAAGCGCGGGTCTCCGTAATAGGCGCTGCGGAAGCGCGACGAGAGCGGCTGCGGCGGCGTGCACGCGCCGGTCTTGACGCATTGCGCGTACCGGCCGTTGGTCACCTCGTATTTGTCGACTTTGAACGTATCGACGAAGACCATGTGCTCGGGCCGCTCGTCGCGGCTGCCCTCGCCGGGGTCGCTGCCCATGACGAGGTCGCCCGCCGGGACGTCCACGCGCGCGCCCCTCTCTAATGGCGCGACGGGGCACCCCTCGTCCACCACCAGGTCGCAGTTGTTGTCCACGAAGTCGCACGCGTCGACGGCGTCCGGGTTCCTCAGCCGATCCCCGTCGTCGCAGTCCGGCCCGCGCGCGCAGCCTTCGCCGAAGCCGTCGCCGTCCCGATCGAAGCAGGCCTGCCCGGTGGGCCCGGTCTTGTCGCCCGAGGCCGAGGCTGTGATCGCGAGGGTGACGACGAGCGCAGCGCCGAGCGGCACCATGCGATGGGTTGAATGCCGGTAGCTCATGTTCGACGTCCTTTCTCTTTGCGATGTGACTACGATGATATCGCGCTTGCGGGCCCCTGACCAGCATCACGAAAGCATCACGGATGAAGCAGCGGGGTCAGCCTGTGACCAGCATGATCTCGGTCTGGGGCTTGGACAGGTAGCGGCAGCCGTCCTTGGTCACGACCACGATCTCCTCCATGGTCGCGACCCCGTGGCCGGGCACGGTCACGCGCGGCTCGATGGTGTAGCACTGGCCCTCCTCCACCACCGAGTACGGCTTGTCGCCGTAGCGCTCCCAGATCGGACAGAGCAGCCCGGCGCCGTCGTGGGCCTGGCGGCCGATCTGGTGGCCGAGCGCGTGCGGGTACTCGGCGAACCCGAGCGACGTGATGTGGCCGCGCGCCACCGCGTCCACCTCGTGGCCCTTGACCCCCGGCCGTAGGAACTCGCCGGCCTTGCGGATGGCGTCGCGGATCGCGCCAAAGCCCTTCATCACGATCTCGGGCGGCGCGCTCTCGCCGGGCTTGAGGCAGTACCAGGTGCGCTGCAAGTCCGAGCAGTAGCCCTCCACCCGCATGCCGAAGTCCACGTTCATGAGGTGACCCGGCTCCATGACCCGATCCGTGGGGCCCGCGTGCGCGCCCGCCGACTCCGGTCCCGTGAACACGGCCGGGCAGTGGTCCGCGTCCCACGCGCGCGTAAGGCCCTTCTTCTCCATGATCTCGACCATGACGGCCGCGATCTGCCTCTCGGTCTGGCCCGCGCGCAGCCTCCCGTGAAGCTGCGCGAACAGGTCCACGGTCTCCTCGCACGCCCGCGTGATGCGCGCGAGCTCGGGCGCCTGCTTGCGCGAGCGCAGCCGCGCCACGATGCCCTCGGACGAGACGAGCCGCGAGCCGTAAGGCGTGCCCGCGAGCAGATCCTGGAGCAGCAGGTACATGCCGTGGGTGAGGCCGTCCGCGGTCTCGTCGTTGATCGAGAAGTTGACCGCGATGGAGCGCGGGTCGAGCCGGCGCAGGGTTTCGAGGAACGGCTCGCGGATGCCCTGCACGTACGGCACGATGACCGGGTAGTGGCCGAGGGCCTCGTGGGCCGCCTTGTCGAGCGAGCCCAGGATGGCGATGCGCTCGCCGCCGCGCGTGACGATGAACGCCGACGCCCAGGTCACGTTGGCGCCGACCACGAGATCGATGCACGGGTCGTGCACCGCGGACGACTCGCGCACGAACACGAGCCACATGTCGATGTCGAGCTCCTTCAGGATGCCGACGGCCTGCTCGATTTTGGATCCGATCATGGGCGACCCCTTTCTTGGGAAGGCTTTCAGAACAGAAGGCGAGAGTACGCAGGGCCCGGGGCGCTTGTAAAGGCGCGCCGCGCCAGGGTCTGGCCGCAATAACGTTGGGACGTTGGGTGTCAGGCACTTCCATTTTCCACTTTCCAGATCTCATCGCCAGATGATTTTCCTGAACGGACTTGAGTGGTTACGCGTAACGCGTTGGGCGGTGGGACCTGGGGTCAGGGTGTTTTCAAGCGGGAAAGTGGAAAATGGAAGTGCCTGGCACCAAATCTCCCCGCAAGGTCACGGAAACTCACACGTGACGTTGTCCTCCGAGATCTGGACGCACACCTCGTTCGTCCCACACGACTCTAACCCCTGCCAGAAGCCGCCCTCGCAAACCAGCCAGTCGCTCGGGTCCATGTCGAAACACATC
>JAQTNF010000094.1 GCA_028713995.1 Deltaproteobacteria bacterium | reverse complement strand
CCACAGCCCGCCCTGGGAAGCCGAGGGCGGGCCGGCCTATGAGCCGTCCGACGCCCTCAAGACGGACCGCGGGTACTCGGGCGTCGCGCTCGGGCTCCCCTCCGCCGACGTGAAGGCCCTGTTCGTCGACGGGAACGCATTCCGGTTCGGCATGGCGCTCAGGCTCACGGCCCCGAGCCACTTCGGCAACGACAAGTACGGGTCCGGCATCGGCGCCTCGAACCTTTTCCTCGAGCCCGGCCTGATCGAGGACAAGACCACCGGCGGGCTTCTTTTCGGGATCGAGCCCGGCTTCGTCGCGAGCTACGTGCCCGTCGAGGGCCTCACGATATCCGCGGACATCACGCTCCTCGCCTCGGTGCTGACCTTCGACAAGACTCAGAAGCGTCTCAACACGGACGGCAGCGCCAACACCACCACGAACTCGCTCACCGCGACGAACCTCTACCTGATCCCGAACCTGGGAGCCCAGTACCGGCTCCTCGACGAGCAGCTCGGCTTCCAGCTCGCCCTCTCGCCGGTCGCGTACCTGGGGCTCGCCCAGGGCGCCGGCCTCGCATCGTTCGGCATCGTGCCGGGCGTCTCCTACAGGATCCCCGAGCTCCTGGAGCTCGCGCTCACCTTCAGCATCGAGACCGCGCCCCGTTCGCCGTTCCCGTTCGCCTGCACCGACGTGTCGACGAACAGCAAGTCCGACCCGGTGCCGTGCGGCGTGGGCCGCCGCTTCGGCCTCGCCTTGTCAGCGGGGCATACGTTCTGAGAAAACGAATCGTCTGTCAGACGAAGATGTCGATGAGGTGCCCCACCCGCTCGCTCTCGCCGCGGATGACGGCCAGGTTGGCCTTGATCGCAGCCGAGTCCTCGACGCGCCCGGCTGCCTCGCGGACGAGATCCGGCTCCTTGGCCGTGCCGTCTTCGAGGGAGCGCCCCATCCCTGCCACGTTCTGCGCCGAGATCGCCAGCCGATCCTCGGCTGCTGATACGGCGTTCGATGCTGTCTCGAGGATTCGCATGATGGTCCCTGAAGTAGACAGTCGGCTGCCGGCCGTGAAACTTTAGCGTGGACGAGGAAGAGGGAACCTGTGTCAGGGTTGGGCGATCTCGCAGGGCCGGGCGAGGGCCTCGCCCATCTGGTGCACCTTGGCCCGCATGACCGCGCTCGCCGGTCGCAGCTCCGCGGCCATTCTGGCGGTCTCGAGCGCGCCCGCGAGGTCGCCGAGCCCCTCGAGGGCGACGGCCCTTCCGTGGAGGGCGGCCACGAGCGCCGGCTCCTGCTTGAGGGCCGCGTCGAAGAACTCGAGCGCGGTGGAGAGGTCGCCGCCCAGCGCCGCGATGCGTCCGATGCCGCACATGGCCCGCGCGCAGCACGGATCGATGCGCAGCACCTCCGAGAGCGCCTCCAGGCACGCGGCCCGGCTGTCCCCCAGATCGCGGCAGCCCGCGGCCAGGAGCGCATACTCCCGCACCGCCAGGAGCGACGTGAGCGGCTTCTCCATGGTCGCGAGCGCGTTCTCGGCGCCCAGCCAGTCGCCATTGGTCAGGCGCTCGGCCGCCTCCACGAGGGACAGATGCGCCCTCCCGCCGCCGATGCGCGCGTGCCACAACCGGAACACGGGGCCTTCCACCATCTGTACGATCCGCTCGGCGCCGGCGAGCACGAGCGCCGAGGTGGTCTCCTCAGCCGTGTACTCGCCGTACTCGCCCTCGCACAGCTTCTTCCCGGCCCATGGCACCTCCGAGGCGAGGATCACCGCCGCCCCGTCCGCGAGCTCGCGGCCGAGCTGGTGGTAGACCTGCGCCGTGTCCGCGACGCGCTCGGGTCCGAGGAGCCAGATCACGAGCCTCGCCCCCTCGGCCGCGCCCACCCCCCATGCCGCGGAGCAAGGGGTCTCCGCGTTGACGTAGGCCCCGCCGTCCGGCCACGAATCGGCCCTCAGCTCGCCGTCCGAGACAATCTCGAGGACCCGGCCCTGCACGCCGGCCGCCAGGCCCGGCACGACGTTGTCCTTGAGGGCCGCGCGAGCCGCGGCCAGTGACGCCTGGTTTTCGAAGGTGTTGATGCGGCTCCTCATCTCGCGCTCCTTCCCCGGTTGGGGCGAGGTCCTCATGCGATGGCCGGAATCTGGGCCTCATCGGCGGCGACCTGCGCCAGGGCCTGCGCCCAGGTGTTCCGCAGATCGCGAAGGCTCGTGATGATCGAATTCAGCCGGTTCGCGTCCATCTTGGCGTCGGCCGCGATGAGCCCTTCGAGCATGGAGCTGTAGATCTTTTCCAGGTTGTCGCAGAGCTCCGGCGCCTTGTCGTGGTCGAGGGACGCCGCCAGCTCGGCGATGATCGAGTACACCCGGCCCAGGGTGACCCCAGCCGTCCGGGTGTCTCCCGCGGTGATCTGATCGCGACCGTCCTGGGCGAAGCGGATGGCCGCGTTGTACAAGGCGATGAGGATGCCGCCGGAGCACATTGCTCCCGTCTTCGCGTCCGCGTGCATCCGTTCGGTATTGGTTGCCGTTTCCATGTTTCCTCCTGCGCGCGGGAGCCCTCGGGCGTCCTCGCGGCTTTCAATGCGTCATTCCCTTTGTCCGTATCCGCTCTTCCGCGAGCGCTACCCGCCGATGAGCTGCAGGGCCATGGCCGGCATCTGGTTCGCCTGCGCCAGCACGGCCACGCCCGCCTGCATCAGGATCTGGCTTCGCGTCATCTCCACGGTCTCCGCGGCCACGTCCACGTCGCGGATGCGGCTGTTGGCGGCCGACAGGTTCTCCTGCTGGGTCTGCAGGTTGTTGATCGTCGTCGCGAGCCTGTTCTGGATGGCACCGAGCTCGCCGCGCGTCTGGGACACGATGCTGAGGGCCGAGTCCAGGTCGTCGAGCGCGCCCTGACCACCGAGGGCGGTCGAGATGTCCGTCGAGCCGATGCCGAGGTCGGCCGTGGAGATGGAACCGATCGCCACGTCGATGCGGTCGCTCGCGTTGTTGTTGATGCCCACCTGCAGGGAGACCGACGCCGAGCCGTCGAGCAGCGGCGTGCCGTTGAACTCGGTCACCTGGGCGATGCGGTCGATCTCCTGGCTCAACTGGTCGAACTCGTTCTGGAGGTAGCCGCGCTCCGTGTCGCCGAGCGTGCCCGTGGCGGCCTGCACCGAGAGCTCCCGCATGCGGATGAGGATGTTGCTCACCTCGTTGAGCGCGCCCTCCGCGGTCTGCACCAGCGAGATGCCGTCGTTGGCGTTGCGCGAGGCCTGACCCAGGCCGCGGATCTGGGCGCGGAGCTTCTCGCTGATGGCGAGGCCGGCCGCGTCGTCCTTGGCCACGGTGATCCGCATGCCCGAGGACAGCCGCGCCAGGCTCGTGTTGAGCGACTGCTCCGTCTTTCCCAGGTTGCGCTGGGCGTTGATGGATGCCACGTTGGTGTTGATCACAAGTCCCATTTTCTTCTCTCCTTGCTGTTTCCTCCGGCCGCGCCGCGACGGCGGTCACGCCTGGATGGGTTCGTCGTTCCTCGCATGTCCGATCACGTGCAGCAGGTCCAAAGACCTGGGATCGAACGGTCCTTCCTCGCTCGCCCACGCGGCGGTCGCCCCGCGCTCCCCCTCCTCGCCGAGACCGTCCTGCTTCTCCGGCGGCGAGGCCGGCGTTCCGCGCCTGAGCGGGAGGGACAGGCGAAAGCAGACGCCCTCGGGGGGCTCGAGGAGCTCCACCTTCGCCCCGAACGCGGCCGCCGCCGCGATCGTCTCGTACAGCCCGAAGCCGGTGTCCCAGCCCGCGACGCGCGTGCTGAACCCCGGCCGCATCAGGTTCTCGCGAATGATCGGCGGCAGCGCGCCGCCCACGCCGACCGCGTCGATCCCGACCGTCCTGCCCCGCCACCACGTCGTGACGAGGACCATGCCCGGCCCCGGCTCCACCGACGCCGAGGCGTTGTCCGTGATGGCGGCGACGAGGGGCAGGAGCCGCGGCTCGGGGATCGCCACCGGCGGGATGACCGGATCGATCACCATCTCGACGGACACGAGGCGGTTCGCAACCTTGGCGGCGAGAAGCGTCGCGGCAACCTGCGCCACGCGGTTCAAGTCGCTCACCTGGCCGCGGGGCTCGCTCTGCGTCTCGCCTGTGAAGGTGCCGACGTACTGCCAGAACTCGCTCGACGGGAGAGACGCGAAGCGAACCTTCAGCGGCTTCTTCTGCTCACTCTCTCTCAGTATGATCGTCTGGACTGCCACAATTCACCTGCCGTTGCACACATGCGACAGGTGATGGCCCGAGCAAGAACGATGCCAGTTTCAGACCTCGCCGTCGACGATGACGGGATGGCAGGCGGTCGCGGCGGACGCGGCGCCGTGATACTCCCGGCAGAGCCCGCTCCGGCGGAGCCTCTCCAGGGTTCCGCGGCGTCTTTCCTCAATGGTTTCCATGATCCGGGAGTCCCGCTGGCCGATGGCCTCCACAATCACGAGGCCGCTCGCGACGAGCCGCTCGGCTTTTGTCCTCGCCTCTTCGGGAAGATCCAGCCATCCGAGATCTCGGGCCGCGGCCGCCTCGCGCACCGGGGCGTCAAGAGTTTGAAGCTCGTCGATGAACCGTTGACGCTCGGCCAGCAGCCCGGACAACGCCTCCAGATCGGAGATCTCGTCAAGCGACACCTGGGCGATGTTGTCGAGAAGGGAGCGCCACCGTTCCAGAACGGCCACGGTCTCCTCGGGGCTCACGGGTGCTCCGCCGCGTGCTCGGCCGCCGCGCGGCTGTTCTCGACGGCGACCGTGTTGACCGCAAGCTCCCACGTTTCCCGCAACCGGGAGAGGTTGGCGATGACCGGCCCGAGCGGAGCCGCGTCCATATCCAGGTTGGCCGCGGTGATCCGGTCGAGCATGAACAGGTAGATCCGCTCCAGGTTGAGGCAGAGCTCCGGCGCCATCTTGTGGTCGAGCGCGTTGATGAACTCGGCGATGATGGCGTGCGCCTTGCCCAGGCTGCGGCCCTTGCCGGAAAGGTCGCCATCCGCGATCTGCTGCTCGGCCAGGCGGATGAGCCGGTGGGCCTCGTCGTACAACGACAGGAGAACACGCCCGGGCTGGGCCATCTCGATCTGGACCTTCCTGTAGGCCTGCTGGTGGTATGTGGCCTTGTTCATGCTGTCTTTTCCCCGTCCTGCGGCGAATCGCCGCCAACGTTCATTTCCAGTTCGCCGCCTGCTGCGAGATGTAGCTGCTCTGCGAGCTCAGGCTGCTGACCGTGACCTCGAGATTCGTGAACTTCATGATGAGCGAGTCTTCGTAGCGCGCCATCCGATCCTCGTAGCTCGCGATGCCGTCTTCGAGGTCCGCGATCGTCCTGTTGATCCCGGTGGTCCTCGCGGTGAGGATGCCGGTCGTGGAGTTGATGAACCGGTCCACGAGATGGTCGATCCGGTCGGCCACGCCGTCGACCGATTGGGTCGAGGTTCCGGCGAAGAGCCCGGCGACCCCGGCGGCGTCCTTGGAGAGCGCCTCGTCGAGCTTGGCCGCATCCACGGTCAAGGTGCCGTCCCGGTTCGTCTTGACGCCGATCTCCGACAGCGCCGAGGCGCTCGCGCCGAGCCCCGAGACGGCGGAGCTGACCGAGGAGCCGAGCTGTTGTTGCAGGGTCCGCAGCGTGGAGTCGCCGGTCAGGTGACCGGCTCCCTTGGCCTCTCCCGTGAACGCGAACTCGCCGCTGATGATCGACACGACGGAGTTGTAGGCGGCCACGAAGTCGTTGACCTTGGTCTTCATCTGGGCCGGATCGGCGCTCACCTCCACCTCGGCCGCCCCGGTCGTCCCGGCATGCAGCTTGAGCGTCACGCCGGGAATCGCGTCCGACGCGTCGTTCGTCGCGCTCGTCATGCCGTAGCCGTCCACCTTGAACGCCGCGTTCCTGGCCTCCTGGTACACGCTCGAAGGCTCGTGGAGCTCGAGCGCCAGGGTGCCGCCTTCTGAGAAGGACAAGGTGCTCCCCGCGCCCGTCTCCTTGCCGCTCACCTGCAAGCGATAGGAGCTGCCGGTGTAGATGAGCCCGGCCGTGACCTTGGCGCCCGAGCCGTTGATCTTGGACACGACGGTCTCGAGCGTGTCCTCGGCCGTGATGTCCACGGACACGGGGTCGTTCGTCCCGACCGTGATCTCGAGGGTGCCCGCGCCGGCCAGCCCGGCTTCGGTCTTGCTCGCGAACGACGTCGAGTAGTTCCGCGCCGCCTGCGCGAGCTGCGTCACCTCGACCGAGTACTTGCCCGGATTGGCGTCGCCCGTCGCCGTGGCGGTGACGGCCTCCTCCTCGGACGACGAGGCCGTGTAGGAGGAGAACTCACCGGGCGTGTCCAGCGCCCGCGCCTTCGTCTGCAGCGCCTGGAGCCTGGAATTGACGTTCTGCAGGATGGAGAGCTGGCTCTTGTAGTTGGACTGGGTCTGCTGCATCCGCCGTTCCGGCGCCCGCTCCACGTACATCAGCTTCTCGATGATCGAGGCCGTGTCGAGGCCGGTGCTCAGACCGGAAAAAGTGATGTTCGACGCCATCGTTGGCCCTCTTCCCTCAGAACACGCCGTCCAGGTACTGCGATCGCCAGTTCTTGATGTTCTGGGCCATCCGGATCGCCTCCTCGGGGGGGATGCGCCGGATGATCTCGCCGCCGTCCTTGGTGAGAACCGTTATGACGACCAGCCCCGTATTGCGCTCCCACTGCACCTCGATCTTCCGCTGCATGCTGTCGGCCAGCTCCTGGACCGCGGCGAGCGCCGCCGCGACCACGGGATCGTTGACCTCCACGGCCCTGCCTTGCCTGGCCTCCTTGGCCACACGCTCGACCCTGGCGGGCTCGTTGATCTCGCGATCGAAATCAGGACCGCGCTGGATGCCCGGAATAGGTTTCGTTGTCGGCATGCGTCACCTCCGCGCCCGAAACTCGACCGGGAACAAGAAGCGAGACCCACCCGTGATCACGGTGTTCGGGAAGGGGCGATCAGGGGTGGGTCTCCTTCCCATTTCTCGACTACCCGAGCAGCGACAGCGCCATGGCCGGGAGCTGGTTGGCCTGCGCCAGGACGGCAACGCCGGCCTGCATCAGGATCTGGCTCCGGGTCATGTCCACGGTCTCCGACGCCACGTCCACGTCGCGGATGCGGCTGTTCGCGGCGGCGAGGTTCTCGCGCGTGCTCGCCAGGTTGTTCACGGTGATGGACAGCCGGTTCTGCGCCGCGCCGAGCGAGCCTCGCTGCGAGGACACGTCCGTGATCGCTTCGTCGATGATGTCGAGCACGTCCTGGGCGTGGGCCGCCGTGTCGATGATGGCGGTGGCGTCGTCCAGCTTCGTCGTGCCGCCGAGGGCGTCGGTCTTCATCGAGCCGACCGTCACGGAGATCTGATCGTCGGCCGTGTTCTGGGTGCCGACCTGCAGGGCCACGCCCGCGGACGCGGTGCCGTCGAGGAGCTTGGTCCCGTTGAACTCGGTGACCGTCGCGATCCGGTCGATCTCGTCCTTGAGTTGGCCGAACTCGTCGTCCAGGTAGCCGCGCTCCGTGTCGCCCAGCGTGCCGGTCGACGCCTGCACCGCCAGCTCGCGCATGCGGATGAGGATGCCGCTCACCTCGTTGAGCGCGCCCTCGGCCGTCTGCACCAGCGAGATGCCGTCGTTGGCGTTGCGCTCGGCCTGGGACAGGCCGCGGATCTGAGCGCGCAACTTCTCGCTGATGGCGAGGCCGGCCGCGTCGTCCTTGGCCGCGGTGATGCGCATGCCCGAGGACAGCCGCGCCAGGCTCGTGTTGAGCGAGTCCTGGGTCTTGCCCAGATTGCGCTGGGCGTTGATCGACGCAATGTTCGTGTTGATAACGAGTGCCATGAGATCCCTCCTTGGAGTTCGGGCCTTTCACGGGCCCGGGGGCTTTCGTGCCCCTTTGTCGGTTATGCGAGGAGCCTTGCGATCCGTTCCGGCTGGCCAGCCTGCGCCCGGCGCAGAATCTCGGCCCCTCACGTTTCATACTCGGCGATGGCCGGCTTTGCTTGAGGGCAAACAGCTCAGATTTTAGGTGGTCGGGCTCGAGGCGCTTCCGGTACGCGCAAGAACGTGTCGGGCGCTGTAGTGGCCGTCGTGGAGGACGATCTGGGCGCCGACCCTGCTCACGGCGTTGAATGCGACCGGGGCCATCAGGTTGACCGTGATCGGCTCCGGCTCCGGAGGAACGGTGGTGATCGCGGCAACGACCACCTCGCTCGAGCCCTGATGACCGTCCGCCACGGCATCCCTCAGGCGATCGAGCGGGTAGTCAGGGGCGAGGAGCAGCGGATCGATCACGACGAATGCGAAATCGGGATCGTCGACCGACTGGAGCCACCGGAACTGGGATCCGGGCTTGTGCTCGAGGATGACGAAACGCTTGAGGAGCGGGAACCCGATCAGCCCGCCCGTCAGGCAAAAGACCATGCCGTCCGGCACTTCGACCTCACCGAATCGCAACGTTTTGACTTTCAAGGCCCCTCCTTGGGCGGACGCCCCGCACCGAGGACGGCGTCCGTCTCGGAAAGACGCGCGTCGACCGAGGCCGCGCCAAGGGCGGCGCGCCGGTTCTCGAGCACGATCTCCTTGTGGATCTCCTCCCGGTAGACGGGCATCCCGGCCGGCGTCTCGATGCTGACGCGCACGGTTCGGCCGTGGACCTCCCTGATCGTGACGACGATGTCGTTTCCGATGACAATGCTTTGCCCCTGCTTGCGGCTCAATACGAGCATGTTGGCCTTCCTTGGCCCGCTTCGGGCTTGTTATCCACCCAGGATCGACAGGCTCGACACCTTCTGCGAAACCGCCAGCGCTTCCTCGAGCGCCTGGGCCGTCGCGTTCAGATCAATAAACACCGCCACGGGATCGATGTCCATGATGCCGGACTCCTCCCTGCCCAGGCTGTCCTCGATGCGGTCGCGAACCGAGGAGGCGACGTCGAGCTGGTTGAGCTTGAGGCCGGCGTCGGTGCGGGATCTGGAGATCTGGGTGAGCGCCTGCTCGACGGTCCCGATGGCCTGATCGATGCCGGCCACGTCGTTGCCGGAAAGGGCCGTGGCGAGCTCATCGATCTCGGCGAAGATGTCGACCCCGCCGGCCGCCGTGAACGCGGCCGCGCCCGAGACGTTGACCGTGAGCCGGGCGCCCGGGCCCACGTCGACCTCCTTGACCCCCGTGTCGCCCACGAAGGTCCCGTCGTCCGCAAAAGGCCGGGAGCTCGTCCCAAAGCCGCCGAAGACGTATTCCCCGCCGGCCTGGGTGTTCGCCAGGCCGACCATGGACTCGAACAGGCTGCGGACCTCGGCCGCCCCGATCTCCCGCTGCTCCGGGCTCACGGTCGCGTTGCGCATGCCGATCGCCAGCTCCTTGGCGCGGATGAGGAGGTTCGACGCCTCGCCCAGCGCCGAGTCGGCCGCCTCGAGCTGCGTGCGGCTGCGCGTGATGTTCTTGCCGTAGTGTACCGCGGCCTGCTCGGCCTCCCGGATGAGCCGCACCCGCTCGGTCGCGATCGGGTCCTGCTCCGGGGTGTTGAATTTTTGCCCCGTGCTTCCCTGTCGCTGCAGGTCGTAGAGCCGGCTGCGAAGCAAAGACACGTCGTGAATCGCCTGCCGGAACACGATTCCGTCTGTCACGCGCACGGTGTCACCCCTTCATGCTGAGGAGCGTCTGCAGCATCTCGTCCACGACCGACAGGACCTTTGTGGACGCTTGGTACGCCCGCTGGTACTGGACGAGGTTCGTCATCTCCTCGTCGATCGAGACGCCCGAGGAGCTGTCGCGAATGGCCTCGATGTGGGTGATCGAGGTCGTGCGCATGGCGACCTCGTCGTTGGCGCGGCGCGTCTCGACGCCGACGTTCCCCACCAGGGAGGCGTACGCCTCGTTGAACGTGACCGTCCCGCCGCCGGCCAGATCCATGTCGGCGAGGGCCGCGAGGTCGAGCGCGTTGCGGTTGTCGCCCGGGAGCATGGACGGATCCTCGGCCGCCGCGATCACGTTCGGGTCGCTCGCCGCACCCGCGTCCACCTGGAACAGGGAGGCCGCGTTCGCGACCGACGCGAGGGGCGTAAAGAAGTTGCGCCCGTTCACGCCGTCGAGCCCGTACCCGACGACGTGTTGCGCGTTGAACCGCGTGGCCACGTCGTAGGCCAGCTGATTGAGATCGGCGATGAACCCCGGGACCACCGTGTCGCGGACCTCGATCGCGGCTCCCAGGGCCCCTCCCTTTATCATCCGGGTCACGTCCGACACCTGGCCGTTGGTCGAGACGTACTCGACCGGCGCGGCTCCCGGCGCCGCCGACTGGCTCACGTTCAACCGGGACTGGTTCTTCCCGTCGACGAGCGGCATGCCGCCCTCGAGGAAGATGTTGATCTGGCGCTGATCGTTCTCGAAGCAGCTGATGCTCACCTGCTTCGAAACCTCGCGCACGAGCTGGTCCCGCCGGTCGAGGAGGTCGGACACGTCGACGCCCTGCGTCATGTCTATCGAGATCTCGTCGTTGAGCCTTGCGACCTCCTCGGTCTTGGAGTTGATCTCGACCGTGGAGGCCCTCAGGATATCGTCGATGCTGCGCCGCACCGACTCGATCTCCTTCGACACGCGGTTGAAGGTATCGGCCAGCTCGTCGCCGCGCGCGATGACCTCCTCACGCACCGTCACGTCCGACGGGCTGCTCTCAAGCTGCCGGATGGACCCCCAGAAGCTGTCGAGCACGTCCCCGAGCCCGGAGCCTTCCAGGTCGTTGAACATCTCGCTGCACTGGGACAGCACCTCGGAGCGCTGGCTGGCGTAACCGAGCAGGTTCTCCTCGGTGACCAGCCGATCCGTCGAGAACTTGTCGAAGTACCGCTTGAGGCCCAGGATATTGACGCCGCCGCCGCCGAGCGGGGGGCCGGGCATGGAGCCGAGCACCACCCGGCGCCGCGTGTAGCCCTCGGTGTTCACGTTGGCCACGTTCTGGCCGGTCACGTTGATGCCCGCCTGCTGCGCCATCAGCCCGAGACGGGCGGTGTTGAGGGTGCCGAAGATGTTCGAGGTCGTCATGCCGGTCCCTTCACACGGTTGCGCGCGGAGCGCCCGCGATCTCGCGCGTCGCGGCCACGGCTCCGCCCTTGTCGTAGGTCGCCGGCTGCCCGGTCATGCGCAGGAGGAACTCGAGCATGCCGCAGTAGTGCTGGTACATGTGCCGCAGGAGCGCGTGGTTGCCCGCGGCCAACCTGGCCACGTCCCCGGCGAGGGCCGCAAGGCGGGCCGGGCTCCCGTCGGACGCGCCGGCGCGAAACTCGGCGCGAGCCAGCTCGTCCGCGATGCGCTCCTTGTCGTTGTTCAGCGCCGCGGCCCGCCGGGCGTCTCCCTTGAGGAGCGCGTCGTGCTCCTGCCTCAGCACCTCGAGGAGGGCGAGGAGCCCGTTTTCAACGTCGATGTCGTCGCCCGCGGCGTCTGGGTGTCGCTCTTGCATGTCACTCGCTCCCCGGCTGCACGAAATCACAGATAGATCTCGTGAAAGATGATCTCGAGCTCCTTCTCGATGATGGCCTTGCTCGTCTGCAGCGGATCCGGAAGAGGCCCCTCGGTCGACGTCTCCACCGGCTGGACGGCATCCACGGGCGCGGTCTGCACGGCGGCCACGGACGTCGTGCTCAGGCTGACCACGTCCACCTGATCGACCGGGGGCGGCGCGGCCGCGCCCTTGGTCGGCGCGGTCTCCCGCCGTCCGGAGACCGACTTCGTGGAGGTTCTCCCTCCGTTGACTTTTCCAATCTTCACGGTCGTTCCTCCATCAAGACGGATCCGTCCCTATCGCTCCTCATATTTCCTATCGGCGATCCGGCCTTGTCCTTGAGCGCCGGCCGAGGCCGCCTGTCCGTCGAGGATGCTCGCGCCGGGCAGGCTGTCGTCCACGGCCCGGTAGGGCTCCCGGCCGCCGGCCCGGAAGGGCTCGATGACCGCGATCTCGTCGAGCCCGCCCCGCCCCTCGCCCGGGACCCCGTACACCCTCCACACGTGCCTGCCGTAAGCCGCACGGCTCCCTCCCGCCTCCCAGCCAGAGTATTCTATCGAGGCGATACGCCCGCTCGCGTCGCGTGCGATTGCGTGGATCCGGTCCGCGACCGCCATGTGACCCATGGCGTCCCCGGATGCGCTCGAGGCGAGGACGTAGGGCTGCCCCGAGAGGGCGCCGGCGTCGAGCTCGGCCGCGCTCGCCTGGGAGCGCACGTTGGCCCAATCCCCGACCTTGGCCTCGGAGGCCAGCTTGGCGACCGTGTCCGCGCCGGGGTATCCCCATCCGTGCTCGCGCGCCCTCAAGGGCACCATGTACCCGGCCCGCCGCACCATCTCCAGGGCGAACAGGTTGCACTTGTAGTCGCCCTCGTAACCTTTCGCGTCCTTCACGTTGAACGCCGCCACGCCTCCGTCCGCGGCGCGGGTCCTCACGTCAGCGGACAGATCCCCGTCGGTCAGCGCGCCGGCCTTCCCCCACCTCTCGCTCGCCCCGCCCGCCAGCCACTCGGACGCCACGCGCGCCAGGTACGGGTTGGACGGCGGATCGTCCGTCCCGGTGGTGGCGGCGCGGTAGTGCCCGAGCCCCCGCAAACGGTTGACCGGTTGCGCCGCAGGGCTCCGCCCGCGGTCCTGCACGCCGAGCGCCTCGCGGATCATCTCGGACAGCCCGAGGCCCGATCCGGACGCCTGCTCCGCGATCGCCGAGGTGAACATGTCCCCGTACATCTGGCCCTCGAGCCCCCCGCCGAGCAGCCCCCCCTGCCCCACCGTCTTCGACATGGCGCCGAGGAGCTGCTTGAGCAGCAGCGCCTCGAACGCCGCGGCCGCGTCGGCCTTGTTGCGGATCGGCCGGGAGGACCCCAGGTCGCCGCCGACGGGTGCGGCCGTTCCTTGCGCCGGCAGGGAGACGGGAACGGGCATCACTGCACCTCGATATCGGCGGACAGCGCGCCGGCCGCGGCCAGCGACTGGAAGATGACGATGAGATCCGACGGCTTGACGCCCAGCGCGTTGAGCGCGTTCACGAGGTCGCCCACGGTCGCCGCCTCGGGCACGAGATGGACCTGCCCCGCCTGCGTGTCCGCGTTCACCGTGGTCTCCTCGACCTTGGCCGTGTGCCCCATGCTGAGGGGCGCCGGCTGCTCGACCCGCGTCTCCTCCTTGATCTCCACGGTCAGCCCGCCGTGGGCCACGGCCGCGGCCTTGAGCCGGACCGCCGAGCCGATCACGACCGTGCCGGTCCGCTCGTTCAAGACCACCACCGCCCGGCCGTCCTCGGTCACGTCGATATCCCCGATCTGGGCCAGGAGCTCCACCCCCTTGCCCTTCAGCGCCGCCGGGAAGCGGACCGTGATCTGGCCCGGATCGTCCGCGTTCGCGAAGGGCCCCTTGAGCTTCTCGTTGATGGCCGCGGCCGCGACGGACGCGGTGAGCGCGTCCGGCCTGCGGAGCGCCAGGCGGACGGCGTTCTCGACGACGAATTCGGTGGGGATGTCGCGCTCGATGAGCGCACCGCCCGGGATGCGGCCCACGGTCGGGTGGTTGGTGGTCTTCGACGAGCCGGTCCTGCCCTGGGAGCTGAAGCCGCCGACCGAAATCGGACCCTGGGCCACGGCGTACACCTGCCGATCCGCGCCGCGCAGCGGGGTCTGGACGAGCGTCCCGCCGCGGATGCTGCGCGCGTCGCCGAGCGACGACACCACCACGTCGATGCGGCCGCCCACCCGCGAGAAGGCCGGGAGCTGCGAGGTCACGATGACGGCCGCCGCGTTCTTGAGCTTGAGGCCCGCCGGATCGATCCGCACGCCGAGGCGCCGCAGCATGGCCGCGACCGACTGGAGCGTGAATTCGGCCTTCTGGCCGTCGCCGGTGCTGTCGAGCCCGACCACGATGCCGTACCCGACGAGCTGGTTCGGGCGGGCGCCGACGATCTCCGTGAGATCCTTGAGCCGTTCCGCCCGGGCGTCGCCCGCCGCGGCCAGGGTGAGAGCGAGGATTGCGAACAAACAGTGGAGAAGGCGCATGTCCCGTCCTCCTCTAGATCGGGCTGTAGGTGTCGAGCAACGACTGCAGCCACCCGGGCGACTGCTGATCGGTGATCGTGCCTCGGCCCGAGAATTCCACCTGCGCGTCGGCGATGAGCGACGACCGCACGGAGTTGTCCGGGTTCACGTCGCTCGGCCGGATGACGCCGCTCACGTAGAAGTGCAGCTCCTCCTCGTTGAGCAGGATCACCTTGCTCCCTTCGACGTACAGGTCCCCGTTGGGCAGGACCCGCTTCACCCGCACGGCGATGCGCCCGTCGAGCCTGCCCGAGCGGGACGTCGAGCCCGAGCCGGCGAAGTCGCTCTTGCTCACGAGATCGATGAGCGCGGTCGGATCCATGTCGGGGTAGCGCTTGGCGATGCCGGCCACGAGCCCGAGGAAGTTGGCGATGCCCGACTTGGCCGACGCCTCGGTGCCGAGCTTCGTCTCGGCGTCCCCCTCGCCCTTGGAGTTCTCGTCGATGACCACGGTGACGATGTCTCCCACGCGCGCCGCGCGCAGATCCTCGAACAGGCTCGGCGACGCCTGCGACCACAGCGACCCGGGGTTCGCCGATCGCTCGGCGGCCTTGTCGGTCTCGGCATAGCTCCCGGGGGCGTAGAGGCGCTGCCGCGGCGTGTACGCCTTGATGTGACGGGGCTCGCAGGCCGTGGCGCAGAAGACGCAGAGAGCCGACACGATTGCGAAAATCCTGTTCATGGGCACACCTTAGCCCGTCCCGGAGCGAGCACCGTCGCCCACAGGAGCCGCCCGGAGGAGTCCGAGACGACCCGGATGCGCTCGCCCACGGCTCCGTCCTCCCGCGCCACACCCGCCATCGTGACCCGCACCAGGCCGGCGCGCGACTCCACGTGGATCTGCTGGCCGCGCCGAACGACGGGGATGCGCTCGAGGTCGCGCACGACGAACGCCTCCCCCTTGCGCACCGGCTTGAGCAGGAGCCGGCCGGCCACGTCGTCGGCCCCGCCGGCCAGATCCGTGGGCATCGACGTGAAGCGCACCTGCCTGTCTTCCACATCGTTCGCGCCGATCACGGCGCCGGCCGGAAGATCGCGGGCGGCCACGGGGATGCGGAGCAAGGCCGCGAGCGTGACCACGGCCTGGAGGCGGCGGAACGGCACGTCGTCCGCGATCAGATCGACCGGAACCGAGACGCGCCGCTCGAAACCGCCCGTCGCCGGCCACCTCGCCGCGACCGAGTAGCCCGACGCGGGCACGAGCACGGCGCCGATCTTCTCCATCTTTTCGATCACGAGCCCCTCGGGAAGCACGCGGCCAAGCTCGGCAGCGATCGCCGCGCCGATCTCCACGGACGACGCCTCCCGGGCCGATCTCACGACGCTCCTCGACTCCGGGATGCGCAGCGCCTTGCCGTCGAACCCCGCGGCCGCGACCGCCCGCGCGACGTCCTCTCGCCGCACGACCAGCACCTGCCCCGGCGGCGGGGACAAGACGATCCCGGTGTCGCACGAGGGGCTCCCGCAGCCTCGCACCACGTCCCGCACCCGGACCCACGGGCCTTCCACCTCGGTCGACCCCGCGTGGCGGGCGTCCCCCTCGGCCAGCAACGGGACGAGGGCGATGACGAGAATGTGCAGCGCGCGCGACATGTCTCACCCCAGCTTCGCGGTTTCGCGGAGCATCTCGTCCGCCGCCTGGATCACCTTGGAGTTGACCTCGTACGCCCTCTGCGCGGCGATGAGGTCGATCATCTCGGAGACGACCGCCACGTTCGACGACTCGACGAAGCCCGCCATCACCCTCCCCGATCCCTCCTCGCCCGGGGTCACGAGCTGCGGCTTCCCCGACGCGGGGCTCTCGGAGTACAGGTTGCGCCCCATGGCCATGAGCCCGGCCGGATTCGCGAACGTGGCCACCTGCAGGCGCCCCACCTCCACCTGCTCCGGGTCGTTGCCGAGCGTCACGGACACGACGCCGTTCTCGGACACCGTCACCGTGGTCGCGTCCTCGGGGATCGAGACGGCGGGCTCGATCTGGTAGCCGTCCACGTTGACGATCTGCCCGTCGGCGTTCGGCTTGAAGATGCCCGAGCGCGTGTAGGCCACGTTGCCGTCGGGCTGCATGACCTCGAAGAACCCCCGTCCCTCGATGGCCAGGTCGAGCGGGTTCCCGGTCTCGCGCATCTCGCCGCCCGTGAAGTCCTTGTAGGTTGCGACCGTGCGCGTTCCGTAGCCGATCTCCAGGCCCGACGGCAGGGCCGAGCCGTCCGGGGACGGGGCGCCGGCCCTCTTGCGCTGCTCGTAGAACAGGTCGGCGAACTCCGCCCGGGAGCGCTTGTAGCCGGCCGTGTTGACGTTGGCCAGGTTGTTGGACAGGACGTCGATGTTGGCCTCCTGCGCCTTCATCCCGCTGGCCGCGTTGGTGAGTGCCCGGATCATGGTTCGCCTCCTCTACCCTAGCCGCGCGCCTGGATGTCGCGCGCCGCGCGCCTGTTGACCTGCGAGAACGTCTCGACCGCCTTGAGCGCGGCATCGTAACTCCG
Source organism: Deltaproteobacteria bacterium (assembly GCA_028713995.1). Classification (GTDB taxonomy): domain Bacteria; phylum Myxococcota_A; class Polyangia; order JAAYKL01; family JAAYKL01; genus JAQTNF01. Next base: position 2,944 of record JAQTNF010000094.1, on the reverse strand, counting down.
GTGTGCTGCGATGAGGTCGGTCATCCCGCGGATGGCCTCCATGTTGGGCTCCTCGCGGTAGCCCGCGCGCACGAGCTGCGCCCTTGCCGCCGGCCTCGCTCCCGCGCCGCCCGGATCGATGAACGTCTGCCCCTGCCCCTGCTGGAGCGCCTGCTGGTTTCCGAACTCCACGAGCTTGAGCCTGCCCGCCGGCGCGTCGTCGGCCTGCACCGTCCCGTCCGGAGCGACGGTGATGTTGGAGGCCCCGGGCGCCACGACGATCTTCCCGCCCTCGCCCATCACCGGCATGCCCTCGTTCGTGACGAGCGTGCCGTCGGGCCGCAGCATGAGGGCCCCGCCGCGCGAGTAGGCCGTCTTGCCGCCGTCGGCCACGGCCATGTACACGCCCTCGTCGAGGGCCACGTCGAGCGGGTTCCCGGTCTCGCGCAGGGGCCCCGCGCGCAGGTCCATCTGCGGCGGCGCCATCGCGGCGAAGGAGAGCTCCTTGGCCTGCGAGGCGCCCCCGACCGCCTCGAGCGCGAGGCGGAACTGCTTGAAGCCCGGCGTCGAGACGTTGGCCAGGTTGTGCGAGTTGACCTCGATGCGGTTCATCTCGGCCACGGCTCCCGAAAGGGCCGTGTAGATTCCGTCAGCCATGATCTTCCTCCTCGAGCATGGCGTGCAGCCTGTGCACGGCCTGCGAGCGGATCTGGCACACGCGTGACTCGGTGACGCCGAACCGCTCCCCGATCTCCTTGAGCGACAGGTCGTCGCGGTAGTACATGGCGAGCACCCGCTGCTCGCGGTCCGAGAGCCGGGCGATGGCGCGGGCCAGCCTGTCGCGCAGCTCGCCGAAGAGGTAGTCGTCCTGGGGGTTTCCGGGGATCCGCTCCGGGAACCCGTGGGGCGGGCACACCGTCTGCTCGATGATCGCGGGCGAGAGGACCGTCGACGGCTGGAGCTGGACGAGCAGGGAGTAGTACTTCTCCACGTCGAGCTCCATGCGGGACGCGATCTCGGTTTCGATCGGCTGGCGGCCGAGCTCGTGCTCGAGATCGCGGATGGCCTTCGTGAGCCTGCTCGACTTGACCCGCAGATCGCGCGAGAGCGGCCCCTGCGAGCGCATCTCGTCGATCATCGCGCCGTGGACCCTCGCCTCGGCGAAGGCGCGGAAGTGCGCCGCGCGCGTCGGGTCGAAGCGCGAAGCCGCCTCGACGAGCCCCAGCATCCCGGCGCTGACCAGATCCTCGGTCGTGATCGACGGCGGGGCCTTGTGGGCCAGCCTCGCCGCGGTCCTCCGGATCAGCGGGAGGTATTCCTTCGTCAGGGTCTCCCGGAGCTCGGGATCCTTGTTCACGGGGTCCGTCGTCATGGCGTCTCCTTCCCTCGATTCTCGAAACAACCCCTTGCCGCGAGGGCCTCGCGGTCGAGTCTCACCACGTGCGTCGCAAGCTCGCGGATCTGCCTGCTCGCCGCCGACGCGGGATATGCCGAAAGGAACGGGCGGCGCTCGCGCACCGCCTTCGCCACGCACGGATCGTGGACCACGCATCCGGCGAGGCCGAGGGTGACCGGCAGGAAGCGCCCGGCCACGGCCGAGAGGCGGCGGAAGAGATCGAGCCCCTCGTCGCGGCCCGAGACCATGTTCACGACGAGCTCGATGCGCCGCACGCCGTGGCCCTTCGAGAGCACCTTCGCGATCGAGAACGCGTCGCGGACGGCCGTCGGATCGGGCGTCGTGACGTCGAGGATCGTGTCGCCCGCGCTCGCGAGCCCGATCGCGGTGGTCCCGATGCCGGCGGCCGTGTCCACGACCACGAAGTCGAACCTGCCCGCGAGCCCCCGGACGCCGCGCACGAGGGCCGTGTGGGCCTCTCCTCCCAGGTTCGCCATCTCCTCGCGCCCCGAGCACGCCGGCAGGAGCGAGATGCCGTAGGGCGTCTCGACCACCGCGTTCTCAAGCGCGATCTCCCCGCGGATCACCGTCCACAAGGTGGACGCGGCGCGCACGCCGAGGAGCTGATCCGCGTTGGCGAGCCCGAGGTCGCCGTCGAGCAGCAGGATGCGACCGCCGAGCGCCTGGAGGCCGAGCGCCAGGTTGACCGCCACGGAGCTTTTTCCGACCCCTCCCTTGCCGCCCGTCACCGAGATGATCCGCGGCTCCCGCCTCCGGAACACCCGGGGGAGCTCGCTGACGGCGGCCGGACGGCCCCTGGCGGCTTGCGTCGTCATGCGCCCTAGTTCTCCGTTCCCAAAAGGAGCTGGACGACCCTGCCGACGTCGGCCACCTCGATGTCCTCGGGAATCCGCGGCCCCGCCGCGAGGTACGAGATCGGCATCTCCGCGATGCGCCGCACGTTGACGAGGGTTCCCGGTTGCAGCGACACGTCGAGCTTGGTCACCACCACGCTCGACGGCTTGAGCGCCCGGTATCGGTCGACGACGGCCGCCTGCTGGGCGGGCGCGTCGGTGGCGTCCATGATGAGGTGGGTCTCCACCGGCTCGCCCATGGCGTGCACCATGTCGACGAGCGCGAAGCGGACGTCGTCGTTCTCGAACGCCCGGCCGGGAGTGTCCACGAGCACCACGTCGGCGTCGGCGTGCGAACGCATGGCGGGCGCCAGCATCTCGGGACGATCGGCCACCACGAGCGGCACGCCGATGAGCTCCGCGTAGCGCCGGGCGTGATCGACCGAGCCGATGCGGTAGGTGTCGAGGGTCACCATGACCACGTCGAGCCCCTGTTGCAGGGCGAGCATGGACGCGAGCTTGGTGATGGTGGTCGTCTTGCCCGAGCCGCTCGGCCCGGCCAGCGCGAAGACGCGACGGCTTTCGTTCGGGATGATCGGACCCGCGACCTTGATCTGCCGCGCCACGACCTCGCGCAAAAGGCCGCGCGCCAGGGCGAGCCAGTCGCGGCGGTCGAGCTTCTGCATCCCGAGCTCGATCTCCACGGTCCGCCCCC
>JAQTNF010000093.1 GCA_028713995.1 Deltaproteobacteria bacterium | reverse complement strand
AACAGGCCCCACGTCTCGACTGCACGCCTCTTGGCCGAACGCCGTGAAGCTGCGTGCGGGGCCGAGTGAGATGCTCCGTGAGGTTACCCATTCCGGACCTCATGCGAGACACCTTGAAAGGGCTGGACCTATGGGTCCTATTGCTCAACCAGGCCTCACCCCCCACTTCCGAAGGAACACCCCCAGCCAGCGGCGCGAGACCCGCACGCCCTTTTCGCGCAACAGGCGCTCGGCGGCAGACAGGTTGCCGCCGCACTCCTTGAACGCGGCGACGATGAGATCCTTGTGGCGCTCGTAGTGGGAGGTGCCCTCCTCTTCGCCGGCCTCGCCCTCGTACCGGGCCGCCACCGGTCCGTCGCCGAAGCGCTCCGAGAACACAGCCATTACGGCCTCGGCCGGCACGGTTCCGGACGCGATCCGCGTGACCAGCCTGTCGGCGAGATCCACGAGCCCGCGGACATTGTCCGCGTCGAAGCCATGGAGGCATAGGGTCTCGTAATGGTCGCCGCCAAGGAGCGGGACCACATCCTTTTCGAAGATTGCGTGGCGCGCGAGCGCTTCCTTGAGCACGGCGTCGAAGATGCCCGGGATGTCCGCGATCCTCTCGGCGAGCGGCGGAACGCGGACGCGACGCAACCTGGCGAAGAGGTCGTGGGCGAGGCCACAGGTCGGGCCGTCCCGGTTCGATGCCAGCACGAACCTCACGGCCGCGGGCCTCGTGCGCGTCTCGCCGATGCGCGCGGTCTCGCCGTCCTCGATGACGCGCAGGAGGCCGCGCTGGACGCGCTCCGGGAGGTTGTGCACCTCGTCGAGGAACAGGACCCCGCCTTCGGCCTGTTCGATGAGGCCCTGCCTCGCATCGACGCCCGAGAACACGTGCGGACCCACGCCGAACAGCGTGGCCGCCGCCTCCTCGGGCGAGGCGAAGCGCGCCGCGTTGTGCGCGAGGATTGAAGGTCTCGCCTTGTTCTTGGCGGCCATCGCCGCGATCGCACGGGCCGCGAGCTCCTTGCCCGTGCCGGTCGGTCCGGCGAGCAGCACGTGGCGCGCGGACAGGACCGCCTCCTTGAGGTCCTTGAGGAGGAGCCCCGCGTGGAACCGACCCGCCATGCCGAAGCGATCGGGCGGCGGCGGCTCGAACAGCGCAACTCCGTCCGGGTGGAACACGAAGACGCTCCTGCCCGCGCGGATCACGCACACGCCCTCGATCGGCTGCCTGCCCGCGAGCTTCGCGCCAAGCACGAACGTGCCGTTGGTGCTGCCGAGATCCTCCACGAAGAAGCCCAGATCCGTTCGCGAGACGCGGAAATGCCGCTTCGACATCTTGTCGTCGCGCACCGGAAGATCGCATTCCGAGCCGCGCCCGATGGTGAACGAGGCGGCCACGAGACACCGGTCCACGGTGACCGCGGCGATGGGAGCGTGCGCCACGAGCAGCACCGGAACCTGGGCCGCGCGCCCGAAGCCCACGCCTTCGTGCGGCGACGTGCTCGCGGTCGTGGTGCGCGGCTTGTCGGCCATGGCGGGGACGGTAATACGCACGGGCTGCAAGAGGCAAGTTGCCGAGGCTTCGCAGGTATCTTAATGTCCGGGGCGATGGGGACAACGATCGACGGCATCGCTCCCGGGGCGTTTCTCGACGGCAAGTACCGGATCGAGAAGCTCATCGGCGCGGGCGGCATGGGCACAGTGTACGAGGCCACGCACACGGCCATCGGCAGGCGCGTCGCCATCAAGCGGCTGCACCACCAGTACGCGGGGGACGCGCAGGCCGTGGAGCGCTTCCAGCGCGAGGCGCGCATGGCCGGCTCGATCGGCCACGACAACATCTGCGAGGTGACGGACCTCGGGACCACCCCGGACGGCGCACCCTACCTCGTCATGCCCTTGCTTACCGGCTGCTCGCTGACGGATCTGCTTTCCCGCGAGCGGCTCTCGCTCCCCCGTATCGCGGACATCATGTGCCAGACCCTGTCCGCGCTGCAGGCCGCGCACGACGCACGCATCGTCCACCGCGATCTCAAGCCCGACAACCTCTTCATCACCAAGGTCGGCGACCGCGGCGACTTCGTGAAGCTGCTCGATTTCGGCATCTCCAAGATCCTGGACCAGGACTCGGTCTCCAATCTGACCATGACGGGCACCGTGCTCGGCACGCCGTTCTACATGGCGCCGGAGCAGGCCACGGGGTCGAAGCAGTTCGATCATCGCGTGGACATTTACGCCATCGGAGCGATCCTGTACGAGGCCCTCACGGGACGGCGACCGTTCGAGGGGGATTCCTACAACGAGATCATGTTCAAGATCGTGACCGAGCCGTTTCCCTCTCCGCGCAGCCTGAATCCCAAAGTGCCCGTGGCGGTGGAGCAGGTGGTGCTCAAGGCCATGGCGCGCGATCCGGCCGAGCGGTACGCGAGCGCACGGGACATGCGCGATGCCCTGTCGCGAGCCGATCTCGACATGTCGAACATGCCTGCCGAGCCCATCACGAGGGCCGCGACCGCCGTGGGGGCGTGCGGTCCGTTCACGCCGACCGGAGTGAAAAAGGCCGCCACGCCGCCGTCGTCCCTCGCGTCCGGCGACCTGTCGATGGACGCCCTGTCGTCCGGGCGGGGCCGCAAGGCCGCCGTCGCGGTCGTCGTGGCGGTCGCCGTGATCGCGGTGGCGATTACGGGCTACCTGCTCGCGCGAGACGACGGTCGCGCACCGGTCCCGGCCGTGGTGCCGCTCGTGAAGCCGCAACCGTCGGCGCCCGCAACGCCTTCCCCGACTCCCAGGATCGAGCCGCCGCCGGCCCTTTCCCCGGCACCGCCTCCGGTCGCGGACACCGCCCCGGTCAAGAAGCCGTCCAAGGTGGGAAAGCGCGCGGTCAAGGGCCGCTTCGGCACCAAGGTCGTGTCAGATTACGAGGAGTGACAGGATCCCAACTCCGGAACCTGGCTGTGATCCCCAGGTGCCCCCAGGTTACAGCTCGAACCCGACCCGGCCGCAGGAGCCTGCCTCGCCCGGCAACGCCAACCCCGCGTCATTCCTGGGGGAAGTGCGCCGGCCGTTCCTCATGGCCATCCGAAAGGCCTTTTGGTACGGTTTTTTCATTCGACGCTGTCGCCACGGCCCCCGCGGTGGGGCGAGAGAAGGGATCATGAGAGCTGCGGTCACTCGTGCATTCATTTGGCTCCTCACCGGCCTGATGGGGCTTTCCGTCGCGGCCGGGGAAAAAGACGAGGCCAAGGCCAGGTTCCAGGAGGGCGTGGCCCTGTTCTCCAAGGAGGATTACCCCGGTGCGCTCGCCGCGTTCGAGGAGTCGTACCGCCTCGCGCCCAAGCCGACCGTTCTCTACAACGTCGGCATGTGTGAGAAGGCCTTGTACCGCTACACGGACTCCACGGCCACGTTCCGCAAGTATCTGGCCGAGGGCGGCGACAAGATCAAGGCGGACCGCCGCAAGGAAGTGGAAGCGGCCATGGCCGAGATGGCCGGCCTCATGGGCCGCCTGCGGCTCGAGGATGCGCCCGACGGCGCCGAGGTGCGCGTGAACGGCATCGCGGCCGGAATGACTCCGCTCGCCCAACAGGTGGCGCTCGATCCGGGGCGGCACGCGCTGGAGGTTTCCAAGCCCGGCTTCGAGCCCCTGCGCATCGAGATCACCGTGATTTCCGGGGCCGAGGTTCCGGTGCGCGCCGCGCTTTCGCCCGTGAAGACCGTGGTGATCGAGCCTGTCGCGCCGCCCATCGCACCGCCTGCGTTGGTCGTATTGCCCGCGCCCAAGCCCGTGGCGGTGAAGGCCCCTCCTTCACCTCCCCAGGGCAGGAGCGAGAAGAAAGAAGAGGGGGTGTCCGGCTTTCTCATCGGCGGCGTGGCGTGCACAGCGGTCGGGATCGCGGGGCTCGGCGTGGGCGGGTTCTTCACCTACAAGAGCGACCAGGACTTCAAGGATGGCGCCGACGCCGCGAACACGGGCGACCGCACGACGTACGCCGAGGTCAGGGACGATAGACTGCCCGCGGACAGGGTCGGGATGATCGCGGGCTACGTGACCGGCGGCGCGCTGCTCGTGACCGGCGTCGTGCTGCTCGTGGCCGACTGGCAAGGCTCGGGCGGGAAGACCGCGACGCCCGTGGCCGCGACGCCCGGCGGTTTGACGATCGTTTGGTAGGGGCGCCCCCCCGTGGTCGCCCCCAGTCGCCCCCCCGTGGTCGCCCCCAGTCGCCCCCCGTGGTCCCACCCGGATTGACCTTCTCCCCGGGCCGAACGTAGAATCCGCATATTGCGGGGTGCGCCTCAGATTCCTCACCATGCACCCCGGACAAAGGAGCCCGCATGCGCCTCGTCACCCGCTCCGATTTCGACGGCCTCGCCTGCGCCGTGCTGCTCGTGGAGGCCGGCGTGGTCGACTCGTTCAAGTTCGTTCACCCCAAGGACGTGCAGGACGGGCTCGTCGAGGTCACGAAGGACGACGTGCTCGCCAACGTGCCCTACGCCCGCGGGTGCGGGCTGTGGTTCGACCACCACTCGAGCGAGGACGAGCGCCTCCTGCTCGAGGAGGACTTCACCTTGCGCGGCGCGAGCCTGCCCGCTCCGAGCTGCGCGCGCGTCGTCTACGACTACTACAACGGGTCCGAAAAGTTCGAGAAGCTCGACAGGAACGGGCTCATGGCCGCGGTCGACAAGACCGACTCCGGCGACCTCACCCTCGACGAGATCAAGAACCCTCGCGGCTGGGTGCTCCTGTCGTTCATGATGGATCCGCGCACCGGGCTCGGTCACCACAAGGGCTACCGCATCAGCAACTACCAGCTCATGGAGGACATGATCAAATACTGCCGCACCATGGGCCCCGAGGAGATCCTCAAGGTCCCGGACGTGCAGGAGCGCGTCAGGCGCTACGAGGAGCAGCAGCGGGCCTTCGAGGACATGCTCAGGTCCAACACGACCGTGGACGGCAACGTGATCGTCACCGACCTGCGGAACGTGGGCGAGATCGCGAGCGGCAACCGCTTCACGATCTACGCGCTCTATCCGGAGCAGAACGTCTCGGTCCAGATCATGAGCGGCAAGGAAAAAAAGAACGTGGTGTTCAGCGTGGGGCACAGCATCGTCAACCGCACAGCCGAGTCCAACGTGGGCTCGCTCATGCTCAAGTTCGGCGGCGGCGGGCACGAAAAGGTCGGCACGTGCCAGGTGCCGCCCGAGGACGCCGAGCGTGTGCGCGGCGAGATCATCAAGCGCCTCAAGGCGGGCCGCTGAGAGTGGCCGACGACGAGATCATCGAATACCCCATCGACGGTGTGCTCGACCTGCACGGCTTTCATCCGCGGGACGTGAAGGACCTCGTGCCCGAGTACCTGCGCGAGTGCCGCGGGCGCGGCATCCTCGAAGTGCGCATCGTGCACGGCAAGGGCACGGGCGTGTTGCGCGAGACCGTGCACGCCATTCTCGGGCGCCTGCCCGAGGTGGCCTCGTTCCGCCTGGCGCAGGGCGGCTCGTCGTGGGGCGCGACGCTCGTGGATCTGCGGCCCGCCTCGCCGGATACCCCTTGACCCGGGCGCCAGATGTAATTACATTGTGATCACCATATGGAGGAAATGGCATGAAAGCGCAGCTCATCCGGGTTGGAAACTCAAGAGGCGTCAGGATCCCCAAGACCCTGCTTGACCAGACCGGCATCAGCGACGAGGTCGACATCGGCGTGCAGGGCGACGCGGTCGTGGTGAGGCGCGCGCACCCGCCGCGCGAGGGGTGGGACGCGGCTTTCGCGGCCATGGCCGTGGCGGGCGACGACGCGCTCATCGACGCGAAGGCGCCGCCCCCGTCGTGGGACGAGGAGGAATGGGAATGGTAGCGCGCTTCGACGTCTTCCTCGTCAACCTCGATCCCACGGTGGGATCGGAGATCAGGAAGACCCGGCCCGCCCTCGTGATCTCGCCCGACGAGATGAACCGGCACATCCGCACCGTGATCGTGGCGCCCATGACCACAAAGGGGCGCGCGTACCCGACGCGCGTGCCGTGCAGATTCGACGGTCGCGAGGGGCAAATCGTGCTCGACCAGCTCCGCGCCATCGACAAGGAGCGCCTCGCGAGGCGCCTGGGCTCGATCCACTCGGCCACGCGCCGAGCCGTGCTCGCGCGGCTCGCGGAGATGTTCGCCCCGTAGGGAGGGGGGGGCCGGTCGGCCAAGTGTCTTGAGCGCCGCCCGGCGAGGGGTTACGCTGAACGCGACGCTTAATACATAGGAGGAAACCATGTGTAAGAAGAAGATTGTAGGATTGGTCGTCTGCGCGGCGATTGCCCTCGGATGGGGATCGTGCGGACTCGACCTGGGCGCCGTGAAGGACGTGAAGGACGCCTGCAAGGGCCAGACCCTCGAAGAGCTGCAAAAGGCCAACGACCTCTCCGACGAGTGCCGCGACGCGCTCCAGGATCTGCTCCCGCAGGACGAGAGCAACATCGCGAACGCCAAAGTTGCCGTCGGGAGCGGCAGGGTGGGAGACAGCCGCTTCCTGTTCTTCATCGCCACGGACGAGAACGGCGCGCCCATCGACCTCTCGGCCGCGCAGATCTCCGTGTCCGCGGACGGCGCACAGGTGCCCGAGTCGAGCTACACGGTGCGGCTCGCCACGGACATCGACGCCACGGTGGTCTCGTCCGCGTGCGCGCTCGACTACAGCGCGAGCATGCTCGACGGCGACATCGGCGACGCCATCGACGTCTACGACACGCTCTTCTCGATCCCCGTCGGCATCGAGGCCGAGTACGGCATCTTCTCGGACACGGTGCTCGAGAAGACCCCGTTCACCTCGGACAACGCCGCGCTCGCCGCCGCGCTCGTACGCGACGACTCGTTCGTCCGCGGCTCTACGGCGCTTTTCGACGCCATGGGGCACGGCCTCGACGCGGTCGGCGGACGCGCGGACGCCCTCGTCAAGCTGCTCGTGGTGGCCACCGACGGCGGGGAGAACGCCTCGACGCAGTTCACGAGCGAGAGCGCCCTGTACGATCTCGCGAACGAGAACGGCGTGCACATCGTCGTGCTCGGCTCGCTCCTGTCCGACCTCGACTTCATGAAGCGCGCGGCGGAGGCCACGGACGGCTTCTACTTCTACTCCAAGGCCTTCGGCTCCCTGAAGGGCATGGCCGACGCGCTCATCGCGGCCATAGAAGGCATGGGCGCGATCGAGATCACCGACACCGCCTACACGAGCGCCGCCGCCTACGAGGTCGTCGTCGACGGGACCACGCTCACGTTCTGAGCGTCCTGAACGGTGCACGGCGTTCGGCGGTCAACCGCTCACTTCCACCTGAAAATCTTGAGCCCCACCACGAACGACGCGGTCGCGAAGAACGCGAGCACCCCGATCTGCGGCAGGATCGCGACGAGCCCGGCGCCCTCGTTGGTGATGGCCCGCAGGCCGTCGTTGAGCGCCGTGAGCGGCAGGAGCCGCAAGACGGGCAGGATCGCATCCGGGAAGTTCTCGTACGAGAAGAACACGCCCGAGCCGATGAACATGGGCATCATGACCAGGTTGATGAGCCCGGTCACGGTCTGCGTGTTGCGGGCGCGCGAGGCCACGAGCACGCCGAGCCCGGCGAAGGCGAGGGCGCCCAGCGTGGCGAACGCCACGAGCAAGCCGAGCGACCCGTGCACCTTCACCGAGAAGACCGCTGCCGCGAACACGAGCAGCACGGGCAGCTCGAGCAGCAGGAACGCCACGCGCGACAGCATGAAGGAGAGCAGGTAGTGGCTGCCGCGCATGGGGGTGGCGCGCATGCGCTTCAAGAGCTTCTTGGTGCGCGTCTCGGCGATGACGTACCCGATGCCCCACATGCCGCTCGACATGATGTTGAGCCCGATGAGGCCCGGTACGAGGAAGTCCACGTAGCGCGCTCCCGGCTCGGTCAGGTGATGGTCGGACACGCCGCGGATGTCCTTGCGTCCCTCGGCGCGCTGCAGCACGTCATCCACGATGGCGCGCGCGAGGCGGCTCTCGGGACGCGTGGGGTCGAGCTCGTAGACGCGCGTCGCGCCGGGCGTCACCACGATCGCGACCTTGCCCGTGCGCAGCGCGAGGCGCGCCTCTCTCGCGCCAAGGACGCGCACCTTCACGTCGCGGGCGCGCGACAACGCCGCTTGCACCTCGCTCGCGCCGGGGCCCGAGACGATCGCGGCCGTGACCGGTTCGGGCGGCCGGTTGCGGAAGGCGATGCCGAGCGCGAGCGTGATGAGGATCGGGAAGCCGAAGGTCCAGAAGATCACGCCGGGCTCGCGGTAGAACAGCCGGACGCGGGCCAGCGTGAGCTCGACGAGCGGGTGCCGGCTAGTCACGCAGCTTCCTCCCGGTGAGCGCGAGGAACACGTCCTCGAGCGTGGCCGAATGGGTCGAAAGCCCGTCGAGCGACGCGCCGCGCGCCGTGAGGAACCCGAGCAGGGCCGGGACCGCCACGTGCACCGGATCGACCGTCAGCGCGAAGCCCGGGCCCGAGGCGCGCACGGCCTTGACACCTGGCAGGCGCCCGATCTCGTCCCTGGGCAGATCCGAAGGCGTGGCCGAAAACTCCACGACTTCTCCGCCGATGTGCTCCGAGATGAGATCCCGCGGCGAGCCCTGCGCGATCACCTTGCCGCGGTCAACGATGGCCACCCGGTCGCACAGGCGCTCGGCCTCCTCCATGTAGTGCGTTGTGATGAGGATGGTCTTGCCCTGGCGCTTGAAGCTCAAGATGACGTCCCACAGCTGGCGCCGCGACTGGGGATCGAGGCCGGTCGTGGGCTCGTCGAGGAACACGAGCTCCGGGTCGCCCACCACGGCGAGCGCCACCGCGAGGCGCTGCTTCTGTCCGCCCGACAGGCGCTCGTACCAGGAGCCGCGCTTCTCGGCGAGCGACACGAGCTCCAGCACCTCGTCGACCGTGCGGCCGCTCGCGTAGAACGAGCGGAACATGGCCACGATCTCGGCCACGGTGAGCCGGTCGTCGAGGTGCGTCTCCTGGAGGGTGATGCCGATGCGTGCGCGCAAAGACGCCTCGTCCTGCGCGTAGGACATGCCGAGCACGCGCACCTCGCCCGACGTGGGCTCGAGCAGACCCTCCAGGATCTCGACCGTGGTGGTCTTGCCCGCGCCGTTCGGGCCGAGCAGGCCGAAGCACTCGCCGCGCGCGATCCCGAGGTCGAGCCCGGTGACGGCGAGCACGTCGTCCTCGTAGCGCTTGACGAGGCCCTTGCACGATATGGCGAGGTCGGCCGTCATGGACGAGCAGCATAGCACCGGCGGGACGGGTGTCGCGCCGAAATCCGACTCTCACATGGCTTCGAACAAACCGTAGATGTCGCCCGTGTCATTGCTCGAGTCCGACCACACGAGCCAGAAGCCCGTCGACGTGCGTGCGCTCACCTCGACGCGGGACTTGGAGGTGCCCACGGGCGAGAGCGCGTCCGGGGTCCAGACCGGAGTCTCGTCGTCGAGGGAGACGCGCCCGGCGAACAGGCTGATCGCCGTGAAGTCAGCGGCCGGGGCCGTGCCGTAGAAGATCGCGGCGCCGCTGCCCGAGCCGCGCGTCGCGCTCGAACCGAGCCAGTCGGGGGACAGGTCCACGAGCCGGACGCCCTCGCCGCCCCAGCCCCGCGCCCCGTCCGGCGTGAACCGCTGCACCGCGAGGCCGTTTGAGCCCTGGCTCGCGTCCATCTCGCGCCACGAGACCACGAGCTCGTTCGCCGACGCGATCCAGGCCGGGCAGGGGTCGGTCCACTCACGGCTTTCGTCCGTGGAGAGCGCCACCCCGCCCGCGGGCATCGTGGACGTCCCGTTTGCGTCGAGGTGCTGGACGTAGGCGTGCAGCATCTCCCCGGGATCCACCTGGGTGAAGGCCACGAACACGCCGCCCGCGCCGTCCGGCTCGAGGATCGGCTCGATGTACATCGGGATGGGCTGGCCCGAGATGACGGTCCTGTCGTCGGTCCACACCGGCTCCCCGGACGGGGCGATCTTCCGGGCGCGGATGACGCGCTCGTCGGACATGAGGTCGGGCGTTTCGATCCAGACGACGATGACCGCGCCGTTGTCGGCCGCCGCGAGCCTGGGGCGGATGACGTCCATGGCGGGATTGGCGAGCACCACGCCGTCCCCCCACAGGAGCATGCCGTCCGGGGTCACGCGCTGCAGGACGGACGAGTCCTTGACGCTCTCGTCATCCGGCCAGCTCTCGAAGGAGAAAACCGCGTCACCGTCCGACGCGATGACGACGCTCGGCCACGCGTTCGGATCGCCGCCGGCCTCCAGGGCGAGGCCGTCCGCGCCCCACTCGAACGTGCCGTCGGTCGCGATCTTGAAGGCGTACACCTCCTCCTGCCCGGTGCGGATGTCGCCGAACGCGAGGATCGCCGCGTCGTCGTCCGCCGTTGCGAGGGCCGTGTCCATGACCCACGTGTCCTGCGCGTTGTCGCTCACGAGCAGGCCGTCGCCGCCGAGGAGCTTCGCGCCCGAGGGATCGAGGAGCTGGAGCCGCTCCACGTAGCTGCCGGTCGCGGTCGAATAGTAAGACACCCACAGCCTGTCGTCCGAGGTGAGCGCCACGTGGGGGACGCTCTGCTCGCCCTCGCCGCCGGCGATGATGATCCCGCCCGCGTCGGTTCCCCCGTCCGCGCCGGTTCCGGTGTCCGTGGCGGTGTCCGTGTCGGTCCCGCCGTCCGGCTCGTTCTTCGACACGCTCCTGCCGCAGGCGGTCGCGAGCACGGCCGTGACGGCGATGACGAAAAGGGAATGGCGTCGAATGTCCATGCGTTCCTCCTTGGCTCGGGCCCCGGGCCATCATACACGAGGTGGGGTCGTCCGGGGTTTGCCACGATCAAACGGCCGGTGTACGGTTTCGTAAGGTCCGGCAAGGGCCGCACGGAAAGGAAGGACCCATGACCCGCTCCAAGGTCGCCATCCTGCGCACGTCGCCGCGCACCGTCCTCAAGAACTACCACGAGCTCATGAACCTGGCCGGATATCAGGACGTGGTGGCCAAGGACGCGGACACGGCGCTCAAGATCAACATCTCCTGGCACTTCTTCTACCCGGGCAGCTCCACCGTGCCGTGGCAGCTCGACGGCGTGATCCGCGCCATGAAGAAGGACGGCTACGATCCCGCGCTCATCCACGGCTGCCACAACCGCACCGTGGTCATCGACGCGCACCTGGGCGAGCGCGAGAACAAGCAGCTCCCCGTGATCGAGGCGCACTCCTTACGCAACGTACACCTCTACGAGGGCGAGGAGTGGATCCCGGTGCGCGACGCGGTGGGCGATCTCGCACAGAAGTTCCTGTGCCTGAACGAGGTCTACCCCAAGGGCTTTTGCATCCCCAAGCGCTTCATCGGCGAGAACATCATCCATTTGCCCACGGTCAAGACCCACGTCTTCACCACCACCACGGGCGCCATGAAGAACGCCTTCGGCGGGCTCCTGAACGAGCACCGGCACTGGACCCACCCGGTCATCCACGAGACGCTCGTGGATCTGCTCATGATCCAGAAGAAGATCCACCGAGGCGTGTTCGCGGTCATGGACGGCACGTTCGCGGGCGACGGACCCGGCCCGCGCTGCATGGTGCCGCACGTCAAGAACGTCATCCTGGCCTCGTCGGATCTCGTGGCCATCGATGCGGTGGCGGCGAAGCTCATGGGCTTCGATCCCATGGACATCAAGTTCATCCGGCTCGCGCACGAGCAGGGGCTCGGCTGCGGCGACCCGCGCGAGATCGAGATCGTGGGCGACAAGCAGGCGGCCGAGGAGAGCTGGCATTTCGACGGGCCGTACAAGCGCATGACCTTCGCCTCGCGCATGCAGCACAAGATCTACTGGGGCAGCCTCAAGAAGCCCGTGGAGTGGTCGCTCAAGACGTGGCTCGCGCCTTGGGCGTATCTGGCGTCGGTCCTCTACCACGACCTCTACTGGTACCCCATGAACGGCAACCGCCGGGTGCACGAGGCCTTGAAGAGCGAATGGGGCCGGCTGTTCCACAACTGGGAGCGGCTCACGCCGGACGCGGACGGCTTCGCCGAGCTGGGCGAGGCGCCCGAGGAGTTCGTGCGCGGCACGGCGGAGCTCATGGGCATGGGCGCGCGTGTGCTCGGCACGGCCTTCAAGGAGGCGCCCGAGGTGGCCGCCCGGTTCAGGCGGCACGACTGCCGCAGGGGGTAAAGGCGCTTGCGCCGGCCGGATCCGGAGTCGCAATGGACCTCGAATCCCTCATCCGCACCTACGGCTACCTCGCGCTCTTCGTGGGCACGTTCCTCGAGGGCGAGACCATCCTCGTCATCGCCGCGGCCATGGCGCACCACGGCTACCTGCGGCTGCCGTGGGTGGTGCTCGTGGCGATGCTCGGGAGCATGAGCGGCGATCAGCTCGCTTACTACCTGGGCCGGACGCGGGGGGCTTCGCTCCTCGCCAAACGGCCGCGCTGGCAGGCCCGGGTCGACAAGGCCCGGCGGCTCTTCGAGCGGCACAAGGTTCCGGTGATGCTCGGCTTCCGCTTCCTGTACGGCCTGCGCAACGTGACGCCGCTCGTCATCGGCATCTCGGGGGTCAGCTACCGCACCTTCGGGCCGCTCAACGCGCTCGGCGCCGCGGTGTGGGCCGCGTGCTTCTCCGCCGCGGGCTACCTGTTCGGCGCGGCCGTCCACACGGTGCTGCGCGACGCGCGCAGCTATGAGCTGTGGATCTTCGGCGGGCTCGCGCTCACGGCCGTCGCGGTCGCGCTCTACCGCGCGAGGCGGTAGACCTGTCGTCAGCTCCAACCTTCGGCACCCAAGGCGTCGTGCAGCTCGTCGGGGTGGCGGCGGCTGCGCAGCTCGAGACGGCTCGATTCGGCGTGGGCCTTGCTGTAGGGCAAGCCTTCGGCCATGCGGTTGCGCTCGTGCAGCTCGTGGAGCAGCACGTAGGCGCGCTCCTTTTCGATGATGTCGTTGTCGATCCAGATCTCGTTCTCCGGCACGAATTCGTAGACGTGGTCGTGGCCGCCGGCGGTGAAATCGATGTCGAACACGCTGCGCACTTTCGCCCCGTCCACGATCCAGACGTTGAGGCCGCTTTCCAGGGTCTTCCACAGGTGCGTATGGACCGTCTCGCCGTCCGGAAGGCCCGCGCGTGTCAACCTCCGTACGATGCCGGAACGGCGCCGCTCCCTCCGCTCGGCGCGATCGGCCTCGACGATCGCCTTGTCGTAAGGCATGCCGGCCTTCATGAGGCGGTGCTCGACGAGCATGTGCTCGATGAAGAAGCGCCGCTCGTCGTTCACCTGTTCCCGATCGATCCAGAACTCGTTCTCCGGGATGAAGGAGAAGCGGAAATGCTGGCCGAAGTTGGTGAACTCCTCGTCGATGCGGCCGCGGACATGGCTGCCGTCGACGATCCAGACCTGGATTCCGGGCAGCTCGTCGATCTTCTCCAGATAGGGCGGCTTGTGGATTTCGGTCATGCGGTACCTCTCTCACGCCGGGCGGCAAAAGGCGGCGAGGGGCGCCGGGCCCCGGCCGGGGTTCACGAAATCAACCTGGCGATGCCGAACGCGGCCGCGGCGGCGAGCCCGCCGACCACGGAGGTCTGCAGTCCGCTGCGGACCATCGGTGTGCCGGTGAACCGGCCCTTGACCGCGCCGAAAACCAGCAGCGCGATCAATGTGACCGCGCAGGACATGATCAAGGCGCGATGCGGGTCCGCGAGAAAGAGATACGCGCTCAACGGAATGACGCCGCCCACGACGTAGGAGAGCGCGATGGTGAGCGCGCTCTTCATTGCGCGTCTGGACTCGGGTTTTTCGAGGCCCAGCTCGAAACGCATCATGAAATCCGCCCAGTCCTGCGGACGTCGCCGCAAAGCGTCCACGACGGAGGCGCTCTCGGTTTCGGTCAGGCCGTAGGTCTCGAAGATCTCCCGGACTTCCATCACCTCCACGTCGGGCACCGTGACGATCTCTTGCTCCTCGCGTTTGCGTTCACTGGCGTAGTGCTCGGCGTCGCTGCGCGCGGCCAGGTAGCCGCCGAGACCCATGGCGATGGAACCGGCGGCGATTTCGGCAAAGCCGGCCGTGAGGACGATGCGCGAGGACGCGATGGCGCCCGTGAGGCCGGCGGCCAAGGCGAACGGCACGGTCAGGCCATCTGACATGCCGATGACGACGTCGCGCACGGCCTCACCGGCGGTGAAGTGCTTTTCGGTGTGGGGCGTCTGAGGCATGGGGATTCCGCTCGTGGCTCCGCGCTCAGCGCCCGGTCTTCACGCCCTCGAGGGGGTTGTTTCCGCCCGCGTCGTCCGGATCCACGTACTCGCCGTGCTCCTTGGCGCAGCGGATGCGCGCCGCCTCGTCCACCTTGGGCTCGGGGAGCTTGGGCGGCGTGAGAAAGCGCGGGCTCGCAAAGTCGAACAGGTCGAACGGGGGCTCGGCGTTCGCGTCGCGGCGGCTCAAGGCCGGCAGATCGAACCGCGCCTCCACGAGCCTGAGCGCCGAGGCGTGGCTGTACGTGCGGTGCGAGACGTGGTGCGCGCGGGAGAAGGGCGACACCACCACGAACGGCACGCGGAACCCGAGCATGTCGAAGCGGCCCTCGACCTTGCCCTTGGTCGCGATGGGCTCGATCGCGTCGGGTGTGCAGGCGCGGGGCGGCGGAACGTGATCGAAAAATCCGCCGTGCTCGTCGTACGTCCAGAACAGGGCCGAGCGCGGCCAATCGGGGCTCGCGAACAGGGCCGCCACCACGTTGGCCACGAAGCTCTGCCCGAGTTGGACGTTGGCCGGCGGGTGCTCGTCCGTGGCCTTGGACCCGCCTATGGTGGACTCGACCCACGAGAAGTCCGGCAGCCGGCCGGCCCTGGCGTCTGCGTAGAAGTCGTTCATCGTCTTGAAGTGGTGCCCCTTCTCCTCGATGAGCCTGGGGAAGATGTGCTTCTCGAAGAAGTAGCTCTCGGCGTAGATGGCCCACGTGCGGCCCTTGGCCTCGAGCTCGTGGAAGATGGAGCGTTCCTCGGCCGGGACGGGCGGCGGCGTGTTGTCCACGTGCCCGAACGACGAGGCGGCAAGGAAGAACATGCGGTTCGGCCAGGTCGGGCCCGGCACGTCGGCGTGGTAGTGATCGGCGAGGGCGAACGTGCTCGCGAGCGCGTAGTAGTAGTTGAGGATCCTGGCGTCGTAGTGGCCCACCGAGCGCTGCCCGTCCGGCATGGCGATCTTGGCGAAGCCGTTCATCTTCCCGCGGGCGTACTGCGCGTGGACCGCGGGCCACGTGTGCGGCAGATCCGCGACGCAGGGCGTCTCGAGGAGGAACGGCTTCACGGCGGCCCCGGAGCCGCCCGGCAACGGGTTCACGTACGACGGCGGCGCCACGTCCACGTCGGGCTGGCCGAACGCGGGCAGGCCTTCAAAGTAGTGGTCGAACGAACGGTTCTCCTGCATGACCACGATGAAGTGATCGATGGGGATCCGGGATCCCGTGGGCATGGACTCGTCGAGCGTGGCCGCTGGCAAATCGCCCGGTCCGAAGGTGCACGCGGCGCGTTTCTTGCCCATGGCAGACAGGGGAGCCTTGTCCACGGTGCCCCGCTTGGCAGGAGCCTTGGCACGAGCCGGGACCGCGGCGGGGTTGGCCGTCTGTGCGCTCCCGCAGCAGACCGCCACGAACACGGCGCACAGGATCGGCGCGGCCGTGATTCTGGGGAGCTTGATCATTGTCTTTCCTCCGCGAATGAGCCACGTTGGTTCCTCCAAAGATATCGCCGGAAGAGGAGAACCTCAAGCGCATGTTCGGTTTCAAACGCAGGCGCCGCGAACGGATCCGAAAGCGGCCTTTTCCCGCCGAATGGCGGACCATCGTCGAGCGCAACGTGCCGTACTGCCGCCACCTCACGGAGGCCGAGCGGGCGCAGATGCGCGGCCTCATCCAGGTGTTCCTGGCCGAGAAGCGCTTCGAGGGGTGCGGCGGGCTCGAGATCACGGACGAGATCCGCGTGACGATCGCGGCCCAGGCGTGCCTCCTGCTCCTGGGGCGGGACACCGACGACTATCCCGGGCTCGACACGATCCTCGTCTACCCGCACGCGTTCGTGGTCAAGGCGCGGCACAGGCTCCCGGGCGGCGCGGCGCTGGAAGGCTTCGAGGGGCGCTCCGGCGAATCATGGGCGCGCGGCCAGGTGGTGCTCTCCTGGGACGAGGTCCTCCACGGCGCTGCCGACGTCCACGACGGGGTGAACCTGGTGTTCCACGAGTTCGCGCACCAGCTCGACGACGAGTCCGTGCACGGAGACGGCGCGCCCGCGCTGCCCCGCAGGTCCATGTACATCGCGTGGGCTCGCGTGCTCGGGCACGAGTACCAACAGCTCGTCGAGGACATCGAGCACCACCGCGAGACCGTGCTGCGCGCGTACGGCGCGACGAATCCCGCGGAGTTCTTCGCCGTCGCGACCGAGGCGTTCTTCGAGACGCCCGTGGCCTTGCGCGCGCGCCACGCCGAGCTCTACGGGCAGCTCATGGCGTTCTACAAGCAGGATCCGGCGAAGAGGTGCGGCTTCGGCGGCGGGGCGTGCCCCGCACCGCAACAGGAGGGGTGAGGATGGAGAGACAACGGGATCCGACCTACGTTTGCGTGGTCTGCGGCGAGCGCAAGTCGCACGACGAGATGATGCCGCTCGAGATGGTCCGGCCGAACGTCGTCGAGAACATCAGGAAGGAGCGTCCCGGATTGGACGAGCGCGGGCACATCTGCCTCGCCGACCTCCACCGGTTCCATTCCAGCCACATCAGGGACATCCTCGCCGCGGAGAAGGGCGAGCTGTCCGATCTCGAGGTCGACGTGGTCCGCAGCCTCGCCGAGCACGAAATCCTCTCCCAGAACATCAACCCCAGGCTCGACGGGGGCGCCACCTTCGGCGAGCGGCTGTCCGACAGAATCACCAGCTTCGGCGGCAGCTGGAAGTTCATCATCTCCTTCGGCGTCTTCTGCGGCATCTGGATGGGGATCAACGTGGGCCTGCTCCTCCTGCGGCCCTTCGATCCCTACCCGTTCATCCTGCTCAACCTGCTCCTGTCGTGCATCGCGGCCCTGCAGGCGCCGATCATCATGATGAGCCAGAAGCGTCAGGAGACGCGCGACAGACTGCGCGCCGAGCACGACTACCGCGTCAACTTGAAGGCCGAGCTGGAGATCCGCCTGCTCCATGACAAGATCGATCACCTCATCATGCACCAGTGGCAGCGGCTGATCGAAATCCAGCAGATCCAGACCGATCTGCTCGGCGAGATGATGCCCCGCGGCAAGAAGTGAGGCGACCGGGGCGGGAGGGGGGCTGGTTATGTTTTCCCGTGTTTTCGTGCTAACCAAAGGGCGGCAGTCTTCAAATAAGGAGAGACGTCCATGGTCTGGTGGCACTGGCTCGTTGTGGGGCTCGCGCTCGCGGGTGCGGAGATGCTCACGCCCGGCGGCTTCTACTTCGTCTTTTTCGGGCTCGCCGGGCTCCTCGTCGGCGCGGCCCTCGGGGTCGGGATCCCCATGCCCACCTGGGTCCAGATTCTGGCGTTCAGCGTGCTCTCATTCGGGCTCATGGTCCTGTTCCGCCGCAGGCTGCAGCAGTTCCTCACGCGCCAGTCGCCGACGGCGACCGCAAAGGGCGACCTGCCGGACATCGTGGGCGAGATTGGCACCGCGGTCGAGGACATCGCATCGGGCGACATCGGCAAGGTGGAGCTGCGCGGGACGCAGTGGAGCGCCCGGGCCGAAGGCGCGGCCCTCGCCAAGGGGCAGCGCTGCCGCGTGGTGCGGGTGGAAGGACTGACGCTCTGGGTACGCCCGGAGTGATGCAACAGTAACAACAAGGAGGAGAACATGAGTGGTGCTCTCATCGTCGTCGGCGTCCTCGCCGTGCTCGCCATCATCATCATCGTCAAGACCGCGGTGGTCGTGCCGCAGCAGAGCGCGTACGTGGTCGAGCGCCTCGGCAAATACCACGCCACACTCCAGGCAGGGTTCCACATCCTCGTGCCATTCATCGACAGCATCGCGTACAAGCTCAGTTTGAAGGAGATCGTCATCGATATCCCGGAGCAGATCTGCATCACCCGCGACAACGTGCAGGTGGGCGTGGACGGCATCCTCTACTTGAAGGTGCTCGACGCGAGCCGCGCCTCGTACGGCATCACCGACTACAGGTTCGCGCTCATCCAGCTCGCGCAGACCACCTTGCGCTCCGAGATCGGCAAGATCGACCTCGACCGCACGTTCGAGGAGCGCATGCACATCAACGTGTCGGTGGTGAGCGAGCTCGACAAGGCCTCGGAGCCCTGGGGCGTCAAGGTCCTGCGCTACGAGATCAAGAACATCACCCCTCCGCACGACGTGCTCGCCGCCATGGAGAAGCAGATGCGCGCCGAGCGGGAGAAGCGCGCCGTGATTCTCACGTCCGAGGGCGAGCGCGACGCGGCCATCAACAACGCCGAGGGAAAGAAGCAGCAGGTCATCAAGGCGTCCGAGGCCAACAAGCAGCAGCGCATCAACGAGGCCGATGGCCAGGCAGCGGCCATCATCGCCGTGGCCCAGGCGACCGCCGAGGGGTTGCGCAAGGTGGCCGAGGCCCTGCAGCAGAAGGGCGGCAACGAGGCCATGCAGCTGCGCGTGGCCGAGGCGTACATCACCAAGTTCGGCGAGATCGCCAAGGCGACCAACACCGTGGTGCTGCCCGCCAACGTGGCGGACGTGGGCTCCATGATCGCGACCGCGCTCGCCATGGTGGGAAGGAAACCCGGCGCGGTCTGAACGCGCCTTTTTCAAGGTGGAGCTCTCCGCCATCGATCAGCTCAAGGCCCTGTCCACGGATCTGCAGGCCGGCGTGGACGCCCTCATGCAACCCATCAACGACACGGACTCCCTCATCAACGACTCACGAGCATGCCCGCCCGGCTCAACCTGAACGCCAAGGCGTTCATGGGCATGGCCAAGGCTACGCTCGACAGCGGCTCGGTCTCGATTTCCGCGGACCTGAACCTCTACGCCGCGGCCAAGGCCGAGGTCGAGGCCGCGCTCAACAAGCTGAAGGGCATCGTCGAGGGCCTCAAGGCCGCTCCGGACCGCGTGCAGGCGCTCGCCGTCAAGGCCACGGCCGCTGTCGCCCAGGTGCCGGTGCTCGCGACCCAGGTCACCACCACGGCGCAGGCGACCATCGCCAACCCGTTCGCCAGCGCCGAGAGCAAGACGCAGGCCCAGGCCGACCTCTCCGGCGTGACGCAGATCCAGGCCGACGTGACGGCCCAGATTCAGGACGTGCAGAACAAGATCATGGGCATTCCGGCGCTCGCCGCCAGCGCGCTCGCCAAGCTGACCGCCTCATTCGCTTCCTGAGGCTGCAATCGCCAGGCCCCGGCTTCGGCTCCCCAAAGCTTCATCCCAAGGTCACGGATCGGGGCGAAAGGATTGGGAAAGCGTGCGACGGGGAGTGAGCGCCGCGGTCTGCGACAGAGCCCACCGGGCCGGACAGCGCCGAGACAACGGGCGCCGGACGCTCCTCGCACCGGAAAGGTGACC
>JAQTNF010000092.1 GCA_028713995.1 Deltaproteobacteria bacterium | reverse complement strand
GGAATCCGGCCCGGCCGTGACGCGCATTGTTGGCCCTGCCCTGCTCGGCGCCAAGGGCCGCTCGCTCCCGGGCTGTCACACGCCCGAGGGGCTCCTCGTGGCGGTCGGGCCCGGGGTTCCCGCGAATGTGCGCGTGCAGGCCCGCATCGAGGACGTGGCCGATCTCGTCTGCGCGCTCTTGGGCGCACCGCGCGCGCCCTGGTTCGAGGGGCGCTCGCCCGAGGGACTGCCGCAGAGCGTGCCCGATCCCTCGAACGTCGCGCCGCACGTCGTCGAAGATCGCCGCCCGTACACGGACGCCGAGGAACGCGTCGTGGCGGCGCGCCTCAAGAACCTGGGTTATCTGTGATTCTCAGAGCTGGGGCAGGGAGCGCGGGTCGTAGCAGAAGTTGCTTGCCGGAACGGCCACGACATCGACGCTCGTGGGGGCCAGGCACTGGTACTGGGTCGCCGCGTTCCACACCGAATCGTTCTCTCCCTCGCGGCACTCACCCGCGCCGGTGCAGGGCTTCACGCACAGCTTGCTGTCGATGTGCGCGTTCATGGTAAGCACCGTGACATCCTGGTCGAACGTCAGCATCACCGAGCCCGCCGGGCACGAGGTCAAGGCGTCGTAGTTGCCCATCTTGGCTTTTGCGCACATGACCGAGTTGCCGGTGCAGTTCTGCGCCATGAGGCCGCAGTAGCCGTTGGCCGCGTAAACCTTGGTGCTTGTCGTGCCCTTGTAGCTGCGGATGCACACCAGATCCGCGTTGGCCCATGTGGGCACGTTGCCGCAGCCGGTTATGGTGCCGCCGTTGGGAATCGGCACGCCCATGCTGCTGCACGCCGCCCCGGTGCACGAGCACTGCGCCCCGATGTTCTCAGCCGCGGAGCCGGTGTCCGTGTCCGTGCCGCCGTCCGTGTCGCTGTCCGTGTCGCTGTCCGTGTCGCCGTCGGTGTCGGTGTCCGTGTCACTGTCCGTGCCGCTGTCCGTGCCGCCGTCCGCGTCGGAGTCCGTGTCCGCGCCGGAGTCGCTTTCGGTTCCGGTTCCGGTGCCCGTGTCCGTGCCCGTGCCCGTATCCGTGCCGCCGTCGTTCGCCCCTGTGTCGTCGTCCCCGGAGCCGCACGCGACCGCGCCGAAGGCAAGCCCCGCGACAAGAAGGATCCCAAGATGTGTCTTCATCACAAACGTCCTTTCTCCTCAGCTTCGCAAAGCCGCGTCGTTGCGACTTGGCCTCTTCCTGGCACAAAAAGATGCGACGGCCAAGCTCTCAATACGGCGCGTGCGGGATCGCACGGACGCGTGCGGGATCGCACGTGTGCGGCGGGAAACGATCCTACTCGAGCGGCACCACGACCTTGGTCCACTGCGGGATGTGGTTGTTCGTCGTGATGTCCTGGGACGGCAGGTAGAACGCGGGCCAGCTGGGATCCGCGCCGTTCGCCGCGCGCTCCGGGTCGAAGCCCGCCATCCAGATCTGCGGGATGCGGTTGCCCTCCTGCAGGACGTGGCCGTAATTGCGCATGCTGGACACGGTCAGCCAGAAGAGCGGCTTGCCGTCGAGCGTCTGCTGGTGCGGGCACCACTTGGCCCACGAGTTGCGCAGGTTCCCCACCGAGTTGAGCGCCGTGAGCGGGATGGGTGTGCCTCCATTGACGGAAACCACCCACAAGGTTGCGTCGTCGTTGCTGTAGCTGTTTCCCGTGGATCTATTGAACACGACCCACTGCCCGTCCGGGCTGACGGCCGGGTAATAGAAGTTCACGCCTCCCTGGGCCGGCACGAGGACGGACGGCGAGCCGAACGTGGAGGGCGGGGTGTAGCTCATGATTTCGATCTGGCCGCCGATAAAGTTCCAGTCCGATGTGAACAGGCTCGTCGAACGCGTGAAGGCGACCTTGTCCCCGTCGAGCGACCAGTCCGGATTCGTGACCTTGCCTCCGAGCGCCGGCGTGGTCACGATCGCGCCTGTCACGCCGTCGCGCAGCGTGAACACCCCGTGGTAGACCGACAGGACGTAGCTATCGTCCGGCGAGTATGTGTGGAAGTTGGCGTAGTACTGGTTGCCGGCCGTGACGAGGGACTGTTGGTTCGAGACCGCCACGATGTCCGCGATGCCGTCCCCCCCGTCGTAGTTGAGCGCCATCCGCTCGCCGTTGTGCGCGAGCGCGTGGCAGGCCACGCAGCGGCCGCTCGGGTAGGATGGGGATGTGAGCTGCAAGGCCGTGTACACCGGCTCCGCGGCCTTGCCCGGGTTGTCGAAATCGTACCGGAAGATGCCGTAGTCGCCGCCCGTCGTGCTCGACGCGGCCCAATAGTAGAGCCCGCCGCGGACCTGTTGCTCGGCCAGGTTCATGGTCACGATCGCGCTCTCGCCCTTGGCCGTAGGGCTTGCGAGCGTGGTGCCCGTCACCTTGATGCGTATCGCCTGGCTCATGTTGCCGAAGCGCAGGGCGTCCCACAGGGCGCCTTCGGGCACGAACCAGTTCTCGGTCACGTACGCGACCGCGTCGGCCGCGTCCCCGTCGAGCTCCACGCGCCACAGGTCGTTGCCCGTGCCGGCCGTCCACATGATCTTGAGGCCCATCAGGTTCGTCGGGATGAGGACGCCGTTCTCGGGGTAGAGGAGCTGGGGCGCCCGGCCCGCGTCGGTCGTCCCGCCGAAGTACGTTGACACGTTGGCCGGCAGGCTCGGATCGATGAACGTGGTCTCGTCGGTCACGCCGTCGCAGTCGTCGTCCACCCCGTTGTCCGGGACGTCGGGAGCCGAAGGGTTGACGTCCGGATCGTTGTCGTCGCAGTCCATGTCGTTGCACCAGGAATCCGAGTCCTGGTCCACGCACAAGGGCCCGCTGTCCGGGCCGCCGTCCGCGCCCCCGTCCGAGAGCGTATCCGAGTCGCTGTCCGAATCGGCGTCCGTGTCCGTGTCGCTGTCCGTGTCCGTGTCGGCGTCCGCGTCCGAATCGGCGTCCGTGTCCATGCTCGCATCGCCGCCGTCGATCCAAGCGTCGGGTGACGTATCCATTCCCACTCCCGATCCCGAGTCCGAGCACGCCGAGGCGAGCGCCGCCGTCACGACGACCACCCAACAGACCATGGGCAAAAATCCCAACTTGGCCATCACCATTTCGCACCTCTCTTTCCCAGGTCAGCGGAAGCCGCGTTCTCCGATGTCTACAATCCCGGATCGTAGCACAACCGCGCGGTCGCCGCTCACGTCCACGACCGTGGAGCCGGGCGGCCCGGGTACGCGACCCGACACGATGAGGTCGATCCCTC
This sequence comes from Deltaproteobacteria bacterium, assembly GCA_028713995.1. GTDB lineage: Bacteria > Myxococcota_A > Polyangia > JAAYKL01 > JAAYKL01 > JAQTNF01. The sequence continues at coordinate 16,404 of JAQTNF010000092.1, read as the reverse complement.
CCAATGTTGCGAGGTCCTCGTGCGTGAGGGCGTCCGCGCCGCCGGTCGGGTTCGCGCTCGTAGCCGTAAGAGCGCACCCGCAAGCCTTCGCGAGGAGCGCCGCCGGACAAGGCCCCGGCACGCGAACTCCCACGAGCCCGCCCGGTCCCACGAGCTCGCGCGGAAGCCCGGGACGCGCGCGCAGGAGCAGCGTGAGAGGCCCGGGCCAGAAGCTCGCAGCGAGCTCTTGCGCGAGCGGCGGGAAGTCGAGGGCGACGCTGGCTATCGCGTCCCTGTCCGGCACGATCACGGCGAGGGGCCTGCCCCCGGCAACGGCCCTTTGGGGGCCTTTGATCGCCGCAACGCGCGCCACGGCGCAGGCGTCGAGGGCGTTCGCGGCGAGGCCGAAGAGCCGCTCAAAGGGCAGCGCCACCACGGCGCCTTCGCGCACGACGGTCGCGGCCCGCTCGAGCCAATCCGGGCATCCGCGTCGAGGGTCTTCGGGGGTCACGCCTTTTGCGACAGGGACTGCTGCACGCGGGCGTCGGATTCCTCCACGCCACGGCGCTCGGCCTCCCTGCGGGCCACGAGCCGCGCCATGAGCGCCTCGTCCGACACGGCCAGGATGCGGGCTGCAACGAGCCCCGCGTTCTTGGCGCCGTCCACGCCCACCGACGCGATGGGCACGCCGCCCGGCATCTGCACGGCCGACAGGAGCGCGTCGAGCCCGCCCAGGGTCCCGACCGCGATGGGCAGGGCGATCACCGGCAAAAGCGTGTTGGCCGCCATGGCGCCGCCCAGGTGATGGGCCCCGCCCGCGGCCGCGATGACGACCCCGACGCCCTGGTCCATCGCCGCGCGGGCCACCTGCGCCGCCCGCTCCGGGGAGCGGTGCGCCGAGGCCACGGTGACGCGGACGGGCACGCCGAGGTCCTCGAGCGCCTTCACGGCCGGCCGGACCCTGGGGAGATCGTTCTCGCTCCCCATGACCACGAGCACGCTTTTCTTCATCTGTTCACCCTCGCGAGCTCAAAGCGCCCGGTGACCGATGTCCCGGCGCATGCGCATGCCGTCCCACCGGATGAGGCCGGCCGCAAAGTAGGCGGCGCGAGCCGCGGCCGTGAGATCGCTGCCCCGGGCCGTGACGCCCAGCACGCGGCCGCCGCTCGTGACGAACCGCGTCCCGTCGTGCGCGGTCCCCGCGTGGAAGATGGTCACGTCCGGCATGGCCGCAGCCTCGGCGAGGCCCTCGATCGGTTTGTCCTTCTCGTAACGACCCGGGTAGCCTTCCGCCACGAGCACCACGCACAGGGCCGCGCCGTCGTGCCACGCGAGCGACGCGCCGCGCAGGTCCCCCGCCGCGGCCGCGGCCAGGACGGGCACCAGATCGTCCTTCATCATCACCACGAGCGGCTGGATCTCGGGATCGCCGAAGCGCACGTTGTACTCGAGCACCATGGGCTTGCCGTCGCAGATCATGAGCCCTGCGTAAAGGATGCCGCGGAACGGCGTTCCCTCGCTCGCCATGCCGCGCACCGTCCTTTCGAGGATGTCGCTCACCTCTTCGCGGAGCGCATCCCCGAGCACCGGCGCCGGGGCATACGCACCCATCCCTCCGGTGTTCGGTCCGGTATCGCCCTCGTACGCGGCCTTGTGATCCTGGGCCGGGACGAACGGGAGGATGCGCTCGCCGTCGCAGATCGCGAGGACCGAGACTTCGTCCCCGACGAGCAGATCCTCGATGAGCACGCGGGCGCCGGCCTCGCCGTAGCGGCGCTCCTCCAGGAGGTCGCGCACCGCGCCGCGGGCCTCGAACGGGTTGCGGCACACGATGACGCCCTTGCCCGCCGCCAGGCCGTCGGCCTTGACGACGCACGGGCCGTGGCGCCGCTCCACCGCGGCCAGCGCGGATTCGAGCGTGTCGTGGGCGGAGAAGTCCGCGGTCGGAATCCCGTGCCGCCGCATGAACTCCTTGGCGAAGATCTTGCTGCCCTCGAGGCGCGCGGCCGCGGCCGTGGGGCCGAACACGGGCACGCCGGCCTCGGCGAGCCGGTCGGCCAAGCCCGCGACCAGGGCCGCCTCGGGCCCGATGACGACCAGGCCCACCTTTTCGCGCAGGGCGAGCGCCACCTGCCGATCCACGTCCTCGGCCGAGACGGGCTCGCAGCGGGCCTCGGCCGCGGTGCCCGCGTTGCCCGGGGCCACGATCGTCTCCTCAACCAACGGGCTCCTGGATATCTTCCAGGCGAGCGCGTGCTCCCGACCGCCGCCGCCCACGATCAGCACCTTCATCACGGACCTCCGCGGCGTTTGCCGGTCGTGACGTCGTAGTCGGCCAGCGTTTCGAAGATGGTGGCGTCGTACGCCGTGGTGTGGGCGAAGGCCTTGACGGCCATGTCGAAGCGCACGCGGATCGGGACCTCGCCCGAATGGGCCACGTGCCAAAGGATGTTCTCGTAGTCCTCGGGATCGCACACCACGGTCACGCGCTCGAAGTTCTTGGCCGCGGCGCGGATGAGGCAAGGACCCCCGATGTCGATCTGCTCCACGAGATCGGACAGCGTCACGGACGGCGCCTTGGCGGTCTGCGAGAACGGGTACAGATTGACGATGACGAGGGAGATGAGCGACCCGCCGATCTGGGACAGGTCTTCGAGGTGCGCCTTGACCGGCCTGGCCAGGATCCCGCCGTGGATGCGCGGGTGGAGCGTCTTGACCCGTCCGTCCATGATCTCCGGGAAGCCGGTATAGTCGCTGACCTTCGTGATCGGGATTCCCGCGGCCCGCAGGGCGTGCGCCGTGCCGCCCGTGGACAGGATCTCGAAACCGAGATCGACAAGGCCGCGTCCGAGCGTCTCAATCCCCCGCTTGTCCGACACGCTGAGCAGCGCGATGCCGCGATCCCGCATGTTCTTGCACCTCGCAAACGGGCACGGAACTTTCATCCGCGCCCCAACCCTTCGTAAGTATTGTAAATCATTGCGAGCGCCCTGCCTAGCGGTCATCGTCGTCATCGTCGTCGTCGCGACATGCATAGATGATCGTTCGGTGGAAAATTTATTCCCACTGCGCTCGCCGTCATGTCATAATCGAAACGAAAACGGACAAGGAGAACGACCATGAAGATATCGTTGGCGATTTGTGCTTCCGGTTTCTTGGCGGTTGGGGCGTTCGCGGCGTGCGAAGGAGGCTCCTCGCCGGGGGTGCCAGGCGACGACGACACGGCCACCTCGGACGCGGACGGGGACTCGGACGCGGATGGGGACTCCGACACGGACGGCGACTCGGACACGGATGGGGACTCCGACACGGACTCCGACTCCGACAGCGGCACGGGATGCTCTCCCATCGATTTCGAGATCACGGGCACGGTCGTGGACATGCTGATCGTTCTTGATCGCTCGAACAGCATGGCCGAGGGCAACCCGGTGCTGTGGAACACCATGGGCAACGCGCTGCGCCAGGTGACGAGCCAGATGGCCCAGCAGATCAACTTCGGGCTCATGCTCTTCCCGTCGCTCGAATGCGTTTCGCTCACCAACACCAAGCCCTGCGCCACCCCCTCCACCGCGTACGTGGACATCGGCTCGCCGACCGCCGTGACCCAGATCGACGAGGCCGTCGGCAAGGCGGGCGATCCCGGGGTGGGCACGTGCGGCGGCACGCCCACGGCCGCGACCCTGAATGTGGCCAAGAACTACCTGCAGCAGGTCCAGGATTCGTTCGCGAAATACGTGCTGCTCGCCACGGACGGCGCGCCGAACTGCAACTCCGCGCTGAACGGCAGCACATGCACGTGCACCGGTCAAAGCTGCCCTTCGCAACCCCTGAACTGCCTCGATGATACGCGCACGTACGACGCCGCGACCGCGCTCTACGGCGCCGGCTACCCGGTGTACGTCATCGGCGTGGGCGGCAGCATGCAGTGGCAGACCGTGATGAACCAGATCGCGAGCGCGGGCGGAACGAACGAATACTATCCTGCCGGCGACGCCGCCGCGCTCCTCGCCGCCATGGAGAAGATCACGGGCTCCATCGTGAGCTGCGACTTCGACATCGGCTGGGACACCCTGCCGAAGGGCACGTCCACCGACCCGGATCTCGTCAACTTCTACTGCAAGCAGGACAAGAGCGAGCCGAACTCGGACGACAACGTGATCGGGCTCGATCCGGGCTGCGCGAACGGCAACGGGTGGGATTGGGTCGACGCGGACACCATCCGTTTCTGCGACAACGCGTGCCAGAAGCTCAAGACGCAGGGCTGCCCGGTCGTGACCGCCATGTTCGGCTGCTTCTCCACCCCGGTCGACTGACCGCATCCCCGAACGCGCCCGGCGATCAATCGCCGGGCTGAAACGACGAAGGACGCCGGGCGTCCTCTCCCTCGCCGCTACCCCTGCCCGAGATCCTCGGCGAGGCGCGCGACGCCTTCGACCGTGAGCGGATACATGGGAAAAACCTTGCGCACGATGCGGACCGAGGTCGCATCCCACCATGATTCGGGCATGGGGTTGAGCCACGCGGCGTGCGCGAAGTGCTCCTTCAGGCGCGCGAGGTACGCGATGCCGGGCTCGTCGTTGCGTTCATAGTAGTCGATGGCGCCGTAGCGCATCGTGAGCTCTCCGGGGGACATGTGCGCGTCGCCCACGAGCACGAGCCGCGTGTCCTTCGCGTAGCGGCGGAGCACATCCGCGATCGGCACGCGCTCTTCGAAGCACGAGTCGGCGTAGAGGTGCTCGTACACGCAGTTGTGGAAGTACGCGTGGGCGAAGCGCTTGAAGTGCCGCGCGCCGTGCGCGGCGGAGAAAAGCAGATCCACGAGGTGCCGGTAAGGCTCCATGGAGCCGCCCACGTCCATGGCGAGGAGCAGGCCCAGGTTGTTGGCGCGCGGCGGCCGCATGACGAGCGTGAGCTCGCCCGCCTCGCGCGCGGTGCGGTCGATGGTGGCGTCCACGTCGAGCTCGTCCGCGGGCCCGCGGCGTTCGAGGGCGCGCAGCTTCGTGAGGGCCACGCCGAGCTGGCGCGTGTCGAGCGTGAGATCGCGGCGGTGCTCGCGGAAGCGCCGCGCGGCCGCCACCTGCACGGCCGAGCCCAACCGTCGTTCGCCGCCGATGCGGATGCCACCCGGATGGAAGCCGCCGTGTCCGAACGGGGAGGTGCCGCCGGTGCCGACCCACTTGCCTCCGCCGTCGTGGCGCCCGGTCTGCTCCGCGAGGCGCCGCTCGAGCTCCGCGCGCAGCGCTTCCACGTCCACCTCATCCATCATCCTGCGCCACTCGGGATCCACGGGGAAGGGCGGCAAGGGGGTCTTAAGCCAGCGCATCACCTCGTCCTCGATGGACGGGATGGTCGTCTCCACACCCCTGAACTGCTCGGCGAACGCGAGGTCGAACGCGTCCATCTCGGACTCGTCCTTGACGAGCACGGCGCGCGAAAGCGAGTAGAAGCCCATGAGCGACGAGCCGTGCAGGCCGAGCGCGAGGCCGCGCACGAGGGTGAGCCACTGCGTGGGCGTCACGTGCAGGCCGCGACCGCGCAGGCGGAAGAAGAACGGCAGGAACAGCCCGCCCTCCATGGTCAGCGCCGGAAGTTGCGGGACGAGGCGGTCGGCCCGCCCTTGTCCAGGGCCACGTCGAGATCCTCGGGCTTCTTGATGAGCGCGCCCAGGAACGGGATCTCCCGCTCCACCTGCTCCGCCGGCACGCCCGCCGCCATGAGCGCGCCCAGCCAGTCGATGAGCTCCGAGGTGGAGGGCCGCTTGCGCACGCCCTCGAGCCCGCGCAGCCAGTAGAACTTCTGCAGGCACTGCTTCAAGAGCTTGGCGTTCACGTCCGGGTGGTGCACGCGCACGATCTCGGCCATGAGCGCCTCGTCAGGGAACGCGATGTAGTGGAAGATGCAGCGCCGCAGGAACGGATCGGGCAGCTCCTTCTCGGCGTTGGACGTGATGATCACCACGGGCCGCTGCGTGGCCTTGTATCCGTCGCCCGTCTCGAGCACCTCGAACTCCATGGCATCGAGCTCGTGCAGGAGATCGTTGGGGAACTCGAGGTCGGCCTTGTCGATCTCGTCGATGAGCAGCACCACCTGCCTGTCGCTCGTGAGGGCGCGGCCCAATGGGCCGAAGCGGATGTACTGCCGGATGTCGGACACGTTCTTGTCGCCGAAGCGGCTGTCCTGCAGGCGCTGCACCGTGTCGTAGACGTAGAGGCCCTCGCACGCCTTGGACGTGGACTTCACGTTCCACGCGAGGATGTCCATGCCGAGATCCTCGGCCACGGCGTGGGCGAGCAGGGTCTTGCCGGTGCCGGGCTCGCCCTTGACGAGCAAGGGGCGGCCGAGCGCCACGGACACGTTGACCGCGTGGCGCAGATCGGCCGAGGTGATGTAGCGTTTCGTTCCCGCGAACCTGTCGAAGCCGTTGCCCATGTGGTGACTTTCCTCCGCCTCGTCGGCAAGATACATACCAGCCGGCCCGGCGACGCGAAAAGGAGAAACGGCGTGGGAATCTCAAGGACCCTGGAGCGGGCGCTCGGAAAAGCGCCGGACCGCACGGCGATCGTGGACGGGGAGACACGCTTCACGTACCGCGAGCTCGCGGGCCGCGCGTCGGGCCTCGCGCGTCTCGCCGCGGATGCCGGGGTGCGGCGCGGGGACCGGATCGCGATCCTGGAGGAGAACTCGCACGCGTTCGTGGAGGCATACTACGCGGCCGCGGCCCTGGGGGCGATCCTCGTGCCCCTCAACACGCGGCTCACGGCAGCGGACCTGGCGTTCATCCTGCGCGACTCGGGATCGCGGATGCTGCTCGCCGGGCCCCCGTTCGCGAAGCTCGCCGGGGACGCGCTCGCGCTCGGCACACCGGTCGAGAGCGTGGTGCCGCTTCCGCACGAGGGCGGGTCCGCGCCGTTCGCGCCGGTCGCGGTGGACGAGGACGCTCCGGCGCACCTCTACTACACGAGCGGCACCACGGGCGTGCCCAAGGGCGTGGTGCTCACCCACAGGAACGTGTGCGTGCACGCGCAAGCCGCCATCGAGGAGCTGGGGCTTGCGGGGACGGATGCGTGGGGCCACATCGCGCCCATGTTCCACCTGGCGGATGCCTGGGCCACGTTCGCGATCACGCAGGTCGCGGGTCTCCACGTGATGGTGCGGAGGTTCGACGCCGGAAGCGTGCTCGACGCCGTCGAGCGCCACCGCGTCACGATCAGCAACCTCATCCCCACCATGCTCACCATGCTCGTCAACCATCCCGGGGCCGAGGATCGCGATCTGTCGAGCCTGCGCGTGATCCTGAGCGGCGGGGCGCCCATCGCGCCGGGGCTCGTGCGGCGCGTCATGGACACGCTCGGCTGCGACTACATCCAGACCTACGGCATGACCGAGACGAGCCCGTACCTCACGCTGAGCATCCTCGAAGCGCCTCTGGAAGCGCTGCCTCCCGAGGAGCAATTCAGGTGGAAGGCGCGCACCGGCCGCCGGTTCAAGGCCGTGGAGCTGCGGGTCGTGGACGAGCGGGGCGACGACGTGCCGCGCGACGATCGCACCGTTGGCGAGATCCGCGTGCGCGGCGCCACGGTCACGCCCGGGTACTGGAACCGTCCCGACGAGACCGCGGCGGCGTTCAAGGACGGCTGGCTGTGCACGGGCGACCTCGCGGTGATCGACGCCTTCGGTTCCGTCAACATCGTGGATCGCAGGAAGGACATGATCCTGACCGGCGGCGAGAACGTGTACTCCACCGAGATCGAGAACGCGCTTTCCATGCACCCTGCGGTGCTCGAGGCTGCGGCGTTCGGCGCGCCGGACGAGAAGTGGGGCGAGACCGTGCGCGCCGCGGTGGTGCTGCGGTCCGGGCAGGCCGCCACCGCCGACGAGATCATCGCGTTCTGCCGCCGGCATCTCGCCGCGTACAAGGCGCCGCGGTCGATCGTGTTCCTCGAGGAGCTGCCCAAGACCGGCTCGGGCAAGATCTCCAAGAAGCTTCTGCGCGAGCGCCACGGGGCGTGAGGGCGAGCCAGTCCGGCGGTCAACCGCAGAGGCCTTCGCCCGTTGCCATCTCGCCACAATCGCGGCGCAGCGCGCCATGCTTCGCCAGAAGCACGAGGCGCGGTCCGACAAGAGGTTCGGGCGCGACCGCGAAGAACGCGCCCGGTAGCTCCCCGCCCGGCGACGTCTCCCGCCCCCAACCTTCAAAGAAAAACGCGGCTGTCTGATGCAAATCCGGGGTAATACCGAAACGACTTGAAGAGGAGCACAACGATGCAACCACGATCGGACAGGGAGCGCGGCGGATCGGATCCCGCGCACCAACCGGATCCGGGACAGCTTGACGTCCTCCTTGCGAACGGCAAGCGCCACTCGCGACGCAGGCGGATTATCCTGCTTGTGGTCGGCCTGCTGCTCGTAGGCGGGGCCGGGCTGCTCTACCTCCTGCTGTTCCGCGCGAATGCCGCGACCGGCGCGCAATCCTATGAGACCGCCCCGATCACGCGGGGGGATCTCAAGAGCTCCATCACGTCCACCGGCACCGTGGAGGCCCTCAACAACGTCCAGGTGGGCGCCGAGATCTCCGGGCGCATCGCGTCGATCAAGGTGGACTTCAACGACAGCGTGGAGCAGGGGCAGCTCTTGGCCGAGATCGATCCGGAGCAGCTCGAGGCCGCGGCCGCGCAGGCGCAGGCCCAGGTTGTGGCGGCGCGCGCGGGCGTGGTCGAGGCCCGTGCGGCGCTGGTCGAGGCGCGGCTGAACTCCGAGCGCTCGACCGCGCTGGCCGAGAAGGGGCTCCTGTCCTCGAAGGAGCTGGAGACGGCCACGGCCACGGCCAAGCGCGCGGCAGCGTCGGTGCAGTCCGCGCAGGCGTCGGCCGCGATCGCGGCAGCGTCGTACGATGCGGCGCGCAGCAAGCTCGGCAAGACCGAGATCCGCGCGCCGATCAGCGGCACCGTGCTGTCGCGGGAGGTGGAGAGCGGGCAGACGATCAACGCGGGCATGCAGACGCCGGTGCTGTTCGTCATCGCCGAGGACCTCCGGCGGATGCGCCTGTCCTCGCTCGTCGACGAGGCGGACGTCGGGACCGTGGCCGTGGGCCAGGCCGCGAGCTTCACGGTCGACGCCTATCCCGATCACACGTTCGCGTCGGAGGTCCTGTCCGTGCACAACGTGCCGCAGGTGACGCAGAACGTGGTGTCGTACGAGGTGCTGTTGTCGGTGGACAACAAGGACCTGCTGCTCAAGCCCGGGATGACGGCGACCGTGGAGATCGTGACGGCGCTGCAGCGCAACGTGCTGCTCGTGCCGAACAAGGCGCTCCGGTTCGCGCCGCCCACGCCGAGCCGCGAGGCGATGAGGCCTCCGCCCGGTCTCCCGTTCCTGGGCAAGAGCGGCGGGAAGAGTGGAGGAGCCAAGAAGACCGGCGCGCTCGACGGCCTCGGCAAGCTGGGGTCGCGGCAGGCCGTGCTCTGGATCCTCGACGGGCTCACGCCAAAGCCGTTCAAAGTGGACAAGCTGGCGACCGACGGCGTGCAGACGGGAGTCGAGGGCGATGGGCTCGCGGAGAGGATGCAGGTGATCCTCGATCTCGCCGCGGCGAAGAAGGAATGACGGCGATGGCAAAGGGGCGCGCGGACCCCGACGGCAAGCCGATGGTCCAGCTCATGGGCATCGTGCGCGTCTTCGGTGGGGGCGAGGGCGCGGTGCGGGCGCTCGGCGGAATCGACCTCGACGTGTGGAGCGGGGACTTCGTGGCCGTGATGGGAGCGAGCGGGTCGGGAAAGTCGACGTGCATGAACATCATCGGGTGCTTGGACCGCCCCACGGCCGGGACGTACCTGTTCAACGGCATCGACGTGGGCACGCTCGGCGCGGACCAGCTCGCCATCCTCCGGCGCCACGGGATCGGCTTCGTGTTCCAGGGGTTCAACTTGCTCGCGCGCACCACGGCGCTCGAGAACGTGGAGCTGCCCCTCATCTACCAGCGCGTACCAAAGCACGAGCGGCGAGTGCGCGCCATGGAGGCGCTCGACCTGGTCGGCCTGTCCCACCGCGCCTCGCACGTGCCCAACGAGCTCTCGGGCGGGCAGCAGCAGCGCGTGGCCATCGCCCGGGCGCTCGTCACGAGGCCCAGCCTGGTGGTCGCCGACGAGCCCACGGGCAACCTCGACTCCGCGACGAGCAGGGAGGTGATGGAGCTGCTCGTCCGCCTGAACCGCGAGCAGATGATCACGTTCGTGATGGTGACCCACGAGGAGGACATGGCGGCCTACGCCGGACGGATCGTGGTTTTCAGGGACGGGCACATCACGAGGGACTCCCTGACGGAAGGGGCAACGGATGTTTAGCAACACGTTCCTCATGTCCCTGCGGGCCATCCGGCGCAACGCCATGCGGTCGGTCCTCACGATCCTGGGCATCGTGATCGGTGTGGCCGCGGTGGTGGCGCTCGTCACCATCGGCGAAGGGGCGACGCAGCAGGTGACGAACCAGATCGGCGCGCTCGGCCAGAACCTCCTCACGATCCAGCCCGGAGGCGGGCACCGGCCCGGCGGCACACCGGGGGCGGCCTCGTCACCGTTCACCCTCGACGACGCCACAGCCATCGAACGCGAGATCGGCGGGCTCGACCGCGTGGCGCCCGCGGCCTCCTCCAAGATGGTCGTCGTGTACGGCAACACGAACTGGTCGACCACGGTCACGGGCTCGACCAACGAATATCTGGGCTGCCGCGGGTACTCGTTGGGTCTCGGCCGGCTGTTCACGTCGGCCGAGCTCGCGGGAGGGAAGCCCGTGTGCCTCGTGGGCGCCACGGTGCAGGGCGCGCTCTTCGCGGGTCAGGATCCGCTCGGTCAACGGATCCGCATGGGCGCGCTCTCGTGCCTGATCGTCGGCACACTGGCCGCCAAGGGGCAGGCCGCGATGGGCCAGGACCAGGACGACATCGTGCTCATGCCCTTGAAGGCGTTCCAGCGCCGCGTGGCCGGGAAGGACGACGTCTCGTCGATCGTGGTGACCGTGAGCGAGGGCAGCTCGACCTCGGTGGCCAGGGCCCAGATCGAGTCGCTCTTGCGCGAGCGCCGCAAGGTGGCCCCCGGGGCCGAGGACAACTTCAACGTGCGCGACATGCAGGAGATCGCCGCGACCATGCAGCAGACGACCTCGGTGCTCACCACGCTCCTTTCCGCCATCGCCGCGGTGAGCCTGCTCGTGGGCGGCATCGGCATCATGAACATCATGCTCGTGTCGGTCACCGAACGCACGCGCGAGATCGGCATCCGGCTGGCCATCGGCGCCACGGGCGGCGAGGTGATGCTCCAGTTCCTCGTGGAGGCGGCCGTGCTGTCGGGCTTCGGCGGCATCATCGGGCTCCTGCTCGGCAACGGCGGGGCGCTTGTCGCCACCAAGGCGCTCGAGATGCCGTTTCGCCCTTCGGCGCTCGTCGCCGCCATCGCCTTCTTCTTCTCGGTGATGGTGGGGATCATATTCGGATACCTGCCGGCGAAAAGGGCGTCCCGGCTCAACCCGATCGAGGCATTGCGCCATGAGTAAAAAGCATTCCATCACGGGCTTCGCGGTCGTGCTTGCGCTCCTCGCGACGGTGACGGCGCACGCGCAAGGCACATTGGGGGAGAAGACGGTGCGGTCGAGCGAGGCCGTGCGCCTGGCCGCGCAGCACAACGCCGCTCTGCGCGCCGTCCTCCTGGAACAGGATCGTGCCGCGACGGAGGTCTCGGCCGTGCAGGGGCTGTATCCATTCGTGCTTGAGGTCGACGGGGGCTACACGCACGCGTCGTCTCCGAGCGCGACTGCGAACGACGGGATCACCCACCGCTCGTCCGATCAGGTGGCCCTTGGCAGCCAGTTGAGCAAGACGTGGACCGTGGGGACCACGGCCGCCCTGCGCGTGGACGGCGACCGCCAGGTCAGCGGCGGATCGGCCGCAGGGGGCGTCGACACAGGCACCTCGGACCCGACTTACGGCGCTGCGGCCAGGCTCTCCCTGACGCAGCCGCTCTTGCGGGGCGCCGGCGCCACGGTCGGCGAGGCGAGCCTGCGACAGGCGCTCAACGCCCAGGAGATCGCCCGCTGCGGCGCACGGCGGACCTCGAGCGAGCTTGTCCGCGACGTGCTGACGACCTACTGGGAGCTCTGGTACGCGCAGCGGGCCCTCGAGATCGACGTCAAGGCCCGCGACGTGGCCCGGGCGCAGGTCGCGGAGACGGAGGCCAAGGTGGAGAAGGGCGCGGTCGCCCCGGTCGACGTGCTGCCGTTTGAGACCCGCCTTGCCACGCTCGAGGAGACCGTCGTCGCCGCGGCGGCCGAGAGCAGGCGCCTGTCGGTGCAGCTCGCCACCCGGACCGGTCTGGTGCGCGATGCGCTGCGGGTGATGCCGGACCTGTCCGAAGCGCCGCCCGTTCCGGAGAATGAGCCGCCATTCGATCAGACGTTCGCGGCCGCTCTCACGGACGCGCCGAACATCCGGGTGAGCGCGGCTCAAGTCGTGGCGGCCGAGGACAAGGCCCGCACCGCGGGCGAGGAGATGCGCCAGCGGCTCGACCTCGTGGGCTGGGTCGAGGCCCAGACCCTCGGCGACGGCGAGGTTTCGCCCGCGTTCGAGCAGTTCGGCGAGGGCGCCGCGTATTCGGGTTACGTGGGACTGATCTACGAGCTCCCGCTCGACAACACGCGCAAGGACGCCGAGCGCGCCGCGTCGAACCTGGACGTGGAGATCGCCCGCCAGAATCTCGTCGCCGCGAGCGACCAGGTGCGCTCGGACGTGGCCACGGCGCTGGAGTCGCTCGTGAGCGCGCGTGAGCGGATGGCGCTGGCCGAACAGACGCTCGGGATCGCGAAGCAGCAAGCCGCGGCCGAACACGAGCGACTCGATCTCGGGGCCTCGATCTTCGTACAGGTTCGCGACGCCGAGGAGGCCGTCCGCCAGGCCGAGCTTCGGGTGACGCGCGCGCGGGTCGATCTCGTCGAGGCGCAGATCGGGCTCGACCACCTCACCGGCGGGTTGCTGGCCGTCCCGGGCGAGGCTTCTTAGGGCCGCGTGAGGCGCACGTTGTCGATGTACGCGCCATAGTCGGTGGTGGCGTTGTCGCTGCCGTGCACGAACCGCACCTTGAACGTGGACACGAGCGCTCCGCTCGGCACGGTGATCGACTTCACCACCCAGCCGTTGCTCGTGTCCTCGAAGCCGGGCTTGCCGTTGACGTAGGGTGCGGTCCCGCAACCCGTGGCGGTGATGCTCACGGTGTCCCAGCCGCCCGCGGGCGCCACGGACGTCCAGCTCGTGCCGTCGAAGAGCTCGACCGTGAAGCCGTCGTACGGGGCGAAGCCGTTCTGGTTCTCGTACCGGTACCAGACGTCGAACGACAGCGTGACGGCCTTGCCCGTGCAGCCCGACAGATCGATGTCCGGCGAGGTGAGGGTGTCGTCGTCGCAGTTGCCGTAGTCGCCCGAGAGGTTCGTTCCCCACACGTTGCCGTGGCCCGAGGTCGGAGGCGTGCCGCCCGAGATGCTACCCCAGGCCCACACGCCATCGGCCGGGGTCTTCGCGAACCCGCCGCTCGCGGCCTCGAAGTCCTGCGTGTAGATGCTCGGCGGGCAGGGCGTGCACTCGTTGGCGACCGTGTCGCAGGTCTCACCGATCGCGGTGCAGTCGGTGCAGCCCGCGCCGCAGCAGAGGTTGACGTCAACGCACTCGTTGTCCGCGTTGCAGTTCCTGCCGGGCGGGCACTCGCCGGGGGCCGAGCAGAAGCACTTGCCCTCGGTGTCGCACGTGCCGCCGACCTCCGAGCAGTCGAGGCACGAAGCGCCGCAGTGAAGGTTGTGGGCCGGGCCCGCGCCGCAGGGCTCGCACGCGCCCTCGGCCGCCCCGCCGTCAGCCCCGTCGTCGGGCCCCGCGTCCGCGTCGCAGTAGTCCCCGCTTCCACAGTCGCCGTCCGCGCAGCCGCAACCCGCGCCGCCCATGCACGACGGGGTCGGGTGCGCGCACGCGGAGCACGAGGGGCCGCAGTGCTCGGTCGTGTTGCACGGCTCGCACGCGGTGCCCACGCAGCGCTTGCCCGGGCCGCACGACGTCGAATCGCAGTAACAGGCGCCGTCCGTGTCGCACATGGCGCCCAGGCTTACGCAGTCCACACAACCCGTGCCGCAGTGAGCGTCGTTGTCGGGCCCGTTTCCGCAGCTCGCGCAAACGCCGCCGTCGGCCTCGGTGTCGCAGTACGAGCCGCTCGGGCAGTCGTCGCCCAGGCAGCCGCAGTGGTCTCCGATCACGCAGACGGGCCTGGGGCTCGCGCAGGCCACGCACGCCGCGCCGCAAGCCGCGTCCGTCACGCACTCCTCGCAGACGCCCGACGCGCAGCGCCATCCGGACGCGCACGACGACGCGTTGCACACGCACTTGGCGAGCAGCCCGGACAGCCCCTGGCACACCGGCATCTCCCCCGAGCAGCTCCCGCACGCGCCGAACGCCGCTCCGCAATGGTCCGCGTTGACGCACGGCTTGCACGACCCGCTGTTGCAGTACTGGCCCTGGATCGCGGGGCACGCGGGCGTGCAGTCCGTGGAGACGTCCGTGTCGGAGTCGGTGTCCGAGTCGGAATCCGAATCCGTGTCCGTGTCGCTGTCCGTGTCGCTGTCGGAATCGGAATCCGCGTCGGAGTCGGTGTCCCCGTCCGAGTCGCCATCCGAGTCGCCCGCCGGGATCGTATCGTCATCGGCCGGCTGGATCGAGGTCTCGGCGCAACCCGCCATGAGGAGCGCGAACCCCAGGAGGCGGGAAGCCGAAAGCACGACAAGCTGTCTCATGTTGCCCTCCAAAGTTGCATTTTTTCACACCATACAGGTGCTCTTTACACCAACATATTATCAAAATGGGGTAAATACTTCTGCGATGCCCAAGATGACTCGAAGGAGAGCTCCATGACAGGAAGAATCTGGCTTTTCCCGATACTTGCGGCCGCGCTGGCCATTATCGCCCTGGCCTCTTGCGAGGACGCGACCGGCAGCGTCGGCGACGATGACGACACCTCGGATGGCGGCGGAACGGACGGCGACGCGGACGGGGACACCGACGCGGACGGGGACACCGACTCGGACGGGGACACCGACTCGGACGGGGACACCGACGCGGACGGGGACGGAGACGGCTGCAGCGAGGCGGCCAAGTCCATCTACCTCGTTGACAGCAACAACAGCTTCTACCGCTTCTACCCGCCGGACAAGCAGCTCGTGAAGGTGGGTGTGCTCGATTGCAAGGCAGGCGGCGCCCAGCCGTTCTCCATGGCCGTGGCCCGCGACGGCACCGCCTACGTCCTCTTCTCCAACTCCATGTCCACCTGCGCCGGCATCTACGCCGTGAACACCGAGACCGCCGAGTGCGTCGAGAAGACCCCCTTTGCCTGCGGGTTCGGCCTGTTCGGCATGGGCTATGCCACGAACGGCGCGACCACCACGGACGAGACGCTGTACATCGGCAAGGCCGGCACCGCGGCGAACGGTCAGCTCGGCCGGCTCGACACGTCCACATGGAAGATGACCCCCATCGGGCCCACCGCCGCGAGCCCGGAGTTCACCGGCAACGCGCTCGGCGAGCTGTGGGGTTTCTTCCCGAAGTCCAAGAAGATCGCGCAGATCGACAAGTCGAGCGGCGCGGAGATCGCCACGTGGCCGCTCAGCCTGGACACCAACGCCAACGCCTGGGCGTTCGCCCACTGGGGCGGCTCCTACTATATCTTTTACAAGACGGCCACCCAGGCTTCGACGTTCATATACCAAGTTACGGACGGCAAGATGACCACGTACATGCCCAAGACCGGCACGACCATCGTGGGCGCCGGCGTCTCCACCTGCGCGCCCGTGGTCCCTGAGTGAGACGAACGGCGGGGGCAAGTCCTATTTTCCGAGCGGCAGCCCGGCCTTGGGGAAGGAGCAGATGAGGCATTTCCAGCCGGCCTTGGGATAGGTGTCCGTGTCGGCGTCGGAGTCCGTGTCGGAATCCGTGTCGGAATCGGCGTCGGTGTCCGAGTCCGTATCGGAGTCGGCGTCCGAGTCCGTGTCCGAGTCCGTGTCACCGTCCGTGTCGCCGTCCGTGCCACCGTCCCAGGATCCCGAGTCCGCATCGTCGCCTGATCGCGGGGTCGAGTTCGTGCACGCCGTGAGCCCCAGCGCGAGCAGACCGGCCATGGCGAGCAGCACTGCTTTTGGGATTCGTTTCATTTTCTTGCCTCCGCGTTGTCCCCCATTGAGGAAGTGCACGTACCGGACGTTTCGGACGGAAGGATCTTGCGGGCGCTTCAGCCGAAATCCCCCAGTTGAGGAGTGAAGGTAAGAGTGCATCGTCCTGAATTCCGATTGCTGTACGCTGAGTTTGCGAAGACTGAGCAGCAGCAAACGGAGGGACAGGACGATGCGGGAGAATCA
>JAQTNF010000091.1 GCA_028713995.1 Deltaproteobacteria bacterium | reverse complement strand
GGGCCGCGAGGGACACGTGGTCTCGTACAACGTCACGGGCTCTCCCGCCGAGGCGCTCGTTTCGCTCGCGGCCGTGAACGCGGGCACGGCGGCCGGCCCCATCCGGCTGTCCTTCGTCCGGGAACCCATCGCGGCCGGCGACGCGTGCGCCACGGCTTACGACGTGAACGAGGGTGTGCTGCCCGCGAGCGACTCCCGGGATCTGTGGGACTTCGGTCCTGCGTGGCCCGCGTCCCTGTGCGCGCCCGCGGCGGGCTCGGACGTGTGGTGGGCGGTCGAGGTGCCGGCCGGCCAGGCGGTCTCGGTGCGCGAGACGTCCGGCGCGGACGCGGTGGTGTACCTGGCGCGCGGCTGCCCGGTCGAGGAGTGCCTGGCCAGCTCCGGAGAGCCGGAGCTCGCGACCTGGTACAACGGCGGCGCCGCGGCCGAGACCGTATACGCGGTGGTAAAAGGCACGACCGAGGCGGACAACGCCTCGAGCGTGGACGTGACCGTGGATCTCGATTCCGACGTGATCCCGGGCGAGCTGTGCTCAAGGGCCATCGACCTCGGGGACGTCTCGAGCGCCGCGTCGTGGAAGGGCGATCTCGGCGACTTCGGGAACGGCTTCGCGGGCGTTTCGGCCAACGGCTGCGTGGCCGCGAGCGGCAACGAGGCGTGGTTCGAGGCGACCGTGCCCGCGGGCTTCTGGCTGGCCGTGACCGACGCGTCCGCCACGGCGGTCGCGATCCACGTGCTTTCGGGGTGCTCCGAGAATCTCTGCCTGGCCTCGGCGCCCGAGCAGGTGCTCTGGAAGAACGGGTCGGGCGCAAAGGCGACGGTGAGCGTGGCGGTCGAGGCGATCGCCGCGGCCGGCCCCGTGGATCTCGAGCTCGTGGCCAAGGCCGAGCCGCCCACCATGTTCGGGCCCGACGCGTTCGGGTACGTGGGCGCCACGGACGCGGACGTGTCGATGTGCCCGGATCTCACGACCACGGGAAGCAAGCTGCCCCTCTCCGACGAGGACGCGTCGCTCGTGAATCTGGGATTCGCGTTCGGGTTCTACGGCGAGCCGTACGAGGAGACCTTCGTGAGCGCCAACGGCACGCTGTCCTTCGGCGCCTACTTCTCGTCGTACAAGAACGAGACGTTCCCGACCGGCGACGACGTTCCACTCGTGGGCGTGTTCTGGGACGATCTCATTCCCGAGGACGGCGAGGGCGTGTTCGTGCGTTCCTATATCGAGAAAGGCCAGCCCCGGTTCGCCGTGCAGTGGAAGGCGCCGCCCTACCCGGGCGGGACCACCGGCTACGACGTGCGCGCGGTGCTCGAGCAGGGCACGAACACGATCCACTTCTGCTACGTCGACACGAGATCCGGCTCGCCGGGCGACGACGGTGCGCAGGCCTCGGCCGGTATCCAGGGCGGCGCGTCCGTGGGGCTCGGGTACTCCTCGGATGAGCCCGTGCTCACGGCCGGCCGGCACGTGTGGTTCGAGGCGCCGTAGGGAAGTTGAAAACACGTCGTGCCCCACGATCCCGATTGTGGTAGATCACTCACTGGCGTGAGAAACCATACAATTACCAAGGAGCCCCCCATGACACAGAATCTTTTCCGGATATCGGCGCTTGTGACCGTGCTTCTCGCGGGGTTCGGAGTCTCCGCCACGCCTCTGCAAAAGGCCACGGCCGGGTTCGTCGGCGAGCATGCGTCCGCGCGTCTCGTGACGGACGGAAGCGCCGGGCGGTACTTCATCGTCTACGGCTTCACGACCGCTCCCGTCCGCGGCGACGCGACCGCAGCCGCGCGGAGCTTCGTGCTTGAGCATGCGACCCTGCTCGGCCTCGCGGCGCCGGGCGCCGACGTGCGTCTCGACCGCGTGGTGCGGCATCTCGACACGCGCTTCGTGCAGCTCGGTCAGACCCTGAACGGCCTGCCGGTGTTCGACGCGCACGTTATCGTGCAGATCGACGGAAAAGGGCGCATCGTCAAGGTCAGCTCCAAGGCCGTGACCGGGGCCGTCTCGACCACGACGCCGGCCATCTCGTTCGACGAGGCCAGGGTGTCCGCCGCCCGCGGCATCCTCGGACCGGGCCCGACGTCCCCGGGCGCGCTCGGCTACCTGCCCGTGGACGACGGCGCGCGGCTCGCGTACGAATTCGTGACGCCCGGTGCGGGTCTTCACAGGTGGCTGACCTATGTGGACGCCGCGACCGGCGCGATTCTTTTCAGGACCGATCTCGCCAAGACCAACGACGCCAACGTGTTCGCCGAGAACCCGGTCACCGACAACAAGGAGACCAAGATCGTGACCCTGCCGCGCACCGACGCGACCGGGGATCACGTGAACCACACGTGGGGCTCGCTCTCGCGCGTCGCGACCTGCACGACCATGGACCAGAACGGCGGCTGCACGGCCTGGGCGCAGGACGCCGTGGCCGACGACAACGGCTTCCTCGACATCCTTCCCAATCTCGCGAGCCCCACGGCCAGCCCGGACGGCTTCTCGGAGGTGAACGTCTACTACCACATCGACGACCAGAACAACTGGATGCGCACCGAGTTCGGCTACGGCGGAACGTACATCGATCCCGACACGAGCACCGAGGAGACGCACCTGTGGTCGTACGTCAACATGAACTTCGCCAACGCGGCGTACATGGGCGGCGGCTCGTACGGCGGCGACACCTACCCGGACTCGATCGCCATCGGCCAGGGAGTCCTGGGGGCCGGCCCGGTCGACTTCGCGTACGACGCGGACGTGATGACCCACGAGTTCACGCACTCGGTGTCGTCCAAGGCGTTCCAGATCGGCATGGGCCGGCGCGACGAGTACGGCCTCGACATGTCGTCCGGCGGGGTCGAGGAGGGCAACGCCGACTACTACTCGCTCACGCGCCACGACAATCCCGAGCTCGGCGAGTACGCGCTCGGCGCCTATGGCCGCGACGCGGACAACGACCACGTGTGTCCGGACGATCTGGTCGGCGAGTCGCATTCCGACGGATGGATCGTGAGCGGGGCGCTGTGGGAGATCCGCACGGCCCTCGGCCCGAGGAAGACCGACCACCTGCAGTACCTGACCCTGGCCGGGGCCGAGGTCCGTTCCTTCGCCGACTACGCGAACGCGCTCATCGCACAGGCCGAGGTCATGAAAGCCGAGACCGGCGATCTCAAGTTCACGGACGCCGACGTGGCGGTCGTGCAGGGCGCCATGGAGGATCGCAACATGCTCGACTGCAAGCGCTTCGTCTCCCTGTGGCAGAACGGAGCCCCGGTCGAGAAGCTCAGCTACGGCATGCAGTTCGACATCAGCAACGGCAAGGGCACCCCGACCGGCGTGCAGTACGTGACGCCCACGTTCGGCGACACCGAGGTCCTGAAGCTCCTCATCACGCCCGCTGCGGACAAGACCTACGACGTGCTCGTGCGCGAGGGCCAGCCGGTCACCTACGAATGGCTGGGCGACAGCTACCCCTTCGACTACAACGTAACCTACGACTTCAAGTGGGTGGGCACCGCGGCCGCTCCGCTCACCGAGGCCAAGATTTCCGGCCTGACCGAGCTCAAGCTCAAGAAGAACACGAGCTACTACTTCTCGATCATCTGCAAGCCCCAGCAGCAGGGCTGCCAGAGCCTCGTCACCATGTCCGTGAGCGCGACCCCCGACACGTCCGAGCCGGACGCCGGAGCCGACGGCGGGGCGGACACGGACACCGGCGCGGCCGCGGACGCCGGCACGGACGCCGGCAACGGCAACGACAGCTCGGGCTGCGGCTGCGGCACCACGGGCTCGGCGGCCGCGGGCGGCTCGCTCCTCGCGGGGCTTCTCGACGTCCTCGCCCTGTCCATGACGACTCCCGACTGACATTTGTCATTCCCCGTCCCTTCCTCTTCCGGCGAGAGTCCTCGTCACATTCCACGACGGCGCGCGCCAGGTATGTCGGCGCGGCGAGAGGAGGAGACACCGTGCTCGACTTCGACCTGACTGAAGAACAGAAAATCCTGCGCACCTCGGTGCGCGACTTCGCACAGAACGAGATCGCGCCCGTGGCCCGGGAGCTCGACGAGAAGGAGCGGTTCTCGGTGGAGCTCACGAGGAAGATGGGCGAGCTCGGTCTGTTCGGCATGTTCGTGTCCGAGGACTACGGCGGCTCGAACATGGGCTATGTCTCGTACATCATCGCGGTCGAGGAGATCGCGCGCGTCGACGGCTCGCAGGCGGCCACGGTGGCGGCCGGCAACTCGCTCGGCATCGGGCCCATCTACTACTTCGGCAGCGAGGAGCAGAAGCGCGCCTTCCTGCCCGACCTGTGCGCCGGCACGAAGCTCGCCGGGTTCGGCCTGACCGAGCCCGAGGCCGGCTCGGACGCGGGCGGCTCCAAGACCAACGCCGTGCTCGCGAGCAGGGAGTGGGTCATCAACGGCTCCAAGATCTTCATCACCAACTCGGCCAACCCCATGACCTCCGTGACCACGGTGCAGGCCATCACCGGCAAGCGCGCGGACGGCAAGAAGGAGTACTCGTGCATCCTCGTGCCGGCCGGCACCAAGGGCCTCGAGGCGCGCGAGATGCACGGCAAGCTCATGTGGCGCTCGTCCAACACGGCAGAGCTGTACTTCGACGACTGCAAGGTGCCCGAGGCCAACATCCTCGGCAAGCGCGGCGAGGGCTTCCACCAGATGCTCAAGACCCTCGACGGCGGGCGGCTGTCGATCGCGGCCATGGGCCTCGGCGGCGCGCAGGGCGCGTTCGAGAAGGCGCTCGCCTACTCCAAGGAGCGCAAGCAGTTCGGCCAGCCCATCTGCAAGAACCAGGTCATCGCGTTCAAGCTCGCAGACATGGCCACGAAGATCGAAGCCGCGCGCAACATGCTCTACAAGGCGTGCTGGCTGCGAGAAAACCACAAGCCGTTCGAGCAGATCGCGGCCATGTCCAAGCTCTACTGCTCCGAGGTGTTCAAGTTCGTGGCCACCGAGGCGGTGCAGATCCACGGCGGGTACGGGCTCATGAAGGAGTACGACGTGGAGCGCTTCTTCCGCGACCAGAAGCTCCTCGAGATCGGCGAGGGCACGTCCGAGGTGCAGCGCATCGTCATCTCGCGCAACCTCGGCTGCTGATCCGGGCTTCCTTCAGTTCATCGACGCCGGCTTGACCTTGTTCACCACCTGCTCGACGGTCAGGTCAACTTCCGCACTTGCCTCCATGCTCAGGATCTCGCCCCGCATCGATCTCGCAGCCGCTCAAGTCACGGGAGAGCTCGATGCACTGTTCATCCCACACGTAATTGCCGGGACCTTCAGACAGAGCGTGGAGGAGAAGAAGGCCGGGCCGACCGTGTGCATGAAGTGCCACAAGTAGCCCGTCCTCTGCCCCGATCCAGGGGAAACCGAATCAGTATCCTATTTATTTTCCCATGAAATAGGCGCAGAAACGACGCAATGGCGTCCTTGCTCCAACGCACGAGGCCCGCTGTCGCCGTGGCTTTTTCGAAGCTGCGAGACCTCGCGCTGGCGCACGACTGGCGTCTTTTCGCGGCCGGCCTCGTGGCGACCTTCGCGTCGGCCGCGTGGCTCGCGCTGCTCGATCGAGCCGTCACCTTCCTGACATCCGATCAAGGACAGCAGGGTCTCGGTCTCGAAGCCCTCGCCGCGCTCCTCGGGGCTTTTTCGATCTCGGCGGTCGTCCTGCTGGTCGCCGCGGCCTTTGCGCTCCTTGTGGGGCTCGTCGCGAACAAGGCATCGGCCGGGCGGGTGCCTTTGCGCCTCGCCGCCTCGCTCGCCGCGGGCGCCGTCGTCGTGCCGCCTCTCGCGTGGCTGGGCAAGGAGCTGTCCGGCGGCGAATGGATTTCGGCCCAGAGCTACGCGTGGATCTTCCATTACGGCCCGGCCGTTCCGGGCGCCGCCTCGGTCGCCCTCCTCGCGTGGCTCGCGCTCGGGCCCCTGGCCGGCCGGCGCAGGCGGGCCTTCCCCGGCGTCGCGCTCTTCGTTTCGGCGGCCCTCGCCACTGCCAACGCCACGCTGCTGTTCAGCATCTACCCCCGTCTCCACATCGTCGCGTTCGGCGCGAGCGCGCTCGTCGCGTTCGTCGCGCTCTTCGCGGCCGCCGTGCCTGTAGCGAGGAGGTTGCCTCGGTCGGTCCTGGCCGGCCTCACCCTCGCGTGCCTGCTCGGCCTGTCGATCCCGGCCACGCTGTTTTTGGGCATGCGGCGCGACACCCGGGCGGAGCTGCTGGACGGGGCCGCCACGGCCACGGATGTGATCAAGAAGATGGCGTCGCTCAACCGTCAAAAGACGCGCTCGGCGCAGCGCTCCCTGCTCTACGAGACCCTCGCCGCCATGGATGAGCCCGCGCGCGCGGAAGGCGGGGACGCGCCCCTGCCAAGGGGCCGGATCGTCGTCCCGCCCGACTGGAACGTGGTGCTCCTGATCGTTGACGCGCTCAGGGCGGACGCGGTGCCCCCGGCCCGGGCGGACGGACAGGCGTGGGCGACCGCGACGGACACGCCGTTCCTCGACCGCTGGCTTCAAAAGGCCTACCGCTTCCGCTACGCCTACAGCCAGGCCGCCTGCACCAAGAAGTCGATCCCGCCGCTCCTGCGCTCGCTCGAGTCGAACGAGGACGCGGCGCACACGGGCGTGCCGCTCGGGCGATATGTCAAGAGCCTGGGGCGCGTGCCCATCGCGTCCGTCACGAGCTTCATCGTGGAGCCGCGCAAGCAGGTGGGGCACACCTACGGATCGGTCGAGGGCGCTCTCGACGGTTTCGAGGACGTGGCCGTCTACCACGAGTCCGCCATGGACGAGATGGTCCCGCGGACGCTGTCCCTGCTCGATCGCCACCGCAACGCGCCGTTCTTCGCATGGGTGCACAGCTATGCCATGCACCCGCCCGGCTACGCTGACGGCCACACCCTCACCTCGACCGAGTGCTCGCTCACGGGCTGCTACGAGCGCTCCCTGCGCTGGACCGACCGGCAGATCGAGGCGCTCCACGACGGCATGCGCGAACGCGGGCTGCTCGAGAAGACCGTCTTCATCCTGGGCTCGGATCACGGACAGGGCATGGGAGAGCGCCGGCTCACGTCGCACGGATCGACCGTGTGGGAGTCGGTCGTGCGGGTGCCGCTCGCCATCTGGATTCCCGGAAGGAACGGGCGCGTCATCGACGACCGGACGGTCGGCAACATCGACATCGTGCCCACCATCGGAGACCTCCTGGGAGCGCCGCAGAGCCCGGCCCAACGCGGAAGAAGCCTCGTGCCGCTGCTCGCCGATCCGGGCACGCCGTGGTTGCGCGACTACTTCTTCCGGTCGCGCGTGGGCGACATCGTCGGCGTGGTGCGCGGTCGGCAAAAGCTCATCCACGACGCGGAGGCGGATGCCGTCTACAGGTACGATCTCGACAAGGATCCGGGCGAGCGCAGGAACCTCTACCGGAAGGGCTCCCGGATCGACGAGCGGCTCCTCCGGTCGGTGCTGGTGGAGAGCCCCGAGAGGTTCGCCCGTGAGCTCGCGGACAAGGCCACCCGCGCGCTCCTCCTCGACCGACTCAAGGAATTCGCTTCCGGCCACGCGTCCGACGATCTCTCGTTCCTCCTCAGGCTCGCCGCGCTGGCCAGGGGCGGCGACATGCAAGCCGCGGTCGTGCGGCTCTTCGACCGGAGCAGGTCCGACGCGGTGAAGCTCGGGGTCGCGCAGCGCTTCTTCGCCCTCGACCCGAGGGGCTGGTCCCGCAGGCTCGCCAAGCAGCTCTCCCGCTTCGCGGGCAAGAAGAGGGAGCTCGATTTCGTGAGGGGCCTCGCCGTGAACGGCCAGCCGTCCTTCGCCCCGGGCTTTGCCGCAGCCCGCCTTTCGTTCTGGGCGAACGACGCCGACGCGCGCAACTGGGAGCCCTGGCTGCTCGCGATCGCGAACTGGGCCGGCCTCAAGGCGACCTGGTTCGGGCCGCCGCTGGCCTCCATGCTGGCCAAGGCCTCTGCACCGGGCGCCCGCGCCGCGGATACGGGCACGCTCGAGCTCGTCCTTCGAAACGTGGCGTCGCTCGACGGCTCCTTGTCCCCGACCGTGCGCGCGGACCTGCGCGATTCGGTCCTGCGCCTCGTCGCGCACCCGGAGGCGAGCATCCGGGTTCTCGCCGTCTCCTGTCTTCGAATCGCCGGGAGCGAGGCCGATGCGCCCCTGCTCATTTCGAAGCTCGACGCACGCAATCCGGTGCAGGAGAGGAGCGCGGCGCTGCGCGCCATCGAGACGATCCGCGGGGAATCGTCCATTCCCATCGTCGAGGAGCAGGGCCGAGATCCCCTCATGCTGGTCGACGCCATCGCCGTGCTCAAGGAGCTGGGAAGCGTGAAGGGGCTCCCGTTCCTCGTGCGGGTCGAGAAGGAGCAGGAGTCGTCCATCGTGCGCGGCATCGCACGGAACGCCAGGAACAGCATCGAGAAGGCGCGGAAGAAGGGGCTCATGGTCAAAGCCAGGCTCAAGCGGCTCTGATCCGGCTTCCGATCCGTTTGTCATCTCTCCCAAACGGGCTATCATGCGCCCGCATGAGCTTCACCTTCGAACAGCCCGACGACAAAGACGAGACCTACACCGTGGCCGAGCTCAACGGCGAGGTGCGGTCGCTCATCGAGCGTTCGTATCGCGGCGTGTGGATCGAGGCCGAGGTGACCGAGGCGACGCGCGCCCGCTCCGGGCACGTCTACTTCACGCTCGCCGACCCGGGCGGCAAGGCGATGGTGTCGGCCGTCATGTGGCAGGGGCCGGCCATGCGCTACGCCGCGCGCATCGCGCCTGGGCGGATGATCCGCTGCCACGGCCGCGTCACGCTGTACGAACAGCGCGGCAGCTACCAGGTGGTGGCCGACCGGGTGGAGGAGGCGGGCGCCGGCGTGAAGGCCCGCATGCTGGCCGAGCTCTTCGCCCGGCTCGAGGCCGAGGGGCTCTTCGACCCGGCCCGCAAGCGTCCCCTGCCGTTCCTGCCTTCGTGCGTGGGCCTCGTCACCTCGAGATCCGGCGCGGCCCTGCGCGACATCCTCAAGGTCGCGGGCCGTCGTTTCGAGGTGCGCATGGTGCTCGCCCACGCCCAGGTGCAGGGCGAGTCCGCGCCGGCCGAGATCGCGGCGGCCCTCGACCGCCTCGCGGGCCTGCCGGACGTGGACGTGGTGATCCTGGGGCGCGGCGGCGGCTCGGCCGAGGACCTCGAGGCCTTCAACAGCGAGATCGTGGCGCGGGCCATCGCACGCCACCCCAGGCCCGTGGTGAGCGCCGTGGGCCACGAGATCGACATCACGCTCGCTGACCGGGTCGCGGACAAGCGCGCGGCCACCCCGTCCGAGGCCGCCGAGCTCGTGGTGCCGGACCGCGCCGCCCTCGCCGGACGCGTCGCGGACCTCGCGGTTGCTCTCAAGTCCGCTCAAGGCAGACGCGTCGAACGCTCGAGAGAGCGGCTGCTCACCCACGTGGCGCGGCTGCGGTCGCGGGATCCGCGCGTCACCTTACGCAGGAGCGCTGAGTCGCTCGCCGCCTCGCGCGAGGCCCTGGCGCGCTGGCCCGTCCTCGCGCTCGCGAGGGCCCGAGGCCGCTTGGGACCCCTCTCGGCCTTTCTCGACGCGTTGAGCCCGCTCGCCAGCCTGGCCCGCGGCTACTCGCTGGTGCGCACACTGCCGGACGGTCGGCTCGTCCGCGACGCGAGGGAAGCTCGGGCCGGGACCCGCGTGAGCGTGACGCTCGCGACGGGCGGCCTCACCTGCCTGGTCGAGGAGTCGAGGGAAGGGAGCCGCGAGGAACCATGACGACCCGTGAGGAGATCGTCGCGCTCGACAAGGCGCTCGTCTGGCACCCGTACACGCCCATGCGGAAGTACATCGACGAGGTCGATCCCGTGGTGGTGGAACGCGCGGAGGGCATCTATCTCCACGACAAGAACGGTGCGCGCCTCATCGACGGCAACGGCTCCTGGTGGGTGAGCGTGCTCGGCCACGGGCACCCGCGCCTTGTCGCGGCCCTCACTCGCCAGGCCGCCGCGTTCGCGCACACGTCGCTCGCCGGCGCCACCCACGAGCCGGCGGTGCGCCTGGCCGAGGCCCTGCTGCCGAGGTGCGGCCCGTCGTACACGCGCGTCTTCTACTCGGACGATGGTTCCACGGCCGTGGAGGTCGCCGTGCGCATGGCCGTGCAGTACTGGCGGCTGCGGGGCCGCCCGCGGCGCAACAGGCTCGTGAGCCTGTCCGGCGCGTTCCACGGTGAGACGCTCGGCGCGGCCTCCGTGTCGGACGCGGGCGTGTTCCACGACGCGCTCGGGCCGCTGCTCTTCGACTGCATCCGCCTCCCGGCGCCCGCCCTGGCCGGCCGCTGGTACGATCGGGCGTTCGCACAAACCGAGGAGATCCTCAGGCAGCGGGCGGACGAGGTGGCGGCCGTAATCGTGGAGCCGCTCGTGCAGGGCGCGGCCGGCATGCTCATGCACCCGCCCGAATACCTGGCCCGGCTCGGCGCCCTGTGCCGCGAGCTCGACGTGCTCCTCGTCGCGGACGAGGTCTTCGTGGGTTACGGCCGCACGGGCAGCTTCCTGGCGTCGCACCAGGCGGCCATCGAACCGGACATCGTGTGCCTGGCCAAGGGCTTCTCGGGCGGCATGCTGCCCATGGCGGCCACGGTCACGACCGACCGCGTCTTCTCCGAGTTCCTGGGCGGGCCGGAGCGCACGCTATGGTACGGCCACTCGTTCACGGGCAACCCGCTCGGCGCGGCCGTGGCCCTCGAGGTCCTCAAGGTGCTCGACGACGAGCGCCTCATCGAGGGCCTGCCTCCGAAGTGCGAGGCCTTGCGGCGCGGCCTCGATCGCGTCTCGGGCCATCCGTGGGTGCATGACGCGAGGCGCACCGGGCTCATCGGCGCCTTCACGCTGGCGCATCCCGAGTCCGGGTCCGCGAACGCGAACTACCTCGACGACGCGGGGTGGCGCTTCCACGCCGAGGCGCGCAAACGCGGCGCCCTGCTGCGGCCATTGGGCAACGTCATCTACTTCGTCCTGCCGCTCAACGTCGCCGCCCCGCAGATCGATGAGCTGTTCGCAATCGTGCAGGAGTCGCTCGAAGCCGCGTTCGGCTGACGCGTTGACGACAGAACGCGCCGAACCTATAGTGCTTGCCCATGGCGATCCGCATCACCGAGGACTGCATCAACTGCGGCACGTGCGAGGAAGTCTGTCCGGTGAAGGCCATCTCCGAAGACAAGGAGATCCTGAGGCGGGTCATCGATCCCGCGCGCTGCGTGGAGTGCGTCGGGTTCTACGAGCGCACCATGTGCAACGTGGAGTGCCCGGTCGAGTGCTGCCTGCCCGATCCGGAGCGCGTCGAGACCGAAGAGCGGCTCCTCGCCCGGGCCAAGGAGCTCTGCCCGGACCGCACCTTCACGGGCCTGCCGTCCCACTTCCGCAAGAAGGCCTGACCGGGCCGTTTCACGTCGCCCGGGCATGGCACGGGGGTTGCTTCACCCGCTTCCATGGCGTCGACGCTCCTGCTGACAGAGGGGGATCGCCCGCGCGAGAGGCTGCGCGATCTCGGCGCCCGGTCCCTCGGCGATGCGGAGCTCGTGGCGCTCGTCCTCGGAACGGGCAACGGCGGCGGGAGCGCCTGCGACGTGGCGCGCGATCTGCTCGCCGCCGCCGGTGGCCTCGCTCGCCTGGCCAGGCTCGGCCCGCACGGGCTCGCCGATCTCCCGGGTGTGGGCGAGGCCAAGGCGGCACGCATCGCGGCCGCGTTCGAGCTCGGCCTGCGCGTGGTCGAGAAGACGGGCCGCGACGGCAGAAGCCGGGGACGTTTCGGGTGCAGCGCCGACATCTACCAAGCCTATCGCGTGCGCCTCGCCCTCATGCAGCAGGAGGTGTTCTTCGCGGTGGGGCTCAACAACAAGAACGAGCCCATCCGCGAGGCGCTCGTGGCAAAGGGCTCCCTCACCGAGTGCCGTGTGGAGCCGCGCGAGGTGTTCTGCCCCATGATCGCCGAGGCCGCGGCGAGGCTCGCGCTCGTCCACAACCACCCCTCGGGTGATCCCCGGCCGAGCTCCCACGACGTGGCGCTCACGCGCAGGCTCGTCGAGGTCGGCGAGCTCGTGGGCATCCCGGTCCTCGACCACGTGGTCATCGGCCACGGCTCCTATGCGAGTCTGCGCGACCTGGGACTGCTCGGCGGGAAGTGACCCTCACCCCTTCTCGGCCAGATCCTTGAGCCTCGAAAGGAGCGCGAGCGCCTCGAGCGGCGTGACGCGGTCGAGGTCGGTCTCCTTGAGGACGCGCTCGGCCTCCGAGGGTTTGGAGCGGGTGAAGAGATCGAGCTGCGGAGAGGCTCCCGGCGAGCGACGCGCCGACTCGGGCATGCCCGCGGGCGCCGGGTTGTCCTTCTCGAGCCCGGCCAGGATCTCCCGCGCGCGCTGCACGACCACCTCGGGCAGCCCGGCCATCCTGCCCACCTGTATGCCGAACGAGCGCGACGTGCCGCCCTGCACGAGCTTGCGCAGGAACACGACGTCCTCGCCGTACTCGCGCGCCGCCACGTGGTAGTTGGCCGCGTGCGCCTTGACGGCCGCCATCTCCACGAGCTCGTGGTAGTGCGTCGCGAACATGACCTTGCAGCCCACCACGTCGTGCAGGTACTCGCCCACGGCCCACGCGATGGACAGGCCGTCGTACGTGCTCGTCCCGCGGCCCACCTCGTCGAGGATCACGAGGCTGCGGCGCGTGGCGTTGCGCAGGATGGCGGCCGTCTCGCGCATCTCCACCATGAACGTGGACTGGCCGCGCGCGATGTTGTCCGACGCGCCCACGCGCGTAAACAGCCTATCGGCCACGCCCACGAGCGCGGATGACGCCGGCACGAACGATCCCATCTGGGCCAGGATGACGATGAGCGCGGTCTGGCGCATGACCGTGGACTTGCCGGCCATGTTCGGCCCGGTGATGACGAGCAGCCGCTCGCCGTCCGGATCGAGGCGCACGTCGTTGGGCACGAACCTTGCGTCCTTTTGCAGGGCCTCGACGAGCGGATGGCGCCCGTCCCTGATGTCGATCACCACTCCACCGTCCACCTCGGGCCGCACGAAGTCCCGCTCGCGCGCCACCTCGGCGAGCGACGCCGCGCAGTCGAGCTCCGCGAGCCTGCGGCCGAGCGCGAAGAGCCTGTCCACGTGGGCCGCGAGGTCGCAGACGAGGATCGCAAAGAGCTCGGCCTCGAGCTCGCGGCGCCGCTCGTCGGCCGAGAGCACCTTGGCCTCCCACTCCTCGAGCTCGGGCGTGACGAAGCGCTCGCCGGTCGAGAGCGTCTGCTTGCGCACGAAGTCGGGCGGCACGTGCTTCAGGTTGGGCCGGGTCACCTCGATGTAGTAGCCGAAGACCTTGTTGTACGAGACCTTGAGCGACGAGATGCCGGTGCGCGCGCGTTCGCGCTCCTCGAGCGCGGCGATGAAGTCCTTGGCCGTGCGCACGGTCTCGACCAAGTCGTCGAGGCCGACGTGAAAACCGCGGCGGAAGATGCCGCCCTCGCGGCTCGACACGGGCGGCTCGTCCACGAGCGCGCGGCCGAGCGCTCCCTCCAGATCCTCGCAGCGATCCACGCCGCCGCCGAGCACGCGGTCCGCGTCTTGCGCCGGGCACGAGCCGAGCAGGTCGTCGAGATCGGGCAGCGCCTTCAGCGACGCGCGCAGGGCGCCGAGATCGCGCGGGGTCGCGGCCTTCCCCCCGATGCGCGCCGCGAGCCTCTCCACGTCGCCGATGGTGTCGAGCGCGGCGAGCACGTCGTTCCTGAACCTGGCGTCGCCGAAGAACAGGTCGACCCGGTCGAGACGCCTGCGGATGGCCGCTACGTCCGTGAGCGGATAGTTGACCCACGCGCGCAGGAGCCTGCCGCCCATGGCGGTTCGCGTCTTATCGATGAGCGAGAGCAGCGAGCCCTTGCGCTCGCCGCCCGCTGTACGCACGAGCTCCAGGTGATCCTTGGTGGCCTCGTCGAGCACGAGCGAGTCGCCCACGTCGTACGTCACGAACCTGCGGATGGGCACCTCGCCTTGGGGCCGCGTGGAGCGCACGTACGCGATCGCGGCTCCGGCGGCGCGGGCGAGGAGCGCGTCCTTTTCGGCGAGGGACGCGGCTTCTGCGTCTCCGATCTGGGCCGCAAGCTCGCGGCCGGCGCCCCCGGCCTCGAACAGGTCGTCCGCCGCGGGCGTGACGCAGCAGCGCGGCAGCAGATCGCGGATGGCGCACAAGGCCTCGATCATCCCCTCGGGCACCAGGAGCTCGCGCGGCTCGAGCCTGAAGAGCTCGCCGATGAGCGCCGCCTGACCGGCCACGCGCGTGCCGCGGAACTCCGCGGTCGAGGCGTCGACCACGGCAACGGCGAACGACAAGGCGGCAGAGCCCTCCCCCGACGGCAGCACCGCGGCGAGGAAGTTGTTGGTCTTGGCGTCCAGGTTCTCCTCATCGAGCACCACGCCGGGCGTGACCACGCGCACCACCTCGCGCTTGACGAGGCCCTTGACCTTCGAAGGGTCCTCCATCTGATCGCAGACCGCCACCTTGTGGCCGAGCGCGATGAGGCGCGCCACGTACGAGAGGGCCGCGTGGTGCGGCACGCCGCACATGGGCACGGGATCGGGATCGTTCTTGTTGCGACTCGTGAGCGTGAGGTCCAGGGCCGCCGAGGCCACGATGGCGTCCTCGAAGAACATCTCGTAGAAGTCGCCCATGCGGTAGAAGAGGACGGCGTCCGGGTACTGCTCCTTGACGGAGAGGTACTGCCGCATCATGGGGGTGTCGGACGGATCCTTGCCCTTGCTCATCTCCCGCCTCACCTCGCCGCGAACGGGAACTCCAAGAGCTCGTACTCGAGCGAGCCGAGACCCAGCTCGGCCGCGCGCTCCACCTGGCCCCAGGAGCTCTTGAGGTGCACCGCGCCGAACGGATCGCGGCCCTCGTACGCGCCGAGAGCGTCCGCGCGCGAGCCCTTGAGGAGCGGCGCCTTGGCCACCAGGGCGAGCGAGGCCGCGTCCACGGCCACCGGATCCTTGCCCATGAGCACACCCACGTTCTGCACCATGGGCACGTCGCAGATGTCCATGCAGTCGCACTCGGGCTGCATCTCGAGCAGGAAGTTCGCGAATACGACCTTGCCGGGTCCGAACGTGCGCATGACCGCCGCGGCCTGGGCCGCGAGCGCGCGCTGGAACAGGCCGTCGTCCTTGGGCGTGTGGAGGGCCTGCGCGGGGCAGGCCGAGATGCAGCGGCCGCAGCGCCAGCAGTCATCCGACACGCTCCACGCGCGCCTCGCGATGGTGATGGCGGCCATGGGGCAGTGGCGCTCGCACGTGCCGCACAGGGTGCACGGCGGCGCGCCCTTCCAATTAGGAATCGTGCCGAGCGTGAAATGCGCCCTGCCGCGCCCCTTCTCCCAGCCCCCGCAGCGCGGGTGCGAGCACACCCCGCCCATGGCCAGGTGCTTGATGGCGCCGCCGAACCCGGCTTGGATGTGGCCCTTCACGTGGCTCATGACGACCATGGAGGGCGCGTCGTGGATGGCCGAGGCGATGCACTGCGTGCCCACGGGCTCGCCCGCGTCGACCTCGATGGAGTCGTTGCCGAAGATGCCGTCCGCGAGGAGCACGGGCGCACCGAGGGCCGATTGGTTGTATCCGGCGCGGTTGGCGATCTCGAGGTACTCGTGCCCGAGCATGCGCACCGAATCGGTGACGAACGGGTGCGCGCCGAGACTCTTGAGCGCCGCCACCATAAGGGCTACGAACGGCGGCCGGATCGTCTGGATCGCGCCGCGGCTGCCGAAGTGGATCTTGACCGGCACCACCTCTTCTTCCGCGACGGACTCGCCGAGCGGAAACGCGCCGAGCATCTTCTCGAAGCGGCCGAGCAGGGAATCGCGGTAGTCGAACCGATGCGCCCTCGCGGTCGTGAACCACACGGCGGGCCTGTGCGCGCCGTCGCGGGTCATTTCTTCTTGGCCTCGGCGGGCGCTTTGTTCTTGGGCTTGGGCTCGGCCTTGGGCTCGGCCTTGTCCTTCTTGCCTTTGTGGCCCTTCTTGTCCTCGAACACGTCCTTGAGGACGGGCGCCTTGGCCGCACCGGTCCCGGCGTCGGCCGCGGGCGAAGGTTCCGTGGCAGGCCCCGCGTCGGCCGCGGGCGCGGCGGGCAAGGGCGGCGCCTCGCCGCAGGTCAGGTACGAGAAGATCACCTCCGAGCCGGTCGTCTGCCGGTCGTCGGACCACGCCAGGGCGTAGCCGTCGCCGCCCCACGCCAGGCTGGGGCGCCCGCAGCTCTGCGGCGTGTCGTCCGAGACCTTGATCGGCCGGCCGATGGGGTTGCCGGAAAGGTCGAGGCGCGCGAAGAAGATCCCGTTCTTGGTTTCCACGGTCCCCACCCACGCCAGGCCGAAGTCCTTGCCGCTCGCGGCGAGCGCAATCCTGTCCACCGCGCTCGTGAACTCGAGCGCGCGCGTGAAGACCGGCGCCGCGCCCTTCTGGGGCACGACCGCAAAGGAGATGCGGTACTTGTCCTTGGACGTGTCCGCGTCGGGAAGCTGGATGGTCCACGCCAGCGCGAAGCTCTCGCCGGTCCACACCACCTGCGGCCTGCGCGACATCTCGCCCGGGCTGGAGATGCGTACAGGCTTGCCGAACGGCCGGCCCTTGGGCGTGACGTGCTTGAGGAGGATGTCGCGTCCGCCCTTGACCGAGCCGGACCACACCACCGCGTACTCGTCGCCGGCCCACGCGATGCGTGCATCCTCGATGCCGCCCGTGGACACCAGACTCGGCTTTGTCCCCGCCGGCACGCCGTCGCACCGGAAGTACAGCCCGCCCTGCTCGGCCCATGCCGCGGCGCCCCACGGCCCGGCGGCCGGGAAGCGCCCGTTCGCGGCAAGGGTCACGGGCTCCCCGCCCTGCGGCCCGAGCCGAAGCGACATGATGCGACCGCCCTCGTTCCACACGATGTGGGTCTCCTCGCCGTCGTAGGCCACGTCCTGGTCGCGCGCCTCGTCCGGGCCGGAGATGCGCTTCTCCCCGGACCTCCGCGTGCCGTCCGCGTCCACGCGAAGCATGTACACGGCCGGAGACGTGCCGCGCAGGTCCCACCACGCGAGCGCGAACGTCTCGCCGGCCCACGCGAGGACCGGACCGTTGGACTCGCCGAGCTCCGAGGTGATGAGCATGTTGGGTCCGGCCATCGGCTCGTAGCACTCCCGCGATTCGGGCAGGGCCGGCGCGGGCGGCTTCACCTCCACCTCCGGCGGCTTGGTCCCGCATCCGAACAGGCACGCGGCGCACAGCCACGCAGCCACCGGCATGAGCATGTTCTCCTTCATCGCCACCCCTCTCGCGAGGGCTCCCCTTGGGGCCCGTTTCGTTAGAGCGCATGGATACACCGCCCCGCCCGCCACTGCAACCGGAGGGTTCGTGGTACACTGACCTGACCCAAGGAGGCCCGTATGAACCTCGACACCGTCCTCGCAGATCTCAAGTCCATGGGGAACCCTGAGGTGCGCGCAGGGCTTGCGCGCTTCGGGGTCAACGCGGAGCATGCGCTCGGGCTCGAGATGCCCAAGATCCGCATGCTGGCCAAGACCATCGGCCGCGACCACGCGCTGGCGCTCGGCCTGTGGGGCTCCGGGATCCACGAGGCGCGCATCCTGGCCGGGCTCGTGGACGATCCGCGCGCCGTGACAGAGGAGCAGATGGAGGCATGGGTCGCGCAGTTCGACGCGTGGGACGTGTGCGATCAGGTGTGCGG
The DNA here is from genome assembly GCA_028713995.1 of Deltaproteobacteria bacterium. GTDB lineage: Bacteria > Myxococcota_A > Polyangia > JAAYKL01 > JAAYKL01 > JAQTNF01. Next base: position 2,034 of record JAQTNF010000091.1, on the reverse strand, counting down.
GAGCCTGTTCGACAAGACTCCATTCGCCCTCGCCAAGGCCGCCGCATGGAGCGCCCGCAACGAGGAGTACGTCAAGCGGGCCGGGTTCGCGCTCATGGCCAGCCTCGCGGTGCACGACAGGCAGGCAAAGGACGAGGCGTTCCTCGCGTTCCTTCCGATGATCGAGCGCGAGGCGGTCGACGATCGCAACTTCGTGAAGAAGGCCGTCAACTGGGCGTTACGCCAGATCGGCAAGCGCAACATCAAGCTCAACGCGTCCGCCGTGGCGTGCGCGAAGAGGATCGCAGCGTGCGACGAGCGCTCGGCGCGCTGGATTGCTTCCGACGCCCTCAAGGAGCTCACGGACGCGAAGATTGTGGAGCGCGTGGCCGCGAAGGCCGTCCCGGGCCATAGGAAAGGACATCCATCATGACAAGAAGCGGTCCGACATCGACATTGCCGCTCGCCTCGATTCTCCTTGCGGCGCTCTGCGGCGCTTGCGGCTCCGAGGGCGGGAGCGACGCGGACGCGTCCACGGACACGCCCGGCGACGGCGGCGCGGACACCGACACCACCGGCGACTCAGATCCGCGCTTCGACGCGTTCGTCGAGGCCCTGCGCGCCGACCTCGCGGCCAGCACGGCCTACGGGGTCTCGGCGGCGGTGATGGAGGACGGCGTGGTCACGTTCGCGCAGGCGTTCGGGAGCAAGGATCCGGATCTCGCCCTGCCTCTCACGCCCGGGACGCTCATGCAGATCGGCTCAACGACCAAGCAGATGACCGCGGTGGCCCTCCTGCGCAAGGTGGAGGACGGGCTCGTGTCCCTCGACGACACGCTCGAGGAGACCTTGCCGGAGATGGAGTTCACCAAGGACGCCGCCTGGGACGACCAGATCACCTTGCGCCACCTGCTCAGCCACCAGGGCGGTCTGGTCGACTGGACGCTGGGGGACGTCTCGTCCGACGACGCGGCGCTCGCGAGCTACCTGTACGGCGCGTTCGCCGAGCAGGCCTACCTCATGAGCCCGCCCGGCGCGTTCTGGAACTACTCGAACCCCAACTTCGCCCTCGCCGGCCTCGTCACCGAGGCGCTCGACACGCGGCCGTGGCCCGACATCATGCGCGACGACGTCTTCGGCCCGCTCGGCATGCCGCGCACGTTCGCGCGCAAGACCGAGGTGGAGGCCGACGGCGACTACGCCTTGTCGTATGGGCTCGGGCTCGACGATCTCACGACCGGCGCCGTGGGCCCCGTGTCGATGGACCAGATGCCGGATCCGGCGGGCGATCGTCCCGCGGGCTTCGTGTGGACCACGCCGACCCAGATGATGGCCTGGGCGAGGTTCATCATGGACGGCGATCCGGACGTGCTCTCGGACGCGTTGCGCGGCGAGATCACCACGGCCCAGGTCGACACGCTGTTCGGCGCCGGATCGATGTCCTACGGGTACGGCATGTTCGTCGAGACCGGCTATTATGCGCTCAACGGCGAGTGGTACGAGATGCCGGTGTGGGAGCACGGCGGGGCCACCATGTCGTTCTCGCACGTCTTCTACATCCTGCCCGACAGCCGTTTCGCGGTGGCCATCTGCTCGAGCGCCTACGAAGCCGACTTCTCGCGCAGCCTCGACGCGGCCATCACGACGCTGGTCGATCTGCCCGAGCCGACTGCGGCCCCCAAGTACGAGATCGATCCCGCGCAGTTCGACCGCCACGTGGGCACGTACACGGATCCGTGGAACGTGGGGGACATGGTCATCACGCGGCAAGGGGACACCCTGCTCGCGGACATGCCGGCCATGGCGAGCTACGGCTACACCGTGCGGCCGGAGCTCGAGCCGCTCTCGAGCGACATCTTCTACATGTACATCGACGACACCCCGTACGACATCACGTTCATCCCGCTGACCGCAGGCGGCCCCTCGCAGTACGCGAGGAACCGCGCCTTCGTCACCACCCGCGTGCCGGACGCCGCGCCCGCCGCGCCGACCCTTCCGCTCGCCTCGCGCGAGGACGTGGCGCGCCTCCTCAGGCAGGCGCGCATGGAGCCCTCG
>JAQTNF010000090.1 GCA_028713995.1 Deltaproteobacteria bacterium | reverse complement strand
GTGACGCGGGGCGACCTGTTCCTGTTCGTCAATCGCCGACGCAACCGGGCCAAGGTGCTGTACTTCGATGGGACGGGCCTTTGCATCCTGATGAAGCGGCTCGAGCGCGGGCAGTTCGCGGCGCCGTGGGAGCGGGCCGAAGGGCCGACGCTGGCGCTCGCGCCGAGCGAGCTGGGGCTGTTTCTCGATGGCAGCCGCGTGGTCGGAAAGATTCCGCTCATCCCGCCGCGGATCGATGTTGATTGTCCGAGATCCCCACTTGCGGCCTGCCCTGATCGATGATCATGTTTCAGGCATGCTGAGCATCGAGCGCATCAAGGACATCGAGACGTCGAAGCAGGTGGCGCTTCTGCTGCAGGGCGAAAACGACCGTCTGCACAAGCGGCTCGAGGAGTTGACGCGAGAGGTTTCCAAGCTGAAGGGGCTGGACGAGGCGAAGCAGCTCGAGCTGGAGATGATGCGCATGCAGGAGCAGATGGGTGCGCTGCAGCGCAAGCTGTTCGGGGCGTCGTCGGAGAAGCGGCCTGGGGACGAGGGAGACGGGGACAAGAAGAAGGAGCCGCGGACCGGCCACGGACCCAAGGAGCAGCCCGAGCTGCCCATCGTGGAGCAGACGCACGAGCTTCCGGCCGACGAGATGACGTGCTCGGCGTGCGGCGGGACGCTCGCGGAGTGGGAGGGGCAGTACGAGGAGTCGCAGGAGGTGACGGTCGTCGAGCGCCAGTTCATGCTCCGCAAGCACCTGCGTAAGAAGTACCGCTGCACATGCGGGGCGTGCGTGAAGACCGCGCCCGCGCCACAGAAGCCGATCCCCGGCGGGCGGTACTCGACGGAGTTCGCGGTGGAGGTGGCGGCGCAGAAGTACCTCGACCATCTGCCATTGGAGCGCCAGGCGCGCATCATGAAGCGCGAGGGGCTCGCGGTGGACTCGCAGACGCTGTGGGACCAGGTGTGGGCGCTCGCGCGATTGTATGAGCCGACGTACGAGAAGATCCGCAAGCACGTGCTCTCGCAGGAGGTGGCGCACGGCGACGAGACGCCGTGGTACCTGCTGAAAGCGGGCGGCCGCGAGAAATGGTACGCGTGGGCTGCGGCGTGTCACGATGCTGTGTATTTCCACTTCGACCGGCGGCGCAGCGCGGACGCCGCGGATCTGTGGGCCGGTTACAAGGGCTGGCTGGTGGTGGACGGGTACCAGACGTACCTGACGCTGGCGAAGCGCAAGCCGCCGGGCGCGCTGAAGCTCTCGTATTGCTGGGCGCACGCGCGGCGGAAATACGTTGAGGCCGAGGCAAACTACCCGGACGAGTGCAAGGCCGTGCTGGACCTGATCCGCGAGCTGTACATGGTGGAGCGCGAGGCGCCGGACCCGATGCCGCTCAAGGGCGACGAGCAGGCGCAGGCGCTCGAATTGCGGGCGCGTCTGCGGACCGAGCGGTCGGCGGCCATCATCGAGCGGATCCGGGAGTGGTCTGCCGTTCAGTTTGCGCTGCCCGAGAGCTCGCTCATGAAGGCCATCGCCTACATGACCAACCACTGGCACGGGCTGACGCGCTTCTTGTACGACCCGCGGTTGCCGCTCGACAACAACCTCGTGGAGCGCGAGATCCGCAGCCTGGCCGTGGGGCGCAAGAACTTCTACGGCTGCAAGTCCGAGCGCGGGCTCAAGGCCGCCGCGATCCTCTACACGCTGATCGGCACGGCCAAGCTGCAAGGCGCCGAGCCGAAGGCGTACCTCCTGGCCCTCGCCCGCGCGGCCCTGCGCGACCCGGCGACCGCGCTGCTTCCGATCGAACTCGACTGAAAACGATCAAGCGGTGGCAGGAGCGTGCCTCGGCGTGCCTACGTGGCAGGGCGAGGCTTTACCGCCAAAGAGCACTGCACGGTCGAGTGCGCTGGCTCCGTCTGCTCAACGACGGATTGCAACGACTCCGGCGCAGAGACGGTCTGGCCCTCGACAGCATTCCAGTTCGCGGACCAGTACACCAGTGGCGAGTCGTACGCCTGGTTCGGCGTAGCCAGCGACTGGGGGTTCGTTGGCCCCGGACGAACCCAGGAAGACAAGGACGCGCTCACAGGCACTACGCTGTTCGAGTACTGGCCTAGCTACGACAGGCCGCGACCGCAGTGGTGGTCGTTCATCGGGAGATGGAACCCGGATTACGGCGTGGACGACCTGGGCCGTTCGGTGTCCTGGGGCCGCGGGGATGGTGTCAACACCTTCGTGCTCTCGTCGGTCGTTGCGGTCGTGAACCTCCAGGTCGTGCTGGGCTCGCATTCTGTGGATGGAACCACCAGGACGGAGCCTGTCCCCGGGATCCTGGTCTGGCACACCGGCCTGTACCGCGCTTCGCCTGTGTACCTGTCCTACGCGACAGAGGAGGACGCTCTTTACCCGGATAAGTACCGTCACTTTACGGGATCGAACGGAGGCGTGACCGCGTGGTCCACGGACGAGGCCTACGACTCCGGCGCCGAGTGAACGACTTGAGCCACGTTGTGCTCCGGGGCGGTTCCGTGTGAGTTTCAGGCGTGATTCGGGAAGACATCCGTGCTACATCGGAGCCCATGCCCGACGAACATGATCCCCCGATTGATCGGATCGCATCCGCCCTTGCCGGGGCCGCCGGGATCGTGCGCCGGCTGCGGGCGCCCGGCGGGTGTCCCTGGGATCGCGAGCAGACGCCGTCCACCCTGAAACCCTTCATCGTGGAGGAAGCCTACGAGGTCCTCGACGCGATCGACGGTGGCAACCCGGATGAGCTGCGCGAGGAGCTCGGCGATCTTCTTCTTCAGATCCTGCTTCAGGCCGAGATCGCCCGCGAGAGCGGCGCCTTCGACATCGCGGACGTGGCCGAGGGGTTGTCGCGCAAGCTCGTCCACCGCCACCCGCACGTCTTTGGAGAGGCGACCGTTCAGGGCTCGGATCAGGTCCTCGTCAACTGGGAGAAAATCAAGAAGAAGGAGAAGGAGGGCCGCGGCCTGTTCGATGGGCTTCCGGCGAGCCTGCCGGCCCTCTTGCGCGCGGCGCGCATGGGCGAGAAGGCCGGGCGCGTGGGTTTCGACTGGCCGAACGTGCAGGGAGTACGCGCCAAGATCGACGAGGAGCTCGCCGAGGTGGACGAGGCGGCCCGCAACGGCGTGCACGAGGATGTCGAGCACGAGCTGGGCGATGTCCTGTTCGCGGTGGCGCAGTGGGCGCGGCACCTCGGATGCCAGCCGGAGGAGTCGCTCCGGGCCTGTTGCGCGCGATTCACGCGGCGCTTCGCGGGAATGGAGCGGATTCTCGCGGGCCGAGGCAGGCCCATGACCGAATGTTCCATCGACGAGATGGAGACCGCCTGGCAGGAGGCAAAACGGCAATGACGGGGCAGGGCGCCATGGGCGGTCCCAGACCGTACCCCGAGCGAATTTCCGCATCGGACGTGGCGTCCGTTCTGCTCGAGGTGGCGGGGATCGACGCCCAAGACCCCGATGCGGATCTGGCGGCAATGGGGCTCGACTCCCTGCGGGCGCTCGACCTCCTGGCGGCGTTGGAGGAGCGGTTTGGGCTGGCGCTGGCCGAGGACCTGGCCGCGGAGTTCCGGTCCGTCTCGCGTATCACATGCGTCGTTCAGGATGCGATGCGTTATCCGCAGGGTGTCGGCCGTCAGGACGGGAGACAAAAGGACTGAATCGCTCCTGCGAACCGCCCGCTTTTCGAACGTGTCCGCAGAGTTGACGGCTTTCAGTGAGTTTGGTAACTAGAAGCGATCACTAGCCCTGCAAGGTTGTAAAGCGGTTTGGAGGGTGACACGTGAAGGGTTGGCCTCGTATCGTTTTTATCCTGGCTGGAGCGCTCGCGTTCGCGGCCTGCGCTCCCATCGAGTATTCCGTGGTCATCGTCGAGGCGTCGCAGGCCATCGCGGAGGCGGAGGTCGCCGGAGCCGCCTGCACGCAGGACCAGCTCGACAAGCTATCCCCGATGAGCCAGGGCGCGGGGCCGAATCCGAGCACACCGCTCGTAACCACCGAGGGCGGTTTGGGGATCGCTGTGACTGGACCCCGCTGCGATGCGCCGTACGAGTACTATTCGGCTCTCGAATATCTTCACAAGGCCAGGGAAGAGGTCGGCTATTCGGAATACGAGCCGGCCATCGAATACGCGCGGGAAGCGCGCACCTTTGCCAGAAAAGCGCGCGACATCGCGCTCAATCGCGACCAGGAAAGGGGACGCTAGATGGCCAGCAGTGTGGCAGCGTTTCGAATCCTGGCGGTTGTGGCCGTCGCCGGTGTGACATTCGGCTGCGCGGAGACGGCGCAGCTTCGGGGCGGCATCACGACCGCGCGCAGGAAGCTTGAGCAAATCGAAAAGAACGGGGCGTACGTGTGCGCCCCCAAGGAGCTCGCGATCGCCAAGGCGAACCTCAAGTTCGCGGAGCTCGAGATCGAGCAAGGCTTCGGCCGCGCGGCGCGCCGGCACTATGACGTGGCAATCAAGAACGCCGAGCTTGCGGACCAGAAGTCACCGCCCGACAAGTGCGCCGGTCCCGCGGTGGTGGTCGCGGAGTGCGTCGACACCGACAAGGATGGCGTCTGCGATGACATGGACAGATGCCCGGATCAGCCCGGCCCGCCCCCGGACGGATGCCCGAAGGACCTGGACGGCGACGGCATCATCGATGCGCTGGATCAGTGCATCCTCGATCCCGAGGACAAAGACGGGTATTTGGATGATGATGGTTGTCCGGACCTCGACAACGATCTCGACGGCATTCCCGACACCGCGGATCGGTGTCCCAATGATCCCGAGGATCCGGATGGGTTCGAGGACACCGACGGTTGCCCGGATCCGGACAACGACCAGGATACCGTTCCGGATGTCACGGACGAGTGCCCGAACCAGAAAGGCGAGGTCGCGAACAACGGCTGCCCGAAGAAGTACGAGGGCGTGGAGATCACGGATACGCATATCCGGATTAACCAAACGATTCATTTCGCATACAACAAGGCGACCATCAAGCCCGACTCGTTCCCGATTCTCAATACGGTGGCCCAAGTCCTCAGGGACTACCCGGAGATTACCGTGAGCGTCGAGGGACACACGGACAGCCGCGGCAACGACAGCTTCAACAAGAAGCTCAGCGACAAGCGGGCCAAGGCCGTCATGGACTACCTGATGAAGAACGGCGGCATCGCCAAGTCGCGCTTGCAATCCAAGGGATGGGGCGAGGAAAAGCCCATCGACTCCAATCTCACCGAGGAAGGTCGTGCGGCCAACAGGCGCGTCGAATTTGTACGGACGGATGTTCCATCGCGGGAATAGGCAAAGGGACCTGCATGAGAGAGGATTTGCGATGAACTCAGCGCGATCCGGGGTGGTTGTGGTGTTGGGGCTGGCGCTCGCAGCAGGAGATGCGGGTGCCCAGATGGGCACGAATCTCCAGGCGACGGTCATGCAGATGAACCAGCAGGCCATGGCCGCCTACGGCAATCTCCAGTTCCAGCAGGCGCTGCAGTCGCTGCAGCAGGCGCAGAACATGTGCCAGCAGTACCGCGTGGGCGGGCCGACCCTGGGGCGTACGTTGCTCAACATGGGAGTGGTCGAAGTTGGCGGGTTTCAGAACAATGCGGCCGGACTCGAGCACTTCAAGCAGGCTCTGTGCATCGATCCCACCTTAATGCTCGATCCTTTGAGCTCGACGCCCGAGGTCGAGACCCTCTTCAATTTAGCGCGTAACCAGGCTCGAACCCCGGGCGCGTGCCAACAGGCGCCGCAACCCATGCCGCAGCCGGTGCCGCAGCCGCAACCCATGCCGCAGCCGGTGCCGCAGCCGCAACCCCTTCCACAGCAGTCGGACCAACTCATCCGGCACCAGCCCGTGACCCAGCAGCAGCGACTGGTCCCGGTCCCGATCTACGCGGAGATCCATCCGAACGCCAAGGTGGGGACGATCATTCTGTTCTACCGTACGGTCGGCGAGCGCATCTTCCAGCAGGTGCAGATGAAGCCGCAGGGCCGGGGCTACGCGGCCATGATCGGGTGCGATGTGCTCCAGACGTTCGACCCGACCGGCCTCGAGTACTACATCGCGGTGCTCGATCCGAACAACCAGCTTCTCGGCACGGCAGGAACCGAGGCGCAGCCGCTGCAGGTGGCCGTGGTACAGCAGCTGACCACCCTTGCGCCGTCGCTGCCGGACAGCCCGCCGCCGCGTGCGTGCGGCGAGGAATGTCCGCCCTGGGATCAGAGCTGTAACGCCTGCAAGCAGATGGGCGACGTCTGCACCTCGTCTACGGAATGCTGCAAGGGCATGGTCTGCAAGGACGAGATGTGCACCGAGGGCGAGGGCAAAGAGGGCGAGGGTGAAAGCAAGGACACTGGGCCGTTCGAGCCCATCTTTCGGCTGACTCTGAACGCGGGCACGGGCGCGGGTGTCATCGCGGGCGGGGACGTGAGCCCGTACAACCAAACCTCCGAGGGCAAGCTGGCGATCGGAACGGGCTTCGCGTTCAACAAGCTTCATTTCCGAATCAACCCCATGTTCTACATCACGCCCGACATCCAGCTCGGTGCGACTTTTCGCGGCGACGCGTCGCTGAACACGGAGGCCGGAGCACCCGCTTTCGCTGCCTCGATCCTCGCCAACCTGTCCTATCGCTTGGTGGGCGAGGGCTATGAAGGGTTCCATCTGCTCAGCCTGTTCGGCTTGGGCTGGGCCAATTTCCTGCACAAGGTCCCTTACCAGGACTGCCGGGGCAGGCAGTTGACGTCCGCTGACATGAAAAGCCGTACAAGCTTGAAGGATGACGTGTATCCCACGGTCGATCCTGAGGTGAGAAAACAGATCGCCCAAGATATCTACGACAATGGGAGCACGGTCGTCTGTGAGAACCTGGACAACAAGGGGAACTGGGACTATTCGAACCCGGTCGACAAGAACTTCTATAGAAATTCCGGCATGTTCGGAATCGAGGCCGGGATCGAGATGTACTACTGGTTCGGCAAGTATTTTGGGATCAACGCGGGTATCGTTCTGGATTTTCTGGTACCCACGATTGCGCTGAACTTCGATGCACAAGCCGGTTTTGCGCTGCGTTTCTAGCTAGGGAGTCGTGATGAAGCAGATTGCCTCGCGTCCGTTCGTGTCCCTCTTTTCAGCCATGCTGCTGGTCGCCTTGTTGTGTCCCACGCTTGCGCGCGCCCAGGCCGCCAACGTGCAGGCGCTAGGCCTCGTGCGGCAGGCAATGGAGGCGTACTCAAACCTCAACCTCGACCAGGCCCGAGCTCAGCTCGATCAGGCGCTCGCCCTGGCGCCGCAGCTCGACAAGCCTACGCTGGCGCGCATCCACGCAAGCTACGGAATCGTCTGGATCGGCGGTTTCACGGACAACGCCAAGGGGCAGCAGTCGTTCCTTGTCGGACTGTGCCTCGACAACACGATTCTCGTTGATCCTCTTTTGTCCACGCCCGAGATCGACATGATGTTCTCGTTGTCGAAGCAGCAGGTGAACCCCGCCACGTGCCAGACCGCCCTGGCGGGGGTTGTGACGCCCGGCCCGGTCACTCCAGCCCCGGTGGGGGGCGTGCCTGGTATGGTGCCGCAACCTGCCGAGCAGCCCGCGGCGCCGCCCGTCGAGCCGTCCTGCGGTACGCACAATGCTCCGGAAGAGCAGAAGCAGAAGACCGAGCTTCCCATTTACGTGGAGCTTGATTCCTCAATGATAGGCCGTGTGACGCGCCTGACGGCCAAGTACGCGTTCGATGCGAACCAGAAGTACACGGACCTGCCCCTCTCCATGGTCGGCAACGGCTATGGCGCCATGATCTCGTGCGAGCAGGGCAAGATTCACGAATTCGATCCTAAAACCATTGCTTATTACGTCGAGGGCTACGACAGCCAGAACCACAGGCTATGCACTATCGGGACCAAGGAGATGCCCAACGAGGTCAGGATGATGCCCGAGGTGGCCATCCCGGTGGAGGGGCTGCCGGGCATGCCGCCCCCCAAGGAGTGCAAACCCTGCCCGCCGTGGGATGAGACGTGCAAGAAGGGGGCGGCGCTCCCTGGTATCGACGAGCCGTGCACCAAGAGCCAGGGCTGCCAGGAAGAGCTCGTGTGCGGTGAGTCCGGGTTGTGCGAGTCGTCGCCCGAGAGCGCCAAGACGGGAGGCCCCAGCGCCTTTTACATCAACCCAAGCTTCGGCGCGGGATTCGGGTACATGACGAAGGACAAGCCGCTTCGATCAATATCGGGGAAGGGAGCGGCGACAAAGCTCGTAGAGAAGAAATATTCCATATCAGGCATGGCGTTCGGAGGCTTGCCCATCCGGTTGGCCGTTGGCTTCTTCACCATCCCCGAGCTCTCGATCGAGGTTTCGGGGCGGTTCGACGCCTGGGTCTCGAGCGAGAAGAGCCTCAAGAGCTGCTACGAGCTGCAGCTGGAACAGGGCGGGAAGTATAGTGACCTGAACTGCAAGCCGTCGATCAACGAAAGTGATCCGGCAGCGGATGAAAAGGCCAAGCAGAGCGTGGCTATCGACGAGAACAACAATACCCTGATGAAGAGCTCGACGCAGATCGCTTGGCTCGTCAATGCTCGCGTCCGTTATGCGTTAGTGTCCGGAGACGCGCTGCGCATCTCCGCCTTTGTCGGCATCGGCTACGGGTTCATCAAGTACCGCATCGCCACGAACGGGGGCGACCCCTACTTCCCCATGCCGGGCATGGTGGACATCGAGGTCGGTCCGTCGATTCTCTACTACTTCACGCCGAACGTGGGGATTGGCGCCGAGGTTCCCATCGACTTCATCGTCGGCGACGGTTTCGGCTTCAACTTCGATCCCAGCCTGGTGCTCAGCTTCGGCTACTAGATGGCCGCAGAGGGGACGATCGTCGGGCTCTTCCTCGAGCGCGTGACCGAGGCGGGCGACCGTCCGGCGCTTCTCGAGAGCCGCGACGGCCGATGGGTCTCCTTCGGATGGAAGGAATGGGAACGACGTGCGAGGGCCGTGGCGGCCGCGCTCGTCGAAGACGGAGTGCGTGCCGGCGACCACGTGGTGATCTTCTCTTATTCCCGCAGGCAGTGGGTCGAGGCCGATCTGGGCATCCTCATGGCGGGAGCGAGGACCGTCACGATCTACCACAACGTGAACGCAGAGACCGCGAGGCAGATCCTGCGGCACTCGGGTGCGATCACGGTTTTTGCCGAGGGGCCGCGCCAGGTGGAGTCGATGTTTCCCGCGCCGGATGCCGAACCGCCGGGGCAGGTTCGACGCGTCGTGTGCTTCGACGAGGTCGTGCGCGACGCGCACAGCCGTCTCTTCGTGCGGTACGAGGACTTCCTGGCCGCAGGGGAGCGCGCGCTCGCGGAGCGTCCGTTGATGCTCGACGCCCGCATCAATAATCTCAAGCCCGGCGAAGTGGCCAAGGTCATCTACACATCCGGGACAACGGGCGAGCCCAAGGGGGCCATGCTGACGCACCGCAACTTCCTCGCCGTGACGCGCTCCCTCGACCGCATCATCGACATCCACCCCACGGACACCTGCCTGCTCTTCCTGCCGCTCGCGCACGTCTACGCCCAGCTCACGTACCACGCCGCGCTTCAAATCGGCTTCACGTTGGCATTCGCGCGCTCCATGCTGACCGCCGTCGAGGACGCCGCAGCGGTCAGGCCTCACTTCTTCACTTCGGTGCCGCGCCTGTTCGAAAAGATCCACGCCGCGGCCATGGGCCAGGTTGAGTCGTCCTCGGGTCTCAAGAGGACGGTCTTCAACTGGGCGCGAGGGGTGGGGGAACGGACGAGCGCACAAAGGGTACGGGGGCAGGATATCGGAGCGTTCCTGCGGGCGCAGAACTGGGCTGCCGACCGGCTCGTCTTCTCAAAGCTCAAGGCGCGCCTCGGCGGCCGCATCAGGTTCATGGTGTCAGGCGGGGCGCCTCTGGCGAGGCATGTGCTCGAGTTCTTCCATGCCGCGGGGCTACCCATTCTTGAGGGATACGGCATGACCGAGAACGCGTCGCTCTCCCACGCCAACCGCTCCTCGCGCATCAAGTTCGGCACGGTGGGCCTGCCCATCCCGGGGGTCGAGATGCGCATCGCGCAGGACGGCGAGATTCTGACGCGGGGAGAGGGCACGATGCAGGGATACCTACACGCGCCGGAAGCGACCGCAGAGGCGATCGACGCGGAGGGGTGGCTCCACACCGGCGACGTGGGGCAGATCGACGCCGAGGGGTTCCTGACTATCACCGATCGCAAGAAGGAAATCATCGTCACGTCGGGCGGCAAGAACGTGGCGCCTGCACCCATCGAGGCCGCGCTCGGCCGCAGCCCATTCGTGTCCCAGACCCTCGTCCACGGGGACGGCCGCAAGTTCCTCTCGGCGCTCCTTACGCTCGACGCCGAATACGTGCGGTCCTGGGCGAAGGAGCGCGGCATCGACGGCCAGGACTTCGAGGCGCTGGCCGCAGACCCTCGCGTCAGAGCGGCCATCGAGTCCGAGGTCGAGGCCGTCAACCGGACGCTCGATCCCTTTTCGACCATCAAAGCCTTCGCCATCCTGCCACGCGACTTCTCGATCGAGGCGGGCGAGATGACCCCCAGCCTCAAGCTCCGCAGAAGGGCCATCGAAAAGAAACACCGCGAGCTTCTCGACGGGCTTTACCCCCCGGATTCGGGGAGTTGCTAGAGGGGGAGCGGTCTTGACGGTGATCAGCGCTTTTGGTAAGGATCGCGGGCTTCGAGCGGTAGGGCCGAAGACGAAAAGGAAGAAGGCACGTAGCTCAGTGGTAGAGCACTACCTTGACGCGGTAGGGGTCAGCGGTTCGATCCCGCTCGTGCCTACCATCCTCAAATGCGACGCGCGTCGCGTCGTCTGGAAACCATGACAAAGGAAACCTCCCTTCGGTTCGAGCCGGGAACGGTGGGGGCCGTCCTCAGCTCGCAGGGCCGGCTCGACCGGAACACGGTCGCGGCCTCGGCCGTCAATCGGTTGCTCGACCTTTCGACCGAGGCCCCGTCCGGGGTCGAGCTTGCGCCCGTGAAGCTCGACGATCCCGAGGCGCTCCACGTCATCCGGCACTCGACGGCGCACGTGATGGCCGACGCCGTGCAGCGGCTCTTCCCCGGCACCAAGGTCACCATCGGCCCGGCCATTGACAACGGTTTCTATTACGATTTCGATCGCGAGGGCGGCACGTTCACCGACGCGGATCTCGAGGCCATCGAGGCCGAGATGTCGCGCATCATCGCCGAGGACCGGCCGTTTCGGAGGAAGAAGGTCGGCCGCGACGAGGCCAAGGCGTTCTTCTCTTCGAAGGGCGAGAGCTACAAGCTCGAGATTATCGACGGCATTCCCGAAGGCGACCCCATCACGCTCTACCACCATGGCGATTGGACCGACCTGTGCGCCGGACCTCACCTGCCGAGCACTGGCTCTATCAAGGCGTTCAAGCTGCTTTCGGTCGCGGGCGCTTACTGGCGCGGCGACGAGCACAACAAGATGCTCTCCCGCATCTACGGGACGGCGTTTGAAAACTCGGCCGATCTCAAGAAGCACCTCGAGGCCCTCGAGGAGGCCAAGAAGCGCGATCACCGCAAGCTCGGCAAGGAGCTCGACCTCTTCAGCATCGACGACGACATCGGTGGCGGGCTCGTGCTGTGGCACCCCAAGGGCGCGCTTGTCAGGACCCTCGTCGAGGACCACTGGCGCAAGGCACACCTCAAAAACGGTTACGATCTCGTCATCACTCCGCATGTGGGGCGCTCGCGACTTTGGGAGATCTCGGGGCACCTGGAAAACTACAAGGAATCCATGTACGCGCCCATGGAGATCGAGGGCAACCCCTACTACATCAAGCCCATGAACTGCCCCTTCCACATCGGCATCTACCGAAGCCGCATGCGGTCGTACCGCGAACTGCCCCTGCGCTGGGCGGAGATAGGCACGGTCTACCGCTTCGAGCGCTCCGGACAGCTCCACGGGCTCTTGCGCGTGAGGGGCTTCAGCCAGGACGACGCACACCTCTTCATGAGGCCGGACCAACTTCCGGGCGAGATCCGCAGGCTGATCCGCTTCGCCATCAATCTACTCGCCGACTTCGGCTTCAAGGACCTCGACATCCAGCTCGCGACCCGGCCCGAGTCGAAGTTCATCGGGGATCTCTCCGTGTGGGAGCGTGCCGAGGGTGCGCTGCGCGAGGGGCTCGAGGCCGAGGGCGTGGCGTACACGGTCGACCAAGGGGGCGGCTCGTTCTACGGCCCCAAGATCGATATGAAGATCCGCGACGCCATCGGGCGCCTGTGGCAGTGCTCTACGATCCAGTGCGACTTCAACCTGCCCGAGAGGTTCGACCTGGCCTACATCGGTGAGGATTCGAAACGGCACAGACCGGTCATGGTCCACCGGACGATTTTGGGCTCCCTGGAGCGCTTCTTCGGCGTGCTCATCGAGCACTACGGCGGCGCGTTCCCGACGTGGCTCGCGCCCGAGCAGGTGGCGGTGCTCACCGTGGCCGAGAGGCACCACGAGTTCGCGAGGGAGATCGCGGCCCTGCTCGCGGAAAAGGGCGTGCGCGCGGCCTTGAACCTGGACAACCAGAAGCTCGGCGCCAAGATCCGCGAGGCCCGTCTCTCCCGCGTCCCGGCCATGGTTGTCATCGGCGACAAGGAAGCCGGAGGGCGCGGCGTAGCCCTTCGGACCAGGGCCGGGGGCGATTTGGGATTCATGCAGCTCGACTCTTTCTTCGAGTGGATGTTGAAAGAGGCGAAAGAGCCGATTGTTTAGGCTATGATGAGGGAGGCGAAAGCCACTCGGACTGCTCGAACCAAGGAGGTGTCGCATTAGCAGCAAGCCACGTGCCCCGCAGATCCGCATCAACCACATGATCCGTCGGCCCGAGGTCCGCGTCATCAACCCGGACGGGCAGCAGTTGGGCGTGTATCCGATTCACCAGGCGCTCGCGATCGCGTCTGAGCTGGGGCTCGATCTGGTCGAGATCAACCCCAAGTCGGATCCGCCGGTGTGCCGGATCATGGACTTCGGCAAGTTCAAGTACGAACAGAAGAAGCAGGCCAATGCGGCCCGCAAGCGCCAGAAGGTCATCGAGATCAAGGAAGTCAAGATGCGTCCCAAGACGGACGATCACGACTTCGATTTCAAGATGAAGCACATCCTGCGCTTCCTCGAAGAGGGAAACAAGGCCAAGGTGACCATACGCTTCAGGGGACGGGAGATCGCGCACCCGGAAGCGGCGGCCCGCGTGCTGAACCGCGTCGTCGAACTCGTCAAGGATGTCGGCGTCGTGGAGCAGGAATATAGGCTCGAGGGTCGGACCATGACCATGCTTCTCGGACCGGCCAAGACCAGCTGATTTCGTCCAAGTCCTTAAATCTGTTGCATCTCGGGGGCTCCCGGTGTACATACGGTCGCCGGTTTTCTCCGGATAGGGGAACGGCGCAAGACAAGGGATATCGAGAAGGCGACAAGACAATGCCGAAGATGAAGAGCAACAAGGGGGCGGCCAAGAGGTTCCGGCGAACCGCCAAGGGCAAGATTCGTTGCGACAAGCCCTTCCAGGGCCACATCCTCACCAAGAAGTCGAGGAAGCGGAAGCGGCGGCTGCGCAAGAACGATCTCATACCGTCCAGCCTGGAGCGGCAGGTTCGCAGGCTCCTGCCTTATCTGTAGGGAGCACACTGACGATTTCGGAACATTGTTGTCGTAAAGGAGCACGGCGATGCCTCGTGTGAAGAGGGGATTCAAGGCCAGACGCAGACGGAATAGGGTCTTCAAGCACGCCAAGGGCTTTTTCGGCTCTCGGGGGCGTCTTTTCAAGATGGCGAAGACGTCCGTCATGCACGCTTGGCGCGATGCTTACATCGGGCGGCGACTGCGCAAGCGGGACATGCGCGGCCTGTGGATCATCCGCATCAACGCTGCGGCGCGGCAACATTCGCTCAGCTACTCCAGGCTCATGCACGGGCTCAAGAAGGCCAACGTGGCCCTTGACCGCAAGATTTTGGCCGACCTCGCTGTGTCGGATCCGGCCGGTTTCGCGGCGGTGGCCGATCTCGCACGGGCTCCGCGCTAGGCCGTCCTGGCGCTCAAGTCACGTTCGGCGACCCCTTGAAACCGGGGAGCATGGAAACATGAACTCAGGGGAGATCGTTTCGAGGTTGCGCGAGCTCGGCGACGCGTTCAAGGCCGATCTCAAGAGCCGCGAGAGCGAGATGGACATCCGCGCCCTGCAGGCTGCCTATCTCGGCGGCAAGGGCGAGGTCACGGCCTTGCGCAAGATGCTGGGCAAGATCCCCGCCGAGGAGCGCAGAACGGTCGGACAGGCACTCAACGACGTCAAAGATCGCATCGAGAAGGCCGCGACGTCGGCCATCGACATACTCAAGGAGGGGGCATCCCGCGAATACCTCGAGCGGCACGTGGATCTCACGCTGCCGGGGCGTGTTCCGACGGTGGGAAGCCTTCACCCTCTGAGTATCGTGATGTACGATATTGTCGATATTTTCGTATCCATGGGGTTCGACGTGGTGTCCGGCCCCGAGGTCGAGACGGACTATTACAACTTCGGCGCGCTCAATTTTCCGGACGATCACCCGGCGCGCGACATGCAAGATACGTTCTTTATCAAGGAGGGGCGCACCCTGCTGCGCACGCACACGTCACCGGTGCAGGTGCGAACCATGCAGTCCCGCTCCTTGCCCATCAAAGTCGTGGCGCCGGGCGTCGTCTACCGGCGCGACGACGACCCCACGCACAGCCCCATGTTCCTCCAGATCGAGGGCTTGCTCGTGGACGAGGGCGTGACGTTCGCACACCTGAAGGGCGTGCTCTCCGCCTTTATCCACCAGATCTTCGGCAGAGACGTGAAGCTCAGGTTTCGGCCGAGCTTCTTCCCTTTCACGGAGCCCTCCGCCGAGGTGGATATTGAATGCATCGCTTGTCGCGGCCGCGGTTGCCGGCTGTGCTCACAGTCCGGTTGGATCGAGATCCTCGGCAGCGGGATGATCGATCCCGCGGTGCTTGAAGAGTCGAGCATCGACCCCGAGCGGTATACGGGGTTCGCGTTCGGCCTGGGCGTCGATCGCATTGCCATGCTCCGCTACGAGGGCATCACGAGCATCAAGCTCTTCTACGAGAACGACCCGCGGTTCCTCGGGTGCTTCCGGAGGTGACGCCGTGCTCCTGAGCTGGAAATGGGTCTGCGAGATTGCGGGGTTCGAGCCGCAGGCCGCGGCTATGGCGGAGCGGCTCACCTTCTCGGGCCTCGAGATCGAGGGGATGCGCCGCGTCGGGGCGGGGCTCGAAAAGGTTGTGGTGGGCATGGTGACGACGCGGGAGCGCCACCCAACCAGGCAAGGGCTCTCCATCGTCAGGGTCGATTCCGGCTCGGGGATGGTGCAGGTTGCTTGCGGTGCGCCAAACTGCCCGGGCCCGGGCGGACGTGTGGCGCTCGCTCTTCCCGGAGCGTCGGTCGCTGGCGTCGTTGTGGAGCCGCGTTCCTTCGGCGACGTACGCTCCGAAGGCATGCTCTGCTCGGAGGACGAGCTCAGCATCGGGCCGGATCGGGACGGCCTTCTGATCCTGGGCGACGACACCCCGGCCGTTGCCGGAACGCCGATCGCCGCGGCGCTCGGCCTCGACGACGTCATCCTGGCAGTGAACGTGACGCCCAACAGGCCGGATGCCCTGAGCCACAGGGGCATCGCGAGAGAGATCGCGCTCCTCTTTGGCCGCGTATTCGATCCCGTGCGGGTGCCCGCGGCAAGGGAAAGCGGACCGTCCGTTGCGGAACTGGCTTCGGTCGAGGTCCTCGCTCCAGGCGCATGCCCGCGCTACGCAGCGGCTGTCGTGACCGGCGTAGAGGTGCGAAGGAGCCCGTTCGGACTGCGGTACCGTCTTCACAATCTAGGAATCCGGCCCATTTCAAACCTCGTGGATATTACGAACGCAATGCTCCTCGAGTTCGGTCAGCCGCTCCACGCGTTCGATCTGGATCGCCTGGCCGGACACCGCATCGTCGTGCGCAAGGCGGTCGACGGCGAGCGCATGACCACTCTCGATGGGATCGAACGTGTCTTTTGCTCGGACGATCTGCTCATTTGCGACGGGCAGCAGCCGGTGGCGGTCGCTGGCGTCATGGGCGGGCTTACAACCGGGATCGGCGAGAGCACGACGAGGCTATTCATCGAGTGCGCCTACTTCCGGCCCAAGGGGATCCGCCGGACCTCCAAGCGGCTCAAACTGGCGAGCGAGTCGTCCTTCCGATTCGAGCGCGGGATCGACCCGAGCCTTGCGCCCGAGGTGCTCGGAGTGGCGACGGCCATGACGCAGAGGCTTGCCGGCGGCGTCAAAGCCCCGAGGTTCATCGACGTCTATCCCAGGCCCATCGAACGAAAAGTCATCGTCCTTCGACCGTCGCGTTATGCCGCGATCATGGGCGGCGAGGTGAAGGCCGGCGAGATGCGGCGCATCCTCACGGGACTCGGCGCGGAGGTCCGCGAGATCGGCTCCGACCTCGAGGTGGCCGCCCCCACCGCGCGTCCGGATCTCGAACGCGAGATCGACCTCGTGGAGGAGGTGGCCCGCATCCGCGGATTCGAGGAGATTCCGGCCGCGCTCCCGCGTGTGGAGTGCGCCGTGCCGGATCGTCCGGAGCACGAGGCGGCGAGGCGCGCAAAGGAGGTGCTTGCCTCGCTCGGGCTTGTCGAGACCATCGGTTATTCTTTCGTGCCGCAGCAATCTCTCGAGGCACTCGGCGCCGCGAAAGGAGTGGTGCGCATCGCCAACCCCTTGAGCAGCGAGCGGGCGAGCCTGCGGACCACGCTGCTCGTAGGTCTCCTCGAGAACCTGAAGAGGGCGTACACGCGCTTCGTCCCGGGGTTGCGGCAGTTCGAGGTGGGCCGCACGTTCCACGACGAAGGGGACGAGCTCCCGTGCGAGGTTCTCCGAGCGGCCGCGATCTTGAGCGGGCCGCGCGATGCGTGGATGGGCTCGGAATGTGTCCCGTTGGACCTCTTCGACGCGAAGGGCATCGTGGCCGCGTTCGTGACCGCGATGAGCGGAGCCGAACCGGTGTTCGAACCGATCGAAGACGTCACGCACCTGCACCCCAGGCGCGCATGGCGCATCATGTTGCACGGTGAAGAGATCGGGAGCGCGGGGGAGATCCATCCGCTGGTGCTCGCGGCCGAAAAGCTGCCCCGGGGTGTCTGCGGCTTCGAGGTGGTCGTGCGTCCCTTGTGGGACAAGCGTACGAGATCCGCGGTCAAGCCTCTGCCCGAGTATCCGCCCATGGCGCGGGACGTGGCCCTTCTGGTTGACGAGATGCAGGACGCGGGGCCCATCGCCGAGTCCCTTGCAGCGGCCTGTGCGCCGCTGGGTCAGGACGTAGTCCTTTTCGACGTCTACCGCGGCGACAGGGTGTCGTCGGGCAAGAAGTCGCTGGCCTTCTCCGTCGTCTACCGGGCGCCGGACCGGACCTTGACCGACCAGGAGGTCGACGAGGTCCACAAGCGGGCCGTCGAAGCCGTGACGGTCGCCTTCGGGGCGCACGTCAGATAGCGTGCCAAGTACTTGTATGGGGGGTATTGAACTCCTTGATTTCATATGCTTAAATCACAAGGAAATCTTGGGAACACGGCTGGTTCGAAGGAGTGATAGCTGATGACCAAAGCGGACATCATCGAACGTGTGTACGAGATGGTCGGAGGATTCTCCAAGAAGGAAGCGGCGGAGATCGTGGAGACCGTGTTCCAGATCATGAAGCAGACCCTGGCCGAGAACGAGAAGATCAAGATCTCGGGGTTCGGCAACTTCGTGGTGCGCAGGAAGAACGAGCGAATGGGGCGCAACCCTCAGACCGGCCAGCCGATCGTAATCGCCCAGCGTTGCGTGCTCAATTTCAAGCCGAGCCAGGTCCTGAAGAACTGTCTCAACCCCGGGAAGCCTTGAAGCTCGGTTGCGCTCTGAGCGGGCCTCGGCCGGCCCGCGGATGGTGCAAGGGCCGTGGCAAATAGGGTCGAACTGCCGGACAAGCTGTTCTTCAAGATTGGAGAGGTCGCGAGGCTCACCGGCGTGAGGCCCCACGTGTTGCGCTACTGGGAGTCCGAATTCTCCTCGATCCGCCCGCAGAAATCCAAGACCAACCAGAGGCTCTACAAGCGCAGGGACGTGGAGGCGGTGCTCGCGATCCGTCATCTCCTCTATGATCGCGGCTTCACCATCGATGGCGCGCGCAAGCACATCCGCGCAGAGGGTGTGGAGGAGTCGCTGCCGCCACCGGATCCGGAACAGGTGGCCGCCAAAGCGCGCAAGGAAGCCCTGGCCGAGCTCGACAAGGCGGTCGTCAAGGCGCACGCCGAACAGGGCCGACGGCGTCGGGTGGAGCTCGTGGAGCTCAGGCGCCTGGTGCGGGAGTTTCTCGGACGACTCGACGCAACCTGAACATCAGAAACGGCCAGCCACGCCCAGGCCAAGCCCAGGACCCGGAACAAGCGCCGTCGAATCACCGGAGCTGGCGGGTTCCTCATTTTTGTTCTTGAAAAAGAGCTCGTAGATCGCAAAGCCTCCCGCGGTCGCGGCAGCCGCTGCGGTGAGGCCGATCATCACGTTCGTGATGATCTTGTCCCGCTTCCCCTCGTCGGCAATCTTCTTGTCCAGTCGTCCCGACGCCTTGAATTCGTCTTCATCCTTCAAGGTTTTTACGCCGAAACCGATCGCGCAGCCTCCTGCCGCCACGGCCACGCCTCCGGAGATCCAGAATCCCAGGCCAAGGGGAATGCCGCCCTCGTCCTTTTTTTCAGCCGGCTGCGGAACCGGTTGCTCGACCGGGCCCTTTGCGGTGGGGGGGACGGGGGCGGGGGCGGGCACGGCCTCGACCGGTTTCCCTTCTGGAACGGACAACGCCACGCTGGCGCGCCCCCCGCCTTCCACTTGCGTGTCGACCGCGGCCAGCATGCTGCCGTCGGAGAACGCTTCGACGTGATGGGCGCCCGCCGCGAGGAGCACGGTCAAAGGTGCCTCTCCCCGCTCGGTGCCGTCGATATGGACGACGCACCGCGCAGATGGACACTCGACGGTCAGCTCGCCCACCTGTGTGCGCAGCCGCGCGAGACGATCAGAAATCTTCGCACGTTCCTTGGTTTCAGCGTCGTTGATCGACGTCAGGTACTGCTCCCATCGCTCCACAGCCGCAGGGAGGTTGCCCGCCCGTTCCCAGGACAGCGCGATGTTGGCCAGCACCGACGGATGGGGCGCGAGCTCGTACGCTTGCGCAAAGGACTCGGCGGCCTTGTCGTACTCCCCGGCGTCGAACAGCGCCTCTCCGCGCGCGAAGAACTCACCGGCCTTCCTCTTGGCTTCCTGCTTCGTGCCCGCGCTTGCGGATCCGGAAGATGCGATGCAGCAGGCCAAGAACCCGAGCGCAAGCAGGACCGATCCGCATCGCGATCGTGCAAGCCCCATGTCCCTTTTCATCCTCATGGCAATACTCCCGTTCTGAGGGCCGTCCGCTCAGCGGTAGGGGCTGCGCTTGAGCTCGATATCGGCATCCTGCCCGCGCGGCGCTCGCTTCCCGCCAGGGAGAGACTTGAGATGGATCGAGAGGGTCTGCTCCTGGTCCGCCGAGAACGTGACGGTCTCGGGAGCGTACCCGGCTGCGCTGACTTCGAGACGATGGACCGCTGCGGAATCCGAGAACGCGCGTTCCCTCGTGGACGGAGCAAGCACCTCGTCATCGAGCACAACTGTGGCGTTTGTCGGCCTGATGTCGAAAACGATCTTCACGCCATCCACGGCCGGTGCCGTGGTCGGCTCGGGCGACGGAGGTTCTGGGACCGGAGCCGGCGTTGGGAGCGGCTTGGGCTGCGGAGGTTGTAAGACCGGTTTCGACTTGACCGCAGGCGCGGAGGATCTCACCGGGACGGCCTTGGACCCCCCGCCGCCGACGGTGAAGACA
>JAQTNF010000089.1 GCA_028713995.1 Deltaproteobacteria bacterium | reverse complement strand
ATCTCCACCTGCGGGCCCTCCTTGACCGTGAACGTGAGCCGCTGCTCGCCCCACCCGGACGGGCAGGCGGATCGGCCCGCGAGCGTCCGGCCGTCGTCCGCGCGGCACAGGCGCTGGGCGGTCACCTCCGCGTGCAGGAAGCCCGCTCTCCGGTAGAGGTTGCGCAGGCGGGCGAGGCCCTGGTCGAGGGAGTCGGGCGCGGTTCTGAAGTCACCCCCGCCCATGAGGCTCTCGAGGAGCTCGCCGCGCCGCAGGTGCCGGTTGCCGCGAAAGATGATCGTGGTCCGGGCGCCGGCACGGACGGGCATCGTGAGCACGTACCTTCGCGGTCCGGCCGGAGCCTCTTCGAACCGCTCGACCCTCGCGTCCAGGTAGCCCTGTTCGGCGAGCTTGCGCGCGAGCGTCCTGCCCGACTCCTCGACCGCCGCGCGATCGCGCACCACGCCGGGCTTGAGATCCGCCTGCGACGCGAGGAGCGCCCCGGAAAGCCCCCGCGGCAACCCCTTGACGACGATGCGCGAATAGCGCTCGGGCTCGCCCTCCTGGACGTCGATGGCGAGCACCGCGGCGCCCGGCAGCGAAGCGGTCTCGAGCCTCAAGGAAGCCTTGGCCTCCTTGTAGCCTCGCTCCGCGTACGCGGCGAGGAGCTTCTTCTTGAGCCCCTCGAGCACGTCCTTGTCGGCCACGATGGTCCTGTCCGGCACGTGCCCGATGGCCCGCGCCACCTCCTCGTCGTCGAGCGCCCGGTTGCCGGTGATGATGAGCTTCTGGACGCGCAGGACGGGCTCCTCCCCGGCGAGCGCCGGCAGGGCCACGAGGAACGCGATCGCGACTGGCAGGAACCTCTCCATCCTTTTTTAGAACTCCAGCCTGAACTTCAGGTCCAGGCCCAGGTTCCCGACCTGGCCCTCGTTGTCGTTCTCGTATCCGCCCTCGACGGAGAAGTGATCGTTGATTTTGTAGTCCACATTCGCCTCGATGTCCCTTTCCTGTCCCACGCTCGACGAGACCGCCACCCAGATGTCCTCGGTCAGCCACTTGCCGAGCGAGACGCGCGTGGTGTCCGTGCCGGCCCGCTCCGAGTACTCGTTGTAGACCTGGAGCTCGAGCGGGATGGCCTCGCCGCCGGGCCCGAGCTGGTCGAGGATGGCCACGCCCGCGCCCGCGCCGGAGCTGCCGAACTGGCGGTGCTCGGCCTTGGTCATGCCGGTGAGCAGCAGGAACGCGATGTCCTCCTGGGACAGGAAGGGCTCGGACGTGAGCTTGATCGCGTACTGCGCTACCGTGCCGTCGGCCGTCATGGTGACGCGCCAGTCGCGCACCTGTCCCCCGGCCACCACGTGGAACTTCGGGTTGTCCGGCCGCATGCGGTCCGTGAACTCCACGCTCGCGCTCTCGAGCTTGAAGCGCTTGCCCGCGAACCGGATCTGGCCGTCCGTGCCCACGATGCGGCCGAGGAACCCGAACGACTGGTTTGTGCCCACGATGCGCAGGGGCAGGTCCGTGTCGTCGATGCGCAGGGCGGCGTCGAACAGGTTGTTGCGGGCGACGAGATCCTTGGTTCCGTGCAGCCGCACGTCGAAAGCGAAGACGTCTTCCTTGCGGTCGTAGAGGTGTGTCTTCTGGGTCGTGAGCCTGCGCCCGGTGAGCAGATCGAGGTCCGACAGCTCGAGCACGCGGATGTCCTTGGTGTACCTGAACGCCGAGACGTCCACGTCGCCGCGCACCGTCGGCAAAAGGCCCGCCTTGCCCGGGGCGAGCTCGAGGCGGCCCGAGGCGATGAACGACAGATCCTCGAGCGGCGCGAGGCGCAGGCCGTCGAGCGAGAGCGTAAAGCCGTAGTCCGCGATCGCGAGGCCGTCGAGCTTCAGGAAACCGTCCGCCGCGAGCTTGCCGTCGGCCGTCTCGGCTGTGAAGCCCTGGAACAGCACCTGCCTGCCGCGCAGGAGGATCCGCCCGCCGAGGTTCTCGATGGCGTGGGGGAACGAAGCCAGCTTGACCATGCCGTTTTCGATATCGGCCTCGCCGCGGAAGATCGGCGACGAGGGCGAGCCCGTCACCCGGCCCGAGAAGGTCAGCTCCCCGCGGCTCTTGTCCACCGCATCGAAGAGGCCGTCGAGCGCGCCGAGATCCGCGAGACCGCGCACCTTGAGGTCGAGGCCCGTCGTGCCGGCGTCACCCCACAAATCGAAGACCTGCCGCGGCCCCTCGAACCTCGCGCGCTTCAGGCGGAAGCGGTTCTTCGCCACGTCGAGGTGCACGGTGCCCGTGTTCTCGAAGTCGATGTTGTCCACGGTCACGTGGACCCGCTCCAGGTTGCCGTGGCCGAAGAGCTCGGGCCGCGCCGCGACCCTTCCGCGCAGGGCGATCTCCCCCGTGATGAGGGCTTTGGCCCGGTGCCCGCCGGCGTCCAACCCCAGATGCGAGATGGCGTCGAGCTCATACACGAAGCCCTCGACGGCGAAGGCGCGCGTGTCGAGATCGAGCCGCGCGTACTCGAGCGTGGCGAGATCTCCGCAGAGCTTCCCCGAGGCGGTCATCACCCGGCCGTCGAGCGCGATCTTGAGCGCCGAGGGCCCGAACTCGACGCCTTTTCGCCGGGTCCCGCCGAGGCGCACGTCGGCCGTGCCCACGGGCCTGCCCACGGTGCCGCCGAGCACGACGAACGCCTGGCCCGCCCCCTCGAGGCCGAGCGCGCGTACCTGCTTGTTGTCGATGGACTTGAGCTCGAGCTCGCTCGCCACGCCGATGAAGTTGAGCGAGCCGTCGCGCATCGCGGCGCCGGTCACCGAGATCGTGCCGCGGCCCTTGGTCAGGCCCAGCTCGGCCACGGTCAGGTCGCCGTCCACCCACGAGCCGCGCGCCACGTCCGCGCCGAAGCGCTCCCCGAAGATGCGAAGCTTGTCGTGGGTCAGGTTGACCTGGATGTCGAGGTGCTTGGGCCTGAGCGTGTAGTCGATGGCCACGCGGCCGAAGAGCTCGCCCTCGGGCGCGCCGTAGCGAGACAGATCGAGGTGGAACGTGTCGGCGAGATCGGAGATGGCGAGCCGCTCGATGTCCATCTTGGTCTCGATGCGCAGGCCCGTTCTCCCGCCGAACTCGAGGCGCACCTCGGACGCGGCGTAGCGGCTGTCACGCGTGCGCACGGTCAGCCCGTCGAAGGACAGGTTGCCGTGCGAGAACGAGACGCCGGTCTCGGCGTGCCCGAACTTAAGACCCGCGAACGAGAACTGGTCGAAGCTGGCCGAGCCCACGATGTGCGGCTCCCACAGGAGGCCCGAGATGCGGCAGGTGAGCGGGCCGCGGCCCTGCACGTCGAAGCCGGCGATGCGCTGCAGATCTTCGAGGTGGAACATGCGCGACTTCGCCACGAGCAGCCAGGTGGCGTCGAAGTTGAAGCGGGTGTTTACCGCCAGCTCCGTCGACCCGACGCGCACGTCGAGGTCCGGGGCCGCGAAGTAACGGTCCGTGGCCGAGATGCGGCCGCGCACCGTGGCCGTGGGCGCGTGCAGGATGATCTCGTTGGCCTTGGAGCGGAACCCCTTCGCCCAGACCGTGTGATCCTCCACCGTGAGATCCACGGCGCCGTCGAGCTTGAGCGGACGCAGCCGGCCTTTGGCCCTGGCCGTGCCCGACATGCGCTGCGTCACCTGGGCCTCGACCAGCTTGAGACCCTCGAGGAGCCGGGCGAGCTCCACGCGCTCGAGGCGCGCCGAGACCTCGGTCGTGAGCCCCTCGTCGAAGGCCACGCTGCCGTCCACGGTCACGACGCCGTCGCCGATGCGCACCCTGGTGGCGGCGAGCGCAACGCCCTTGGGCGTGAGCGACACGCGGCCGTCGAGATCGCCCACCACGCGGCCGTCGACCGTCACACCCGCGAGGCCCACCTGGCCGCGCGCAAAGACGCCGATGCGCTTGTCCGCGCCCTCGCGCGCCGACACCTGGCCGAGGAACGAGGCCTTGCCGGTGAACGTCGGGAGCCCGAGCGGCAGCCGCTGCGCCAGGTCGAGGGGCACGTCCACGGACAGGTCGGCCACTTCGGGGCCCGCGGGCCACAGGGGCACGGGCACGTGGGCGTCCCGCACGCGGATCCTGGCGCCGCCCGCCACGGCGTTCAGGTGGCGCACGTCCACGGCGTTCCCCGACACCGCGGTGCGGAACTCGAGCCCGACCACCGACTCGTCGACCTTCTTGTCGCCCTTTTGCCAGGTGCCGCGGATCCGGTCGACGAGCCCGCGCACCTCGATCGAGGCCTCCGTGCCGGTCACATCGAGGCCGAGGCCGTCCACCGTGAGGTGCAACCTGCCCGTGCGCCCCTCGTCGTCGATCTGCGCGTCGAGGAACCCGTCCGTCACCGCGAACACGTCGAAGCGCGGCACGGCCGAAAGATCGATCCCGGCCGGCTTCGCCCCGGCCGGCTGGGCCTGCGCCTGTGCCCGGAGCGCGTCCACGTCCTTGGCCGTGAGCTTCACCATGCAGCGCGGCGCGCCCACGGAGATCTCGTCCACGGTGAACCTGCTTCTGAATAGGTCGAGCGGATCGGGCGCCATCTCGGCCTCGGCCACGGTGCACACGACGCGCCCTTGCACGTCGCGGGCCGTTGCGTCGCGGATGCGCACGCGCGGCGGGAACAGGTCCAGGTCGATCTTCGCGAAGGTGACGTCGAGCCCGGTCTGCTTCACGAGGGACTCGCGCACCCAGCGCGACAGGGTACGGGAGCCCGGCGCGGACGTGGCCCACAGGAGCGTGCCCGCGAGCGCGAGCCCGATGGCGGCCACCGCGATGAAGACGATGAGCCCGACGCGCTTAAACACCGGCCACCTCCTTCCCGTCCGGCAGCAGGGACGGAGCAGGCTCCTTCCCCTTTCCCTGGACGCAGAAGACACCGGTGGCCATACGTCTCATAACGTCTATTATAGATCGAATGACACAACTATATGTAATTGTTAGCTAAAATGACCATCCAAACGGTGCGTCGAATCGTGTCTATGTGCTTGAAATCAATAGGGAAATGTATGCTTAAATACTACATGTAGTATGTAGTAATTCATGTAGGTCAAGGTGGGCAATTGCATTATCCCCCTGGCGAAGGGGGCCTGGGGGATTTCTACCACCCCTGCATCTGCTGCTCGACCTTGAACGTGGGTTGCAGATCCGTGGGGATGTCGGTGAGCGAGGCGAGCTTCTTCGAGACGTCCTCGGGCAGGGTGCCGTACTTGTCGATGAGCGCCTTTGCACCCGCGTAGTCGCCCTTGGCCTCGATCATGAGCAGCTCGGTGACGAGGCTCTTCACACCCTCGCGCATCTTGGCCGCGTCGTAGCCGTACCTGCCGTCCGCGTCCTTCACGACCGCGCCCTTTTCGAGCAGGTAGTTGAACTGGATCGCGTTGGCCTTGCCGTGGGCCTCGGCCGCGCCGAAGCGCACGGACCTGAAGAAGCCGCCGAGGAACGTGGCGAAGACCTCGTCCGCCATCTCGGGCGGATGCAGCTTCTTCTCCACGAGGAAGAGGCTCTCGAAGAGCCCGAGCGCGTCGGCTTTGGCCTCCTCGATGGTCGAGTACAGGTCCTTGAGCTCGGCGTTGACGCCCGTCTTCACCTTCTTGCCGTCGCGTACGACCTCCAGGGTGCCGGGCCCGAGCCCGTGCGCCGTCTCGTGCACGAGCGTGTGGCCGAAGAAGGCGCGGAAGCTCACCTTGCCCACCTGGTCGGCGCGCATCATCTCGCGCGCGATGGGCACCAGGATCTTCTCGTACTTGGCGTCCGCCACGTTCTTGAGCATGACCTTCTTGGAGCCCTTCTTCTCGCGCACCACCTCGTCGTTGGGCAGGTTGAAGGCCAGCGTCTGGACCGCCTTGCGCGCGTCCCCGGCCGTGTAGAGCACGTGGACCACCGAGATGGGCGACTCCTGCCCGCGCTTCGTGTTCCTCATCTCCTTGGGGATGGGCAGGTTCTTCTCCATCTGTGGGATGAGCGCCTTGATCTTCTCGAGCTCGGCCGAGGCCTCTGGGTCGCGGATGGTGACGAACGCCTCGAACGCGGCCTTGTAGCCCATGAGCTCGTCCTCGTAGACCTCGTACGGGCCGATGACGACCTCGATGTCGCCGTCGCCGAGATCCATCCAGGCCATGTCGCTCTCGCGGTACTCATTGTCGGAGAAGGCCTTGGCCCTAAGCGTGAGGTACTTCTTCAGGCGCTCGTCCCCGCTCGCGGCGGCGGCATCCTCGAGGAGCCTGGCCGCGGGCGCGAGCTCGTCCTTGTAGGCCACGCTGTAGGGAACGGTCTTGAGCTTCGCGCCGTCGCGCTCGACCACCGTGAAGTAGGACGCGAGCGCCTCCTTCTGCCCCGGGTTCGCCGCGATGTACGCCTCGAGCTCCTTGGCCGTGAGGTCCTCGGGGTAGAACGTGGCGCCCTTGGGCCGCGCCTTTGCGCCCCAGAACGGCCTGTTCTCGTCGAGCCGGTCCCAGGGCCCGTGCATGATGTCGAAGTACCGCAGAGTCGCGCCGAGGTGTGCGTCCTTTGCGATCTCCTCGCGCCACGCCGGGTTCTCCTTGGCCACCTGGACGAGGAACAGCTTGTCCATGAGGCGCGCGGCCTCGACGAGCTTCTTGATGACGGGCCGGAGCCTGGTCGGGATCCTGGCCTCGTCCACCCCGATCTCCGTGGGCGCGAACTTCGCGAGCTTCCTGTTCATCTCCCTCCTCATCGCCGCCCTTTTGGCCTGGGCTTCGCGGATTCGCGTCCTGGCCTCGTGGGCCGCGGCCGAAGCGGCCCCCATCTTCTGCTCCTCTTCCGCGCTGTTTCCGCACGCCGCCGCGGCCAGCGCGACCGCGATCGCGATCCAAAGGCATGCACGCATGATCCGGCTCCTTTCGCTCGATGGCGCGGGCGATCATAGGCGAGAACCGGGCAAACGGCCAGGGGGCAGCGACGATCGGCGGTCACCGAGCGCCGGGGCGGAAGACCTCTATCCCGGCCCGCTTCGCCGCGGCGGCGAGCCTGTCGTCGAGCGTGGCGAGACCGAGGCCGCGACGGGCCGCGAGCTCGAGGTAGGCCGCGTCGTATGAGGACAGGTCGTGGGCCCGGGCCGTTGCCCCGAGCGGAACGAGCGACGGCTGGCCGATCTGAGCGTCGGTCTTGACGGGGAGCCGCGAGAATACGTCGAGGAGCCGCCGCGCGTCGGCCAGGGCGATGCGTCTGCGCCTCGCCGAGACCGCGATCGCGTTGGCGATCTCGTACCAGAACACGGCCGGCACGCGCACGTCGTCGACGGCCATCCGCCGGAAGAATGCGTCGGCAGCATCGACGCGCTCGTCCGGCAGCGCCCAGGCGAGCGCGAGGGACGCGTCCATCGCCCAGCCGGTCATCGCCGCCTCCCGTCCGCGATGAGCTCCCCGATGCTCGCCTTCCCTTTCACCCTCGATCGGATGGAGTGCAGCTCGCCGAGGAGCGCCTCGAGCCCGTCCTCCACCGGCTCCTCCACCGGCAGGAGCCGCGCCACGGGCTTGCCGCGCCGCGTGATGAGGTAGGCCCTGCCCCGGACCACGCCGCGCAGCAGCTCCGAGAGCCGTGCCTTGGCCTCGAACGCGCCGATCTCCGTCTCGTTCGCCATCACGATCTCCTGCCTCCCCCTCACTCATGGAAAACATAGACAGGCCTGTTCGCCCTGTCAACAGGCCCGTTCGCGTCCGCCACCCTGTGCGGCGAACAGCGCCGCGCCGCGCGAGCTCAAGCGGCCCCACAGGCGCTCGAAGCGCTCGTTCCACGGCAAGGCGCGCGCGTTCATGGCGAGCGCAGCCTCGACCGCAAAGGCGCGCACTCCCTCGGAGTCGGAAGGGTCGGCCCGGGAGGCGAAGTCGAGCGTGCGCCGCATCTCGTCCACGGTGTCGCAATGGACCTCTGCAATGAGCGCGTCCACGTCGCGGGAGAAGACTTGCGTGATCGGCCCGGGGAAGAAGCGCTCGTGCACCTGCCGCGCGAACGACAGGCTGATGAGCCGGTTGAGCAGGCCGTCGAAGGCAAAGGCCCGCTCGTGGAAGGACACGCGCATGATCCGGAACATGATCTCGGCGTTCAGATCCCGCATGGTGTATCCGTAGCTGCGATAATCGCCCTCGAGTCTTCCTTCCGCGCGCAGCCGCTTGAGAAGCCGCGTGCCGGAGTAGATCTCGGTGCGGCACGCGTTCCACGGCAGATCGACGTTCGCGGACGCGAAGTCGATCGTGGTCGCCACGTCGCCGAGCGCGGCGTCCGGGTCGAACATCATGAGGTTGAACGACGGCCTCACGCCGTGCTCGCGGCACAAGGCGATGGCGCGCGCGTTGTCCTCGGGACGATGCGTGCGGCCGAGGTACTCGAGGCGCGCGGCCGAGGCGTTCTCCACGCCGAGGAACACGTGGATGGCGCCCATCTCGCGGATCGCCTCGAGAACGCGCGGCGTGATCGACTCGGGCCGGCCCTTCACCCAGAACGCGGCGCGACCCATGCCGCGATCGCGCATGGCCCGGCCGAGGCGCTCCACGCGATCGACCGTCTTTCCTTCCGACGGCAGGATGAAGAGGTCGTCCTGCACGAAGAGCACGCGCACCCGCTTGTCGCGGTAGAGCGCAAAGGCCTCGTCGGCCACGGCCTCGGGATCGCGCAGGCGCAGAGGAGCGCCGCCCGCGTCGCGGCCGAAGGCCCGGATGGAGCAGTAGTTGCATTCGCCCACGCACCCGCGCGCCGTGATGAGGAACGCGATCGGCACCCCGCCCACGGTCATGGGCAGCGCCGGCCGCTTGGGCGGTTCGAGGCGATCCAGGTCGGCCGGGAGAGGCCGCGCCGGGCCCGCGACCGCCGCTTCGCCCTCGCGCCACACGAGCCCGGCGATGCCGCGAACGGGCCGGCCCTCGGCGAGGAGCCCGAGCAGCTCGACGAGCGTCTCCTCCCCCTCGTGGCGCACCGCGGTGTCGATGCCGGGCGCCTCCGCGAGAAGCTCCCGGTAGCAGAACGTGGGCACGTGCCCGCCGCAGGTGACGTGGCCGCGAAAGCCGCGCCGCCGCAAGGCCGCGACGAGGCCGAGGGAGTCGTCGATGGCGTATTGGAACGCGATGCCCACCCCCACCACGTCGGGCGCGAGCCTATTGAGCGCGTCGCAGCAGGCGTCCGTGTCGGCCCGGCCGTTGAAGCGCACCAGGGTGGCGGCATGTCCCGCGGCCTCGGCCGCGCTCGCCAGGTACGCGAGCGCCAGGTTCTCCTGCTGGTCGGGCCCCACGAGGGCCAGCTTGAGGCTTTGCTTGCGCATCACCCGATGAGTTGCGCGAAGAGCGCCTTTCAACCGAAAAAAACTTCCTTCACGGTGCCGACCACGAGCAGCCCATGACGAGCGCGAAGCCCCCCAGGTTGGACGGCCGCGAGGCATTGGGGGGCAAGACCCGCCAGATGACACGTAAAAGCCGGAACGCGTCTGGCGCAGCGTTCCATGACGTGGTGCCAAGCTCCCTCGAAGTGGTAGTGTCTCAGTTTGAAATCGGAGCGCCATTGCCTTCGCTCCCCGGACGCGCTATCTTGCAAGCATGAACGCTCAAGCAAAGGCCAGGAAGCCGAAGCGGGACCTAAACCAGCTTGCCGCCTCCATCGTGGCCGAGGCCATAGAGGACGCCCCGCCGCCCGAGGAGCCCGACGTACCATCCGAGGAACCCGAGCCCGAGGACGACGGGAAGAACCCGGCAGCGGTCGCCCTGGGACGCCTGGGGGGCAAGAAGGGAGGTCCTGCTAGGGCGGCGAAGTTGTCGGCCAAGCGGCGCAAGGCCATCGCCAAGAAAGCCGCACAAGCACGATGGGGGAACCGGAACGAGAGCTAGATGCTGGCGAAGAATTCCTCTTGAATGGACACGTGCTCCACAAGCTCCGTCTTCACTCCCAGGTTCAACGTTTTCAACAAGTCGCAGAGCAGATCCCCGTCGATCAACTCAACCGGGGGAGCGCCATCGCGCCCCGCCTCTTTCGTGGCCTCTGGCGTGAACCGTCCGGTGGTGATGACGAGCCCCTTGTCCGTCCTTCCGACCATCGCTCCTCGGAAGTCGCGTATGACCCCAGGGCCAACAATGTCCTTATACCGCTTGCACTGGAAGAACACCTGAAACGAGATCAGGGTGAGGCGAAGGACGCCGACACCATCGATCCCTCCGTCCCCGGATCTTCCGGTAACATCGACCTTCACAAAACCAGACTCGCGGAGGATGCGCTGCGCAAGACGCTCGAACCCGGCGGCGGGCATCTCTTTCAGAAGGGCGAGCAGCTTGTCTTTCCAGTGCCCTTCGTGGGCAACATCTTCCTCCGCTTCCTCAATCAACTCCTCTTCGTGCTTGGGGCGACGATGTAAAGCCCCGCGCACCTTGGCGGGGATTCCCGCGATCTCGGAATCGGTAAGCGTTCTCCCGGTAGCCGTGATGCTCCATATCCCCCGCTTGCTGTTGTCGAGAGCGCCAACCGCCTTGAGATAGGTCTTGGCCCATGCCAGTCGGTAGCCGACTTCCGTGTATGGCCCTTGAAGATGGAGTGTCGCTTGCACCTCTTCAGAGAGACCCATGATCTGAACAACCCGATCAAGAAGTTCCTGGTTGGAGGCAGAGCCGCCGCTTTCGATGAGGGCTTGCAGCGCGGGCCTCATGATGTCTTTGAATGACGGAATCGCTGTCGTCTGGTTTTTGCGCATCGTCTCCCTCCCGCGCGTGATGGTTCATCATATCCAAGGAGAGTCCTACATGCACGGTCCATCTCTGCCCCTCCAAATCCTCTCGTCAAACGCGCAATAAACCCCGCTGGCAAGAAGTGGGATCATGTTCTTGACAGAGGAATGGCAAGTGGCCTAAAGTGTTTCTAGGGAGGTCTGAGAGATGGCAACGGAAAGAGAGATTGTGAGAAAGAAGCGCGCAGAGGTCGCCGCACAGATCGAAGACCTGAAAAGGCGTCTAGTGATCTACGACGATCTTCTGAGTTGCTTCGGGTCTGAGGGACGCAGCACCACGAACGGCACCATGGTGCCCGCTGCGAGCATCGAGCAAGCCGCTTCCGATGACGAGCCCAAGAATTTTCTGGAAGTCGTGATGCGCGTCGGAGAGGCGAACCGTGGACCGTGGTTGAAGTCCTCGCAGATCGCGGAACTGGTTATCAAGATGTTCCCGGTCTACGCGGAGAAGGAGAACCTGACGACGCTTGTCTCGAACACTTTGACGCGGAGCATCAAGAAGAAACGCTCATGGCTAGAGGCTGAACGCGAAGGGAAGAATTGGCTCTATCGCTTCAGGGCGGCGCGTGGAAATGATGCGCCCTAGAAATGCGAAAGCCTCAGAGCGGCAACTCTGAGGCTTCCAGGTGGTGCGGGTAGGACACTCACACGATGAGCAATCCTACCACGGTCGCCCCCACCTGTTCAAGCAAAACGCATCATAGTGGCCAGATGCGGCGAACGACCCCCGCGAAGGGGTCTAGGAAAGGAACAGGTGGACCATGAGAGGTAGACGTCCTTGGGCAAGGTTTGCCCTTCGTCTCGGGCGGCTTCTCGACATCGTGGTTGAGATTCTGCCGGTAATCGAGAGCCCGTAGGTAGGAGTGGCTAACTCCAACGGGCGACAACCGAACGAGCCTTGATCCCGGCCCGTGAATGCCTCACGGGTGGGGGTCTTTTGCCACTCCCCTGTTGTTCTGAGGGGAGAATGGCGGTGCCATCTATTTTCTTTCAAACTGATTTTTAATGCTTGACAATGCTTGAGCGGAGATGTATATTGTCATTATGAACAGGTTGCCAAAAGAGAAGCGCGTCCAGATCGTTTCGGCCTTGGTCGAGGGCAACAGCCTCCGCTCCACGTCCCGTATGTGCGACGTGTCGATCAACACTGTGACAAAGCTCCTCGTTGACCTCGGGGCAGCCTGCCAGGACTACCAGGATGAGAACCTTCGCGGCCTGACTACGAAGCGCGTTCAGGTCGATGAGATTTGGTCCTTCGTCGGGGCGAAGGCGAAGAACGTCCCCGAGGAGCGCCAAGGCGAGTTCGGGATCGGGGACGTGTGGACATGGACGGCTATCGACGCGGACACGAAACTCGTTCCGTGCTGGCACGTCGGAAGGAGAAACGCCGAGGACGCCGCAGAGTTCATCTCGGATCTGGCTTCGCGCCTGACGAATCGCGTTCAGCTTACCAGCGACGGTCACAAGCCTTACCTGCAAGCCGTCGAGGACGCGTTCGGTTCCGAGATCGACTATGCGGTGCTCGTAAAGCTCTACGGTTCAGACCCGATGGCCGCTAGGCGCTACAGCCCGCCGATCTGTACGGGCACCGAGAAGGACGTTATCAACGGCCACCCGGACCCGTCGCACATCTCCACGAGCTACGTGGAGCGCCAGAACCTCACCATGAGGATGTCGATGCGCCGGTTTACGCGCCTTACCAACGCCTTCTCCAAGAAGGTCGAGAACCACATGGCGGCGATCTCGCTCCACTTCATGCACTACAACTTCTGCCGGATTCACAAGACCCTGCGCTGCACGCCCGCGATGGAAGCTGGGATCTCCGACCACGTTTGGAGCATCGAAGAACTGGTTGGACTATTGGGGTGAGTGCGAGTGTTTCTCCCTAGCCGCCCTAATAATCTCGATTGTCCCCCACACACCGCCGAACGTCACGATGGACGCCAGAATGAGACCATCTGGAATGCCGATCAGTTTTTCTAAAGGAAGACCAACAAGGGCAAGTATCACCATCGCGGTTCTGTAGGTGTGCTGCTTCGCTGGGACGACAACGGTATCCCGCTTCGCGCATTCCACGTCTACCCAAGCCTTTGCCGCCTCGGGGGTCATATCGACCACCCGAAAGTCAACAGCAAGTGTCGCTTGAACTTGGGGCAAACGGGCAAGTTGATCGTAATCGACCCTAAGCATTCCTCTTGCCCCACTCTTGGATTGGGAGCCAAGCGAACATCTCGACATACTGGCAGATCGGGCAACGGAGAACGGCGACGGGCAGGAGCACGCGAAGAGAGGGTTGCAGGGGTCGGCTCGCGTCGCTCAGTTTTGTTAATGAGTAGGGTCCGTCCGCGTCCCAGTCCTTGTTTCCGCATACCGGGCAGAGGTGTTCCTTCTCTGAGGTTGCCGCTGCGTGTCGGACTAGAAGATCCGTGTCTTCTTTTTTCATCGGCATGGCATCTTGAGCCGTACCAGGGCCGCGAGCGCCGGATCAAATTCCTGGACTGTCGCCTAGTTTTCATCGCATCCCTCTTTTTGAAACTGAGACACTACCCTCGAAGTCGATGCGTTGCTTCCTCAGCATGCGGATGCGATACTCGATCGATGCCCATGTGTCAAGTGGTGGGTCTTGACCCCAAACGCCCCCCAATGGAATGACCTGCGATCGCTTCCTCAACAAACCTGGCATATCGATGAACTCAAACCGTTTTCATTTCAGCGAATCCCATATGACATGTGATGGGTCCTGACCCTGAGAGTTCGTCTACAGTTCGGCTGTGGCGGCGAAGCGACACATTCCGCAACGGTGTGGTTCCTCCGCCACATGTCCCGCCGCCTCTTGTCAAGGAATCGGGCGTATCGGTGTTGGCATGCGTCTTGCGGATGACAAAAGCGCAATGTGCACCCAACTCGAGCGCTACAAGAACTTCTACGGGGGGAACGACCTCGTCAGGCGGATATTTCGGTTTGACGTGCGCTATCGTTGTCGCCGGTTGCAAGAGATGCTGAAGGAGATGCGGATCGACTGTGATGGAGCGCGGGTGCTCGATTTCGGTTTCGGCCGGGGGGAGTTGCTCGCGACGTTTCCGGCGAGCGCCCGGTTGCGAGGGGTCGACGTCTCGCCTTCGGCGGTGGCCGCGGCCCGGGAGGATCCGCGCTTCGATCGCTTCGTCGAGGCCGAGTTCGCGACGGTCCCGGAACGCGATTTCAGTGATATCTTCGACGAGGAGTTCGACCTGATACTGTCGTCCCATGCCATTGAGCACGTCTACGACGATGCCGCGCTTTTGCATGCGCTGCATTCGCGCCTGGCCGCCCGCGGCCATCTCGTGTTGTTCGTGCCGATCGAGGAGCCGGGTTACATCAGATATCACCAGCGCAACTATTCGCTGCAATCGATCCAGGAAAAGGTGCTGGACGCCGGGTTCGAAATCGTGCTGGCCGAGGGAAGCATGCAGATCAACGGGCATCTGTGGAAGCTGCTCACCATTCCGAGCCGGCGCGATTGGCCCGTGATCGGTCCGCTCGTCGACGGACTGCGCCTCGTCATGCTGTCGCTCCTGCCTTACGCGGCCGTGCGCCTGCTCGACGGCCTGCTCGACGGGCTGGGGTTCGGGCCGCGCCAGGCGATCGTCGTAGCGAAGCGGCGCGCCGATCAGGGGTCAAGTGAGAAGTGAGTCCGCCCTGCGCCGCTCCACTTCCCGCCACTGCCCCAATCTCATTCCCCACGGCACTCCCAACATATGCCAGGAGCGTGGAAGGTCGGGAGGGGTGATCGGGGCTCACTCGGGCATCCACGGAGGGGGAGCCGCGAACCTGGGATCCGGAGACTCGGGGAAGGGGTGCGGGCGCGGGGAAACCCACGGCCGCGGCGCGGGCCACGGACGGGGCAGCACGCCGCGGGCCACCAGTCCTTCGTAATCATCGTACTGAACCGCGAGCAGGGCGTCCGGATAGGAGCCGCGGCGCGCGAACGGCACCTCCGAGGCGGGCGACCAGGTCTCCTCGCCCCAGCCGGTTCCGATGTTGCCCTGGCTCTCGGCCTCGGGGCAGCACGGCCCGGGCGCGTCCGCTGCGCGGCTCTCGCCCGAAGGCGCGGACTTGGCCGGGGCGCGACCGTAGCCCGTGCCCAGATCGCCCCCGAGCCGGCGGTCGTCGCGGTCGTATACGATGGGCGGCCTCGGCCGGTAGGTGCGCTCCTTGAACACCGCCACCCCCACGAGCCCGACGTCCGTGGCGTCTCCCATGCGCGCGGCATAGGAATCCGGCACGTCCGTGAACCGGAACGCCGCCACGCCGCGCAGCGAGGTGCGGAAGCCATCGATGAGAACAGAACCGTACGGATCGATGATGTAGCCGCGTTGCGTCCGGAAGTTGCCGCGCCGTCCGCTCACCACGTCCCTGCCGTCGACCGTGAGCACGGCCTCCACCCGCTCTCCCGTGTGGTTGAACACGCGGATGGCGTACCTCGCGCCGCGTATCCCCTCCACGTAAGTGTATCCACCATGATCGTAAGTAGGCAGCGTGCGGCCGTCCGATTCGAGCCTGAAGCTGAACTCCCCGCCCGGGGACACGTTCCGGTTGCCGGTCCCGGCCTCGGCCGTGCAGCTCCACAGGGCCGGCACGAGCGCGGCGGCAAGGGCGAAAGCGGCGAAATTCCTGGGTTGCATGGCTCCCTCCTGTTTCTCGAAGCGCATGGCGTTCGGGAATGGAGACGCACGAGCCGCGCAAGGGATCTATTCGCGGGGCAGGCGGAGCTCTTTTCCCCAGCGTTCGAGGTCTGCGGCCGTGTCCACGTCCCACAGGGTCGGCCCGAGCCCGTACGCGAGCCCCAGACGCTCGAGGACGTTCGTGAGGTGGAGCCGGGTGTCGGCCGCGCCGAGAGGAACCTTGCACATGACGTGATCCAGCGGGACGAGCGTTCCCACGGCCCAGAAGCCGCCGTCCTCGGCCGGACCGACGGCCACCGGCACGCGGTCGAGGATGCCGGCCATGGCGAGCAGGTGATCCGCGGTCAGGCCCGGGTGGTCCGAGCCCACCACGATGACGCCGCGGCGGCCCTCGAGAGCGGGCCTCGCCACGGACGCGGCCAGGTTCGAGGCCATGTCAGCAAAGGGCTGGGCTTCGGTCCGGCCCGGGAAGCCGGCCGGCAGATCCCGGTCCGGGCGCGGGCCCAGGTGCCAAAGGACGGGCCGGAGATCCGGTCGCAGGCCGCGGGCGCGCACGGCCGTGCGCAGCGTGTGGCGCAGCAGCTTGCGGTGCACGGCCAGGGCGGCTCTCTCGCCGACGGTCGCGGCCAGGCGCTGCTTGACCGCGCCGCGAACCGGCGACCGTGCAAAAATGATGATATCGATCAAGGACAAAGAACAATCCCGGTCGAGAAAGGGTTGCACGCTCGTTTTTCCCTGTGGCGTTGACACGATTATGTTAAATTTGTATGAACTTTAAAACGCTCATGTCAGAAGAGTATCAACAAAGCAAGAACAGTACCCATTCATTGGGGAAAAGGAGGAGGAATACGATGGACTTCAGAAAGCTGATGATTGTGCTTGCCGCCATGCTGGCCCTGGGCATGCTGGCGGGGTGCGGTGACGACGACAGCTCGAGCGGGGACGGCGGACCCGACGGCGCGAACGATTCGGGAACTGGGACGGACACGGACACGACCACCTCGACCGGTGAAGGGGACTGGGTGGGAACCCCCTGCGAGCCCGCGCCCGACGGCGGGGTGGATCCCTGTCCCGAACTGACCGGCGCATCCGATGCCCAGTGCTTCTCGTGGGCCAATGCGCAGGGCGGCGTCTGCACCAAGACGTGCGTGTTCGCCACCGAGGCGAACATGGTGGATGGCTGCAACATGGACGGGGTCGTGTGCATGGATATTTCCGGCCTGACGGGCAACACGGACGACGACGCGGCGGGGTACGGCCTTTGCGTCGAGAAGTGCGTTCCCAGCACGTCCGGAAACGAGTGCAAGGCCAGC
This sequence comes from Deltaproteobacteria bacterium, assembly GCA_028713995.1. Lineage (GTDB taxonomy): Bacteria > Myxococcota_A > Polyangia > JAAYKL01 > JAAYKL01 > JAQTNF01. The sequence continues at coordinate 3,478 of JAQTNF010000089.1, read as the reverse complement.
TACATCAAGTGCGACCCGCAGTCCTGGTCGTTCGAGGCCCAGTTCTCAACCTGTCTCCTGCCCGGGTGCCAGGATGACACCGGCTGCGGCGTGGCCACCATAGAGTGCACCGACGACGAGACGGTGTGCGACACGGCCAACGGCGAGACGTGCCAGGACGACGGCACCGGCGTCAAGTACTGCGTGTTCAACGGCACCTGCGACACGGCCACGGGCCGTTGCTCCTGGAAGGGTGACGCCGACGCCAAGATCGGTGATCCCTGCAAGACCACGTCGGATTGCGGCGACAACATGGTGTGCTTTAGCGAGACTCTGTCCGATGAGGACCAGGATTCCGACACCACCGATTTCCAGAAGGCCGTTCCGCGCAACGGCATGTGCGCCAGGCAGGGCTGCGGCGCAGGAAACCCGTCGGCCGCCAACAGCTCAGGTTCGCAGGAGACGGAGATCCAAGATCGGTACGGCTGCACCATGTTCGGCGAGTGCGCGATGGGCTTCAACGGCGGCGGCCTCTGCTTCCGGCGCTGCCTGCCGGACGACAGCAACCCGTCGTTCACCTGCCGCCAGCCGGCGTGGGGCACAGACAAGGTGCTCGACCAGAACGGCGATTACGACTGTTACGATCAGAGCGCCTATATCCTCCCAATCTTCGCGGAAGGGGGCATCCCCGCCCAGAAGTTCATCAGCGTCTCGGCCGGCCCGATCTGCTCGTACGTCACGGCGGGCATCGCGGCGAAGTGCCAGACCTACAACGGCGGTTCGATGACAATTGCATCCACGTGCGACGACACGGAGACCTGCGTCACCTGCGACGCCTACTTCGGCAGCAAGCTCGGTGGCAGCTCTCTCGTGAGCTGGGGCCAGGGAATGACGTGCCGCAATCCGGCCACGGGCGAGGAGCAGGCGGATGGGTACTGCCTCGACAAGACGACATCGGGTCCGACCGGCCACTGGGCATGGGACACGGACGTTGTGCCCGACGCCGGCCCGGACGCAGCCGTGGACGCGGGAGACGGAGGCAAGTGATCGCGAATGACGGGCGCGCGCAGGCGCTCCCGTGACGAAAAGGCGCGGGCGGGACGGTGTGAGCTGTCCCGCCCGTTGTTTTGTGAGGACTTGAGATGACTCGTTCGTTCCTGCCGATGGCGTTCTTTTCGGTGCTCGTTGTGGGCTGCTGGGACGAGCCCAGGAAAACCCTCGACGACTACGTGGGCGACGGCTCGCCTGGCACAGCCGCGGACGTCGATTCCGACTCGGACTCGGATTCGGACTCGGACTCGGACTCGTCGTTCGATCGGGGGCGCAACCTGCCGCTCGGATGGGAGGGCTTCGGCGCAGCGTGCAACACGAACGAGGACTGCACCGACTACCTCGACGACAAGGCGGACAGGCGCCGCTGCATCCACAGCATCCTCGATCCACCGATGATTTACGCGCCCAAGGGCTACTGCACGGCGTGCTGCGACGAGGAGCGCGAGAGCCCGGCGAGCAAGATTCAATGCGTGGGCGCGTACGGCGTGTACCTCATCTACATCTCGCACTGCTACTCGGACGCGGATTGCCGCCAGGAAGACGGCTACGAGTGCCGGCCGATCTACTATGTGAAGGACTCATACCCCGGAAACTTCTGCCTGCCCAACCCGGATGTCGCGTTCCCGCCCGACGGCATTCCAAGCGACGTCCCCATCAACTGCGACTGGCCCTGGTGAGTCAGGTCGGCCCGCCGGCCTTGGAGTAGCAGTAGGCGCACCCGCCTTTGCACCGGTCGGTCTCGTACACGCCGATGTCCTCGCTCTCCACGCACAGGCAATGCGCGCGTTGCGAGCGGTCCCGGCCGAGATCGAGGAGCAGGCCCGAGGGGTGGCCGCGTTCCAGCACGTCGCGCGGGATGCATTGCGCGGGCCGGACGGCCGGGTGCAGGGCCAGATTTGCGGGCTGCGCGCACGAAAGCAGCGCGATCCCGAGCGGCGTCGCGATCTCGGCCATGCGGGCGAGGAACGCGGGCTTGTCCGCCTCGCGCCAGGGCGGGATGCCGGCTTCGTCGAACGCGGCCGTGAGATCGCCTTTCAGGCTCCTGTAGGCCGGGAACGAGAAGGTGCATGTGGGAACGCCGACGGCGGCCGTGGCCGAGGCGATGTGCGCGAACTCGTCGATCGACGAGTGACCGGCCAGGAGGGGATCGAAACGCCACCGGATGCGCCACGGCTCCCCGTGAAGCGCGTCCACGAGATCCGGCAACACGTTCAGGATCTCGTCCGTTCGCGGCGCGCCGGGCTCAAGAAGCCCGCCACCTTGCCCGGTGACGGTCAGGTTCACGATCGGGTTCGAAAGCTCGCGCTTCACGAGCGTGTGGAGCGCGCCGCCGGGCAGGAACGGGCGTGCGTGCCGCGTCCAGAAGACCACGCCGTACAAGGAGCGCGTGCGCAGTCCAGCGATCCTGCGTCGGATGCGCGCCGCGCATTCCTCGGCGTGGAATCCCGGCAGATCGGTGCGCCGCGACACGGACAGGACGAGTGGCCTCGGCTCGGGCATGCCCGTCACATGGCGAAGACGGAGAGGGTGAGCGTGTGCGCCCCGTGGTCGACCGGGGGGAGGACGAGCGAGGCGGGCTTTGCCGGTGCCGTGGGCCGGTCGCGGAGCTGGGGCATGAGGTCCTGGCGCGGCACGCACGTCGAGGCGGCCTTGTCGCAACGGTCGTTGGTCCAGCAGTCCGTGTCGGTCTCGCACACGGGCGTGGTCACGGACCAGATGATGCCCGCCGCGACGAGGGCCGCGCCGGTGAAGACGAGCGACGCCGTGACGGCCTGCTCCTTGGGCGTGCGGCCGAGCAGGCCTTCGGAGTCGTTCTCCGGGAGTGTCGCCCTGTAGCTTACGCCGCCCACCAGGGTCGCCGCGCCAACCCCGGCCAGTGCGCCCGGGATGATCTGGCGTTTGCTGCAGCCCGCGTGGAGGGCGCCGAGCGCGAGCGCGAGCGCGACGATTGCGTTCGTGCGCGTCATGCGGAAATCATAGCCGAGACCGGCACGACGCACCACAAATCCGCGGCGTTCCGTTTCGGCGTTCCGTTTCGGCGTTCCGTTTCGCTTGAACCCCTGCCGAGCGGTTGATATAGGGAGCGGCGAGCTTTTTGAGTCGTTCCACCACAGGGAGGCAAATCGCATGAGAGCCTATTTCGAAAAGATGGACACCATCGGCAAGGCGTTGACCCCCAAGTTCGTCGAGGGGAGCGCGGACAGCGTCATGCGCATCCGCGAGGTCGAGAAGATCCTGGCCGCCGAGGTCGAGCGCGTGAAGAGCGCGGGCCGGCCCGCCGCGGATCTCAACAAGGAGGGCCAGCTCACGGCCTGGCAGCGGCTCGACTATCTGGTGGACAAGGGAACCTTCTGCCCCCTGCACACGCTCTACGATCCCAAGGCCAACGAGGAGGGCACCACCGGCGTCATCGACGGCCTCGGCAAGATCAACGGCAGGTGGGCCG
>JAQTNF010000088.1 GCA_028713995.1 Deltaproteobacteria bacterium | reverse complement strand
CGTCCTTCGGCCTGCAGGAGCCTTCGGCCTTCGTCGACGCCGCCGCGCGCGGCGTGAAGATGCTGCCCGGATCGCCCGCGGCGGTCATCGTGCCCGAGGCCGTGTCGCGCTCGGTCGATCCGGCGGTGCATCGCTTCGCCGCGGCAGGCGCGCTGCAGATGCTGCGCATGGGCGTGGCGCTCGGCACGGTGCTGCCCGAGGACAGTCTGCATGCGCTCATTGCGGGGCTCGTGCGCCTGTCCATCCCGTCGTTCGTGATGAGGGGCGCCGATCCGCGCGCCGTCGATGCCATGGCCGCGCAGCTCAAGGAGGCCATACCCGCGCGCGTCCTCGAGCACATCCAGCCCTTCGGCTTCGATTGCGCCTCGGCCCTCGAGCGTTCGGATCTCGTGGAGCAGATGGCGGCCGTCGGTCACCGGGCCGGGTTCATGGCCGCGGGCTCCATGACCGGGGCCTTGGCGGGCCTGCGCGCCTGCGCCGCGAGCCCGGACGCAGGCCTCGCCACGCTGCCCGGCGCCGGCAGGCTCATGGCGTTCGTGTTCAGCAAGGATCACCTGGAGCTGCGCCGCCGCCTGGGGCTGTGAGCCGCTTCGAAGACGGCGGGGGTGGGTTCCCACGGAAGGGGCGAGCGGGATTGATCCTCTCGAGGAGAGTGGAAGAGCGCGCGCAGACGATCGAGGGGCTGCACCGCCGCTACGGCGGAGTGATCTTCGATCACTGCCTGCGCATCCTCAGGAACGCCGTGGAGGCCGAGGACGCCGTGCAGGAGACCTTCGTGAGCGCCTTCAAGGCGCTGCCGTCGTTCCGCTACGGCGAGAGCCATTTGCCGTGGCTCTACCGCATCGCCACCAACGCGTGTCTCAAATCGATCCGGGCACGCAAGCGTCGCGACGCCCGTCTGGCGGCGGTTCCCGCGGATGACGGCGGCGGCTTCCCGGATCCGATCGGCCTGCTCCACGCGCGCCGGACTCTCGAGAACCTCGCCTGCGAGATGGACGGACGCGGCATGGAGATCCTGGTGGCGCACTGCATCTCGCAGATGGACCAGGGCGAGATCGCCTCGCACCTGGGCATCTCGCGGCGCGCCGTGGTCAAGAGGCTCGCGGCCCTGCGGCGCCGCGCGGCCGAGCTCTTCTCGGGGAACGAAGATGGCTGAGCACCCGTCACGGCTCGTCCTTGCCCGCCTCGTCACAAGCGACCTCGCCCCGGATCGCGCACACGATGTGGCGCGCCACATCGAAGCCTGCGAGTCGTGCGCCCACGCGCTCGAAGACCTTCGGAAGAACGCGGACGCCTATCTCGCCCGCGAGGACGATCACCTCGCCCGGCTCCGAGACAGGGTCGCTGCCGAACGCAGAGCGGGCACGAAGCACAGGTGGCTCGCGGCGGCTGGCCTGGCAGCGGCGCTTGCCGCAATCGCGTTCGCGATCCCGTGGGCAAGAGCCCCCGAGCCTGTCGTCCGGTACAAGGGCGTGATGGCGTTCGAGGTGGTGGCCAAGCGCGGGGATCGCCAGTTCCGCGTGGAGCCCGGCGCGCGGCTCGCCAAGAATGACGCGCTCAGGTTCGTGGTGTTCACGAGCCGTGGCGGCTACGTGTCCGTGTTTTCGGTGGACGCCACGGGCCGGGTCTCTCCCTTCTATCCGGACAAGGACGCGGCCGCGGAGCCCTCGCCCATGGCGCTCCGGGGCGCGGGCCGCCACGAGCTGCCTGATTCCATCATCCTCGACGGCTTCGTGGGCGACGAATACATCGTGGTCGTCTTTTCCGTGAAGCGGTTCGCGCGGGGCGAGGTGGAGGAGCGGGTGCGCCGCGCGTTCCGCGAGGGCGCCGCGCAAGGAGCCTTGAGCCTGGGCCCGGGCTTCAAGGTCGGCGTGCTGCGCGTGGCCAGGACGCCCGGAGGCTCCCCGTGAGAGCGTGGATCGTCATCGGTATCGGCGCGGTGCTCTTCGCTGCGCTCCCGGCAGGGGCGGCCACGCGCAAGTACGCGGTGCTCATCGGCAACAACGAGGGCCACGATCCGTCCGAGGCCCTGCGCTTCGCCGAGCAGGACGCGCGCAAGATGGGCGCGGTGCTCTCGGACCTGGGCGGGTTCGCCCCGGTCGACGTGACGGTCCTCGAAGGAGGGGACGCGGATGGGGCGCTCGCGGCGCTGCGCGCGACCGAGAAGAGGCTCAAGGATCAGGCACGCGCGGGCGAGAAGACCATGCTCCTCATCTACTACTCGGGCCACGCCGAGGGCGACGTGCTCGAGCTCGGTCGCAGCTCCCTGCCGTTCTCAAAGCTCTCCGAGGCGCTGCGCTCCTCGGCCGCGGACGTGCGCGTGGCGTTCGTGGACTCGTGCGAGAGCGGCCGGCTCATCGCGCTCAAGGGCGGCCGCCGCGGACCCGCCTTCGACATCCGCGTCACGGACGAGATCAACTCGCGCGGCTACGCCATCGTCACGTCGAGCGCCGGGGACGAGCTCAGCCAGGAGTCGGCCGAGATCCGCGGCGCCGTGTTCACCCATTTCCTGGTGTCGGCCCTGCGCGGCGCGGGCGACGAGTCGGGCGATGGCCGCGTGACCCTCACCGAGGCCTACCGTTACGCCTACGCGCGGACGCTCGCGCGCACGAGCCGCACCGCGGCCGGCGGCCAGCACCCCATGTACGACTTCGCGCTCCAGGGACGCGGCGAGGTGGTGCTCACCAGCACCGAGAGATCGGGCTCCCTGCTCTCCGTGACGGGCGACGCGCCCGGGAGGCTGCTCGTGCTCGACGCCAAAGCCGAGTCCATCGTGGCCGAGTCCGAGGTGACGGCCGGGAAACCCGCGCTCGTGGCCGTGTCGCCCGGCACGTACGTGGCGTGCCTCGTGTCTCCGGACGGGACCGTGCGCGAGGCCGTGGCGCGCGTCGAGGCCGGAGGGCGGACCGATCTCTTGGCCCGGGACTTCGCGAGCGTGAAGCTCGAGGAGTCGGTGAGCAAGGGCGGGCTCTTCCGCCGCGAGACCGGCGCGCTCACGCACCGCATCGGTGTTGGAGGCCTGTGGCGGCTCTTCGCGCTCAAGGGCGGAGTGGCCTCGTACGGCGCAACGGCCCACTACCGGATGGAGCTGCCGAGCGGCTTCGAGCCCGGCGCGCGGCTCACATGGACCACGCGCGAGGACGTGGGGCTTTCCACGGGCTACAACGACGTGGGCCTGCAGCTCGGCGCGGGCTGGGTGTTTGGTCTCAAGCTGCTCGACCTGCGCGCGGCCCTGCTCGCGGGCTACGAGCACATGTTCGAGGACGACCGCGACGGGAAGGCGCGCGGCACGCCGGCGTTCACCTACCTGGGGCTCGTGGGCGTGGAGCTGCCGCTCGGTCCGCTCTACGCGACAGTCGAGGCGGGTGTTGGCGGGCGCGTCTTCAAGGTCGTGGGCGAGGGCACCGTGCACCGCCTCGACGTGCAGGCGGTTCTCAGTCTGGGGTGGCGGTGGATTGAATAGGTAGGGGCTTTCAATCGCCGGGCAATCGGGAGGACGAAATGAGAACGATGCACATTGCGATAGGGGTGCTGCTCGCCGTGGGGCTCTTGGGTTGCCACGGCGTGGAAGAGGGCGAGCCGGATAGCGGCGCGGACACGGACACAACAACGTCGTCGGACGCGGATGCGGACGGGGACACGGATACGGACTCGGACTCGGACAATGATACCGACTCGGACAATGACTCGGATACGGACACAGACTCGGACACTGATACCGACGCGGACACAGGCACGGACAGTGACACGGACAGCGACACCGATGGCGACTCCGATTCGGACACGGACGCTGATACCGATACGGACACAGACTCCGATGCAGACAGCGACACAGACTCGGACAGTGACATTGATGCTGGGGCCGACTCGGGTGCGGATGCCGATACCGATACCGATACCGATACCGATAGCGACACGGACAGCGACACCGATTCCGACACAGACAATCCGTGCACGGACGATACCCCATGCCTGGCCTCAGGAAAGACCTGCAACGAAAAATGGGGCATCTGCGTGGCGTCGAGTTGTGCGAGCAAGGACGACTTCACGCCCTGCGAAACCGTGACGGCCGACCCGACGGACCGCTCCTACGACATCTGCATCTCGGGAACATGCCAATCGCCCGGTTGCGGCACCGCTGACTGCAACGCGCCCGGGCCACACTTCCCGCTGGCCGATACGAACCAGCGCACCTGCTCCAACGTCACCGCGACGATGGCGTGTCCGGCCTCCGGCGCGGCGTTCTACGGACAGGACGCCCAGTACGGCTGGGACAAGAATCACGCTGCGGCGCTGCGTTTCACGCGCGATACCACGACCGTACCAAGTGACCCCGTGGTCACGGACAACGTGACCGGGTTGATGTGGCAGGGCTGCTCCCGCGGACAAACCGGAGCTTCGTGTACCGGCACGGCCACGACTAGCGACTGGGCGACGGCGCTCTCAGACTGCGACGGGTTGTCGTGGGGCGGATACACGGATTGGCGTCTGCCAGACTGGTACGAATTGCAGAGCATCGTGGACTATGGACGAGAGGCCCCCGCCATAGATACGAGTGCTTTCCCAGCCACATCGACAAACTCTTTCTGGTCGTCATCTTCCCACGCCCACGACCTGTCCAATGCGTGGTTCGTGACCTTTGCCGACGGTGACGTAGACAGCAGCCTCAAGACCAGCCTCGGCTACGCGCGCTGCGTCAGGGGCGAACCAACCACCCATCCTGCGCGATTCATCCAAGACACGAGCGTCGCGGCGAACCCGGTCGTGGTCGACAATGCCACGGGACTGGAGTGGCAAGGGTGTTCGGCCGGACTGACAGGGTCTTCATGCACTACAGGGTCTTTCGGACTATACACATGGCAGGCAGCACTCGCGTTTTGCGAAAGTCTCTCCTGGAGCGGAAAGTCGGACTGGCGTTTGCCGAGCGAAAAGGAGTTGGCGACCATCGTGGATGATCACAACGACGATCCGTCCATCGACACCACAGCGTTCTCGGACGCGTGGTCGCAATGGTACTGGTCTTCGTCGTCCTACGCCCCGGATCTTTCCAGCGCGTGGGGCGTGGACTTCACCTCCGGCTACACGTACTTCTACGACAAGATTGCCGGTCTAAGCGGGGCACGTTGCGTCCGTGGCGGAGCGGATGCTGACTCGGAGTGGGCGACGATCCCGGCCGGAAGCTTCTGGATGGGGTCGCCGGACGGGAGCTGCCCGAGCGACTACCCCGGCGGGACCGGGTGCACGTCGGAATTGGGGCGGCTGACGAGAGAGGAACTCCACTACGTTCAACTCTCTCACGGATTCAAGATGATGACCCATGAGGTTACACAGGGCGAGTTCAGCGCGCTCATGTCCTACAATCCGAGCTACTTCGGGCCATCCGGTGCTGGCGTGGATTGCGGCGACGATTGCCCTGTTGAGTTCGTGAGCTGGCACGAGGCGCTTGAGTACGCGAACCGACTATCCGCACAGAAAGGACTCGCCCAGTGCTTCGACTGTACGGGCACGCAACCGGACTTCATATGTTCGCTCAAGGGTGCGTATGCAAAGCCGCAGGACTGCCCAGGCTATCGACTGCCCACGGAGAGCGAGTGGGAATACTCGATCCGGGCAGGGAGCCTGATGGCTTTCTATACGAGCCCTGGCAATGACGGAAGCATCACAAATACGGAAAGTGATCCAAATGTCGACCAGATCGGTTGGTACTATTACAACTCGGACACGGGCTCCGGGAGGATGACCCATCCGGTATTGGGCATGGAGCCGAATGCCCGAGGTCTTTATGACATGTGCGGGAACGTGTGGGAGTGGGTCTGGGATTGGTATAGCGCAATGTATCCGAGCGGGAGTACGTCATCGCCCGTCGTGGATCCCACGGGTCCCGGTTCCGGAACGGACCGGTCGATACGAACCAGCGCTCACGACGGATACGCGAAGGATTGCCGATCCGCGGCCCGCAACGGTGGTCCTCCCTGGACACGGGACAGTCGCGGCGGGTTCCGCCTCGTGAAATCGTCCGCGGTCGCTCTGCTCGAAACCTTCGACAATGCGCCAGACTATTCCGACAACTGGGTGCTCTGGGACAACATCGGGAACACCACGATTGACTACACGAACGGCAATTTCAGGATCTGGGCAAATAACACCGCGAATCCCGGCAGCCGTGCCAATTTCTACAGCAAACAGGTGTTTTCGGGAACGTATCAGGAATATTCGGTTGAGCTGAATCATGGCGGATACGGGAGAACGTCTTTCAAGCTTTTCAGCGGCCCACCCTCCGAGGGAGTGGAAGTCGCGGGCGTCGAGCTTGATACCAACGACACCAACTTTCTGAATTTCTTCGCCTACACCGATTCCGGCAGTTGGAACACCTTGTACAAGTATTCGGGAACGCCCTACATGAACCGCTGGATCAAGTTGAGAATGATCACTCATGGAACCCAACTTGATTTCTACGCAGACGACGTCTTGATGGAGAGCGTCACCCTCGCTCAAGCCGAGCCTCTCGTTACGGTCATGATCGGCGCAGGCTCCATCTCCTGGAAGTCCGGCCCAAACGACACGTCCTTCCGCCGCGTAGAGGTCAGGACGATCCCTTGAAGAGACGGATCGGGCGTGTCCTGGCCAGGGCAAGAATATTTGTGTTTCCCAAAGGCTGCAGCAACTCGGAAAAGGAGGTCACCATGATGAGGTTGGCTGGTCTTGTTTGCAGAGTGGCAGGGCGAGGCGTTACGACCAAGCCGCTGGCCAAGAAAACGCCGTTCCGGCTTCTGGCCGCGGCCGTCCTGCTCTGCTTCCTCGCCTCGGCCTGCGCCACCACCAGCGTGGACGTGGCGGTCAAACGCGCGCCCAAGTTTTACCTCGCCCAGATGGGCAAGGTGGCCTACGAAGTCCGCGTCACGAACGGCGACATCGCCTGGGAACGATCGCAGGACTGCCAGTACGACGCCCAGGGCGGCCATCGCTCAGGCAAAGAGGGGGGCAAGACGTCTCAAGAACGTCTGAACGAGTACCGCCGTTCGCTGGAGCAGGCTCTCAAGAACGCCCTCCTGTCCTCCAAGCCGCCGCTTCAGCTCGTGGACAAGGCCCAGGCCGACGCCATCGTGACCGTGGCCGCGGTGGTTACTGAGACCAAGAGCGCCGAGTCCAAACGCTGCGCGGGAGATGGCTGCCTGCCCGACCTCGAGAACGGCAAGAAGTGCGGCTGCTCGGCTGCCCTGCAAGGCAAGCTCAACGTGACCGACTATGACTGGGCCGTAACCGTCTCCGGAAGGGTGGAGCTGTTCGGTCTGGCCCAGGTCACCAGCGCCGGCCAGGATGTGGGCAGGCAAGACTTCTTCCTGAACGGGGCCGGCTCGCCGTTCGGCGGGGTGATACACTGCCGGGTCCATGGCTCGCCCGACGTGGTGACGAGTTGTGTCGATGGCAAGCAACAGATCGAAGTTCCCTACGACAAGTTGTTCAGGAAGTCCTCGGAGCAGGTCTTTGTCAACGCCAAGACCGCCTTCACCCAGATGTTCTCGCCCTACGAGGAGACGGTCCGGCTCGTCGTGTTCAAGCTCGACGAGCCGAAAGGGGCGGACGAGGCCGTGGACGCGATCAAAGAGAACCGCTGGGACGAGGCCAGGAAGATCCTGGAACAGAACCTTGACCTTGTCCGCGGCCAGGGCGCTCTCAAGGCGGAAGAACAGTCCCACTTCCTCTACGACTACGGCTTGGTTCTCCTTCACGCCGGTGAGTTCGACCAAGCCGCCAAGGTGTTCGGCGAAGCGGCCTCGGTCTTCTGGGACAAGCGCTACCAAACGGCTATCGACGAGTGCGATCGCCAGAAGGGCGACATGGCGGCCCTCGCCAAGAAGACGGCGTCGGCGGAGGCAACGCCCGGGAGCGAAGCTCCGTCGGACGTAGCCGGGACGGGCGAAACAGAGGAGGACAATAAAACAGGCTCTTCCGAGGAAGAGCCGAGCGAGGGGAACGGAGGCACGGGAAAATGAAAACCACATTGTTGAAGATGACGATCGCGCTGGCTCTGCTGGCGGGAGTCGTTGCCTGCGAAGACCCGGTCAAGTGCGAGGACAAGTGCAAGGAGAATAGCGATTGCGTGGATGGCCACAAGTGCCGCTCGGTCCAGGGCTGGGAAGACAAGATCTGCGTGCCCGAGGAGTGCGACGACTGCTGGAACGGGGGCGGGTGGTGTTACTGGTCCGAGCCGGACGGCGATGGCAAGTGCGGGTTCAATAACTGCGGGTAGGCGGGCAGTCCGTAGACAGGCAGACCGCGGGTGGTTCCTCACCGAAGGAGAAACCTTCCAATTAGCGGGGGCAGTTCAATGAACCCCAAAGGAGCCAGAGTGAGAAGATGTCGAAAGGGGCCTGGCACTGCCTATTGCCTATTTCCGGAACCGGGGTCGGACAAGTCGGACCTGTCGGACCGGTCCGAGGTCGGACTGCTCTTTTTCGGAAACCCGGGCGCCTGATCGGCCGATATCCTCCTCGAAAGGAGGCCCACCATGCCCAGGCCCACCCGCCTCATCGAGCCCCACGGGGGCTACCGCAAGCTGCGCAGCTTTAAGACCGCACAGTTCGTCTACGATCTGACCGTGATCTTCTGCAACCGCTTCGTCGACCGGTACTCGCGGACCCGCGACCAGATGATCCAGGCGGCCCGCAGCGGGGTGCAAAACATCGCCGAGGGCAGCATGGCCTCGGCCACGTCCAGGAAGACCGAGATCAAGCTGACCGGCGTGGCCCGGGCCAGCCTGGAGGAGTTGCTGCTCGACTACGAGGACTTCCTGCGCCAGCGCGGGCTGCGCCTATGGGACAAGGAGTCACCGGAGGCCCTCGCCGTGCGGCGGCCGTCGGACCTGTCGGACAGGTCTGACATGTCGGACCCGTCCGACTTCGGCGCGCTCCCCCCCGAAGCCGCGGCCAACACGCTCATCTGCCTCGTCAACCAGGCGAGCTACCTGCTCGGTCGGCAGATCCAGGCCCTCGAGCGGCGCTTCCTTGCTGAGGGTGGCTTCAGCGAGCGTCTCCACCGGGCGAGGAGATAGACCCGTCGGACCTTCCTCCCGATCCATATCCCGATCCGCGTCCCGATCCGCGTCCCACCCAAACGGATCAGCCCGATATCCTTGCCGTTTTTCGAACCGTTCTTTTTTGCGCAACTCTCCGCTCCGATCGGCCGATGAGGTGTACGCGGGCACGGGACCCGCGGATCGGGTATAGTGTGGAAAGGAGGCGCGGCGTGACGGACCAGGTTTCATTCGAGGACATCAAGGAGCTCTTCCGGGAGACGGACAGACGCCTTGACCAGCGGTTCATGGAGACGGACAGGAAGATCAAGGAGGTGAACCTCCAGATCGGTCATCTCGGCAACCGGCTCGGCGAGTTCGTCGAAGGCGTGGTGCGGCCCGGGCTCGTGCGGCTCTTCCGCGAGCGCGGCATCGAGGTCCACGGGACGCTCCGCGACGTGGGCGGGAGCCGGGACGGCGTCGCGTGCCAGGTGGATCTCCTCGTTGTGAACGACACGGACGCGGTGGCCGTGGAGGTGAAATCCAGACTCGGCGAGCGCGACGTGGACGAGCATGTGGAGCGTCTCGGCAAGCTCAAGCTGGTCTTCCCGGTGTTCGCGTCCAGGCGGCTTTTGGGCGCGATGGGGGCGATGGTGATCCCGGACGGCGCGGCGCGGTACGCGGAAGAGCGAGGCCTATTCGTGATCGGACAGTCGGGCGAGGACGCGGTGCTGCTCAACGCGCCCGGGTTCTCGCCGAGGGCTTGGTAGCGCGCCTCGGACGCCCATCGCCCCGCACAGGCGGCGGAAAGCTGGGCCGGATCATGCGGCCCTCCTGTCGCGAGCTTTTGCTCAGGCCGGAAATGCCTGCAGGCGAACGCAATCAGCGACTCGATTCCGGCGACTCGATTCCTGTTCAAGCCTCGCACCGGGGGGTATAATCCCCGCCCATGGACGTGAGATGCGAGAAGTGCGGCGTCGAATATTCGCTCGACGAGACCCTGGTCGGCGCTGGCGGGACCTCGGTGCGGTGCACCAAGTGCGGCCACGTCTTCAAGGTCTTCAAGCCCGCCGGGATGGCCCAGGCCGCCGACACCTGGCTTCTGCGCCAGGAGGGCGGAGGCACGTTCCCGTTCGAGCGCCTCGGCGTGCTCCAGAGTTGGATCGCCGAGGGCAAGGTGCACGAGGACGACCACATCTCCAAGTCGGGCGGGCCGTGGAAGCGGCTCGGCGACATCGCGGAAATGGTGCCTTTCTTCGCCGAAGCCCGCGCCGCCGCGACCACGGCGGAACAGGGCTCGCCCGTGGCGGCCGGCTTCCCCCGCGCCGGGGCGAGCGAGCACGCGGCCACGATCCGCGCCTCGGCCCTCGGCGGACCGGCCTTCCCGCCGGGCGGCAAGAACGTGCCCTTCGCGGCCCCGCGCACGTCGCCGGCCGGCAACGCGGGCACGATCGGATCCGTGTCCGCCGCCAGGGGGCAGCCCGCCGGGATGAAGTCCTTCGGCACGATCCCGCCTCCGCCCATGACCCCGGCCGCGAGGCCGTCCCTGACAACGCCGGCCACGGCCGCGATCCCGCCCCACCCGACGAGACCGGACGTCCGCAAGCCCAGGTCGGCTCCCGCCCCGGCCGTGGCTCCGTCCGAGCCCGATCTGTCCCAGGTCCCGGCGGCCGCGCACGACCCCAAGTGGGAGCGCGGCAGGGCCGTCAACGTGCCCGGCCCGGCCTGGGCCGAGCGCAAGGCCACGACCGAGGACGACGATCTCGACGAGGATCTCGCGCCGCCCCGCCGCCGTTTCGTCCGCTGGGTCGCGATCGCCATCGCAGCGATCGCGGTCGGGACCGCGGCCTACATCGTCGTTTTCGAGAGGCCGGCCGCGGAGAAGCTGTTCGGCGGCTTCCTCTCCGCCAAGGAGGAGAACCGCCACGAGACCTTCTACCTGAAGGGCCGCGAGAACTTCCTCCTCGACACCGACGCCTCGTACCGGCAGGCCGACCGGGATTTCCAGAAGGTGCTCGCCCTCAAGGAGAACCACGTCTCCACCCTGGCCGCGCTCGCCGAGATGTACGCCGTGTGGGCCCAGTACCTGCGCGACGCGGAGATCGACGCCAGGACCGACGCGGCGACCGCGGTCGCGGACGGCCAGGCGCCCGACATCAAGGAGGCCGAGCGCCTGCGCAAGGAGTTCGACGACCGGCTGGCCGACGCGGGCAGGTGGGCCGCGCAGGCCATGGAGGCCGGACCGGACTCGCCCGAGGCGCACAGGGCGATGGCCGAGGTCAAGCGGCTCGGCGGAGACCTCGCGGCGGCGCGCAATCTCGTGGGCAAGAGCCGCATGATGAAGATCGACCCCGAGACCGACTACGTGGCCGCCCTGGTCGACCTCGACGACGGCAAGCCCGCCGAGGAGGTCGTCGCGACGCTCGGAAGGGTCGTCAAGGCGGAGCCGCTCATCCGGGCCCTGTACCGGCAAGGCCGGCTGCTCGCGGCGCTCGGCCGCAAGGACGAGGCCCTCGCGGCCTTGAAGAAGGTCGGCGAGCTCAACTCCGGGCACGAGCGGGCGCGCGCGCTCACGGACCGCATCACGTCGGGTCGCCCCGTGGCCTTCTCCCTTTCGGGCGTTGCCGAGGTGAAGCCCCCGGAAGCGCCGGCCAAGGCCGACGCGGGCGTGGCCGCACCCGTTGTCCCGGCCGTCGCGGGCGAGGCTCCCAAGCCGGCCGCCACACCCCCGATCGCAACGGGCGGCGGCGCGGACGCCATGCTCGCCCAGGCCGGGAAACTGCAGGAGAACGGCAAGGTCGGCGAGGCCATGGCGTTGTTCGAGAAGGTGCTCGAGAGGTCGCCGTCCAACATCGACGCGCTGTCGGGCCTCGCGTACTGCCACCTCGACAAGGGCTCCTATGGACAGGCCGTGACCTACTTCCGCAGGGCGCTCGGCATCAACCCGTCCTACGGGCCGGCGGTGCTCGGCCTGGCCGAGACGTTCAAGGCGCAGGGTCAGAAGGAGCAGGCTCTCAAGTACTATCGCCAGTACCTGGCCCAGAACCCGGGAGGCCGCCAGGCCAACATCGCCAGGACCAACATCGCCCGGCTCGAGGAGGCGCTCGGAGCCTCGGGCGGGGCGGAGAACAAGCCGTCCGCGACGCCATCCGTTGCGGATGACTCGAAGAACGACGCACCCGCGGACGTGACCGTGAAGCGCAAGACCATCGAGGTCCCGCCGCCCGGCACGCCCACTTCGGACGCCCCGGCCGTCGGCACCGAGCCGCCGGGGCTCCCCCCGATCACGAAGGAGTAGCCCATGAAGAAGAGGATCAAGACCGCCGTCGTCCTGGCAGCGGCGACGACGTGGCTCGCGCTCGGGTGCGGGCTCGACCTCGGCGCACCGCCCTCGCCTCCGGTCCCGCTCGGCCCGGCCGTGGCCCTGCTCGACATCGACGGGTCCATGCCGACGTTCCCCTCGTCCGAGAGCTTCTTCTCCCCGGGCGCCACGAACCAGCGCCGGCTCGAGAAGAACCTGGCCCGCGCCGCGGCCGATCTGCAAGTCCAGGAGGTGCTGTTGCACATCGGCGCGCCGCAGATTTCCTGGGCGCGGGCCGACGAGATCGCCTCGGCCATCGCGCGCGTGGCCGCGGCCGGAAAGCCCGTGACGTGCCACATCGACGACGTGGACAACCTGGGCTACTACCTGGCCGCCAAGGGCTGCCCCCGTATCGTGGTCAGCCCGGCGGGGAGCGTGGAGCTCATCGGGCTTTCGCTCGAGGCGGTCTACCTGCGCGAGATGCTGGCCTCCATCGGCGTCACCGCGGACATGCTGCACGTGGGCAAGTACAAGGACGCGGCCGAGCCGCTCACGAGCGACGCCATGTCCCCCGAGGCGCGCGAGTCGGCCGAAAGCCTCCTCGACGATCTCTCCCGCCTGTTCAAGGAGGGCGTGGCCGCCGGGCGCAAGCTCGACGCGGCCAAGGTGCAGGCGCTCGTCGACGGCGGACCTTACGGCGCGGCCGACGCGAAGGCGAAGGGGCTCGTGGACGACGTGGGCACGCTCGGCGCGCTCGTCTCGGCCTACAAGGAACGGTACGCGGGCGGCGTGATCGACGACTACGGGAAGGAGCCGGCGAAGCCGTTCTCCCTCGCCGACATCCTCAAGCTGTTCGGCGGCCAGGGCGAGGCCGCGGCCAACACCGCGACGCCCCGCGTGGCGCTCATCCCGGTCGTGGGCCCCATCGACAGCGGATCCGGCGACGACCTGTTCGCCGGGACCGAGGTCGTGCGCGACATGCAGCTCGTCTTCGCGCTCGACAAGGCCCTGCGCGACGACTCGGTCAAGGCGGTGGTGCTGCGCATCGACAGCCCGGGCGGCAGCGCGCTGGCTTCGGACAACATCTGGGTCGCGGTTCGCGCCCTGGCCGCGAAGAAGCCGGTGGTCGCCTCCATGGGCGACGTGGCGGCCTCCGGAGGCTACTACATCGCGTCCGCGGCCACCGAGATCCTCGCCTCGCCGGCCACGCTGACCGGCTCGGTGGGCGTGGTGGGCGGCAAGATCGTGCTCGAAGGAGCGCTCGCCAAGCTGGGCGTCAAGACCGAAACGATCAACAGGGGCTCGCGCGCGTCGCTGTCGAGCCCATTTCGGCCGTTCACGGACGACGAGCGCCAGGTCGTGATGAAGCTCATGCAGAGCGCCTACGATCTGTTCGTCGACCGGGTGGTCGAGGGCCGCAAGCTCGACCGCAAGCTCGTGCTCGGCGCGGCGGAGGGCCGCGTGTGGACCGGCTCCCAGGCCAAGGAGCGCAAGCTCGTCGACCGCTTGGGGGGCCTCGCGGACGCCGTGGCCCGGGCGCGCGAGCTCGGGAAGCTTCCCGCCGGCGCGCCGGTGGAGCTCTTCCCCAAGCCCAAGACCTTCTTCGAGCTGCTCGGCGAGAAGCTCACCGAGCCCGAGGCCATGTCGGCCGTGCGTTACGTCCCCGCGGGCCGCAAGGCCCTCTCACTCGTCTCCCTGTTCCTCGGTGAGAAGGTGCTCGCATTCGCGCCGGTCCTGTTCGAGGTCCGGTAGCGCCGTGTTCGCTCCGTTCGAGGCGCAAGGGGTGGGGCTCCACAGCGGCGAGCCTTGCCGCGCGCGCGTGAGCCCTGGTCCAGCGGGCTCGGGCGTGCTGTTCGCCACGGCAGAAGGCGAGGTGCCGGCCCGCGTGCGAAGCCTCTCCTTGCGATCGCAGCGCGCCACGGTCCTGTCCTGCGGGCGGGCCAGCGTGGGCACGGTCGAGCATTTGCTCGCGGCGCTCGCGTGGTTCGGCGAGGCGGACGCGCGCGTGGACGTGGAGGGGCCGGAGATCCCCATCCTGGACGGGAGCGCGGCGCCGTGGGTTGAGCGTCTCGCCGCGTCGGGCGCGCGGCCCGGACCGCGCATGGTCCCGCTCGCGCGCGCGGTCGCGGTGGAGGAAGGTCCGTCGCGCGCTTTCGCACGCCCGCTCGACCCCAAGGAGCCCCCTCAAGTCCGTGTCCTTTTTTTTCTCGACGGCCCGGGGGCGCGCGAGGAGTCGCTCGTTTTCGCGCCGCTCGAAGACGACTTCGCCGCGCTCGTGGCGCCGGCCCGGACCTTCGCCACCGAGGAGGAGGCTCGTGCGATCAAGAGCGCCGGGCTGGCCCGCGGCGGGAGCCTCGCGAACGCCCTCGTCATCGGTCCGAACGGGCCCTTGAACCCGGAGGGCGCGCGCTTTGAGGACGAGCCCGTGCGCCACAAGATGCTCGACGCGCTCGGCGACCTCTTCCTGCTCGGCGGCTGGCCGCTCGCCCGCGTGACGCTCACGCGCCCGGGCCACGCGCTCAACCACGCTCTCGCCCGGGCGATCGCACAGGCTCAGAGCACGTAGCGCCCGAACGCGGCCTCGCGCACCCGCGGCACGCGCAGAAGGAGCGGCGCGAGGACGAGCGCCGGGGTCGAGAGCGCGGGGAAAAGGAGCGCGTCGTGGGTCCGGCGGTGGCGCGCGGCGAGGCGGGGAATGATCGTCGAGGAATATCCCGGCTCCAGGATCTCGCGGGCGACCTCGGCGCCGGACGCGAGCGCGGCCGCGATACCCTCTCCCGTGACAGGGGAGGCGAGCCCCGCCGCGTCGCCCGCCAGGCTCACGCGGCCGAACCTGTGGCCCGCGTACCCGCAAGCGATGGTGCCGGACTCGAGCCTTCCTCGCGCCGGGTCCCAACCGAGCCCGTCGAGCCACGCGAGGAAGGCCGGCTTGAGCCGCGAGGCCGCGGGCGAGCGCGACGACACCCCGCACCCCAGGCGCAATCCTTGCGTGGACGGAAAGGCCCACGCGTATCCGGAGCCGAAGGCGCGCGGCGAAAACCAGATCGCGGGGTTCTTGCAACCGAGCTTTGAGGCGACGTCGAGCTCTCGTCCGATTCGAAGCTGCAGCGCCCTCAACACGAGGCCCACTGGCAGGTCGAGCAGCCTGCGAACGCGCGATGCGGAGCCGTCCGCGGCCACGATGCGACCCGCCGCAATCGCGCCCGCGTCGGTGGTTGCGCCTTTGTCCGCGAGCCCCGTGAGCCGCACGCCGAGCCGCACGTCCACCCCGAGATCGCGCAACACCTCGATGCGCGCCGCGGCCCACGCCCGGCGATCCACCGTGGCGAGGAACGGCGCTGCTCTCCTGACCTCCGCGCGTCCGAGCGGCGTGTGGACCTCGAGCGTGTCGAAGTACCGGACGCTCGAGTTCGCGCCCGTCCCGCCGAGCCCGGCCGCGGCCCACGCGCCGGACGTGATGCCTCCGCCGCATGCCTTGCCGCCCGGGAAAGCGTGCCTTTCGACAAGCGTCACGCGCGCGCCGCCGCGAACGAGAGTCTCGGCCGCGACCAGGCCGGCGGGTCCGGCGCCGACCACCAGCACGTCCGCTCCGCGCATCTTGGTGCTCGCTCTCATGGGCCTCGCGATCGTTGCCTTCCCTCGTGGGGCAAGTTAAGTTCGAAGCATGCTGGCGCCCGCTCCAGACATACAGACTCTGCAGGCCGAGCTCAAGACGCTGGTCGACGTCTACCGCAAGACCCGGGTCTGGTTCTGGCGCCTCGGCGCGTCCTCGCTCGCCGCGGCCGCGGCCTGGATCCTCATCTGGGTCAAGGCGTCCCGCGACGTCACGCCGCGCAGCGGGCTCGCCATCGTCTTCGGCTCGCTCCTCATGTGGATCCTGTTCCTGTGGGTCGGCCTCGTCATGCGCAAGCTGAACCGCATCACGACGCGCATGAACGACCTGCACGAGATCCTGCAGAAGCTGCTCACCGGCGCTCTCGCCGCAGGACCAAGGAACACGTAGGACAAGAGGGACATCAAGGGAACCCGAGAGCCCTACCGTCCTTGCGGTCCCCTGGATCCTTTCCCCTCAGAACACCTTGGCCGAGTGGACGATCTGGTCGCAGTAGTGGCAGCGCACCACGTTCGCGCCCATGCGGATCATGACCGGCAGGACCGACTCGCGGTGCTCGTCGCGCGTGATGCAGCCCTTGTTGGGACACGCCATGCCCGGGATGCCGGCGATGCGCCACGGGAGTCTGAGCTCCATCTTGCGCGCCACCTGCCCGCCGCGGATGATGTTGACCCTGCAACCCGGCGACACGGCCGCCACCACGGCCAGCTCCGCGTCCGAGAGCTCGCGGTCCTCGATCATCACGATGCCCTTGATCTTGCCGGGCCGGCGCACGGACTTGACCGTGCCGAGGCGGTAGATGTCCTTGCGCTCGCGCACGCGCAGCACGCGCACGATCGCCTCCTCCATGTACGGTTGGATGTGATCGATGACCACCCCGCCGTCGCGGATGGGCCGTATCGACACGTCGGTGCGCGCCGGCTTGACGACCACGGGCAGCTCCTCGACGAACCGCTCGTCCCCCACGGGCCGCGCCCACGCCTCGCCGGAGAAGTCCCCACCCAGGAGCCCGAGGGATACGGCGAGCTCCACGAGCCGCGTGGGCACGCCGTTGCCGGCCTGCTCCTTGTAGAGGGCCTTCGCGTGCCCGTCGACGCGCGCCGAGATGGACGGCGCGGCCTTGTCGATGGGCAAAGGATGCATGAGGCCGAACCGCGGCCGCGTGGTCTCCATCATCTCGAGCGTGAACTCGGAGATGGCCTTGGCCCGGTCGAACTCGGACAGGTCCGGCATGCGTTCCTTCTGCAGCCGGGTCTGGTAGAGGATGTCGACCTTGGGGGCCATGTCGGCCAGGTTCTCGTAGACCGTGACCTTCATGCCCGCGCTCTTGAGCAGGGTCACGAGCGACTCCGGCAAAGCCAGCGAGGGGTGCGAGAAGAGGTGCAGCCGCACGCCGTCGAACTTGGACAAGGCGAGCGCGAGGGAGTGCGCGGTGCGGCCGAACCTGAGGTCGCCGCCGATGCCGATGTCGAAGTCCGAGAGCCGCCCGAGGTGCTCGCGGATGGTGAACAGGTCGAGGATGGTCTGCGTGGGGTGCTCGTGCTTGCCGTCGCCGCCGTTGAAGACCGGCACACCCAGGTGATCCGCGGCGAAGCGCGCCGAGCCGTCGAGCGGATGGCGCATGATGACCGCGTCGCAGTCGTAGGCCTCGTACATGTCGAGCGTGTGGCGCAGGCTCTCGCCCTTGAGCACGGAGGTGCCCTCGGTGCCCGCGAAGCCCGTCGTGC
Source organism: Deltaproteobacteria bacterium (assembly GCA_028713995.1). Classification (GTDB taxonomy): domain Bacteria; phylum Myxococcota_A; class Polyangia; order JAAYKL01; family JAAYKL01; genus JAQTNF01. Next base: position 2,574 of record JAQTNF010000088.1, on the reverse strand, counting down.
GCAAGCCCAGCCGCATGGCCGCGATCTCGAAGCTGGTGCGCGTGCGCGTGGAGTTCTCATAGAAGAGCAGCGCGGCGATGAGATCCTTGCCGTCCGCGAGCCTGTAGGCGCACACGTCGCGAGCCTTGAGCGCCCGCTTCATGACCGAAGCCTGGTCGAGCACGTAGAAGAGCTCGTCCCTCGTCACGCAGTGGATGTCCGTGAAGTCCCGTCCCGAAAAGCCCATGGCCGTCCTTCCTTTACGCGTAGAGCCGGAGCGCCTTCAAGAGTTCCTCGGCCTTTTTCTTGAGCGACGGATCGTCGCCCAGGGTGATGATGCGCCGAAGCCGCGTCTCGAGCACCTGGGTCCGCCTGGGCGCATGGCGCGCCGCGAGCTCCACGCCGATGGCGTCCATGGCCCCTCCGAGGAGACCCTCGTCCGAGACGAGCAGCGCCTGTCCCAGGATCTCGTAGTCGGGCGGCAGCTCCCATCGCGCGACGTAGGCCGCGACGGCCTTCTCGACGTCGGCGGCGGCCGTTGCTGACTTGATGGCCGCGAGCGAGGCGACGCGCTCCTTGCCCTCGGGCGAGGCGTCCTCGAGCTCCTTGAGCTGCGCGCGCACGTGGTCCGGCGCCTTGCCGCCCTCGAAGAAGCCGTCGAGCTTGGCCTTGTACACCTTCGAAGCTGAGTCGGCGCGTTGCTGCGACTTGGGGTTGAAGGCGGGCTTGTCCTCCTTGCGGTGCAAGGACCTGTCCTTCTGCTTGTCGATATCGCGCCAGCTTTTCTTCGGCCGGTCGCTGTCGGTGTCGCGCGGCATGGCGTCCTCCCGGGGCGCAAGACTACCACCGGGAGCGGCTTCGGGCGAGGGGGTGTTGGGGGAATGTGTTGGGGGAAACCACCCCCAGAAAAGGCCTCTGCTGTGAATGCCTGACCTATCACCGGCGCAGCGGCGAGATTCCGGCCTGCTATTTCGATGCCCGGAACGAGCGGACGTATGACCGCTCCATCGCGAATTTCATCCGGGCACACAAGGGAATGAAGCAAGAGGGACAAGGCGCCGGACGTTGGCGATCCGGCATTTCCGAGCGGCGTGTCGCTAACGTCCCAGGATCTTCTTGAGGTGCCGGCCGGTGTAGGAGCGCCTGTTGCGCGCGACCTGCTCGGGCGTGCCCTCGGCGACCACGAAGCCGCCCTCGTCGCCGCCCTCGGGCCCGAGATCGATGATCCAGTCCGCGCACTTGATGACGTCCGGGTTGTGCTCGATGACGGCCACGGTGTTGCCCTGGTCCGCGAGGCGCGCGAGCACGTCGAGCAGGCGGCGCACGTCGTCGAAGTGCAGGCCCGTGGTGGGCTCGTCGAGCACGTAGAACGTGCGGCCCGTGTCGCGGCGCGCGAGCTCCCGCGAGAGCTTGATGCGCTGCGCCTCGCCGCCCGAGAGCGTGGTGGACGGCTGGCCGAGCTGCACGTAGCCCATGCCCACGTCTTCGAGCGTCTCAAGGATGCGCGCGAGCTTGCGGTGGTGGGCGAAGAGCGCGAGCGCCTCGGTCACGGTGGTGTCGAGGATCTCGCGGATGTTGCGGTTCTTGAACCGCACGCGCAAGGTGGCCTCGTTGTAGCGCTGGCCGCGGCACGCCTCGCACGGCACGTGCACGTCCGCGAGGAAGTGCATCTCCACGCGCACCACGCCCGCGCCGCCGCACGCCTCGCACCTGCCGCCCTTCACGTTGAAGCTGAAGCGACCCGGATCGAACCCGAAGGCGCGCGCCTCGGGCGTCTGCGCCATGAGTCCGCGGATCTCGTCGAAGGCCTTGGTGTACGTGGCCGGGTTGGACCGCGGGGTGCGGCCGATGGGCTGCTGGTCGATGTGGATGACCTTGTCGAGCTGCGCGACGCCCTTCAAGGCGCGGTGCGGCCCGGCGTGGACCGCGGCCCCGTTCAGGCGGCGCTCGAGGGCCGGCAGCACGGTCGACGACAGAAGCGAGCTCTTGCCCGCGCCGGACACGCCCGTGAACACCACCATGACGCCGAGCGGGACGCGCACCGACACGTCCTTGAGGTTGTGCAGGGAAGCGCCTTCCACTTCGAGGAAGCCCGTGGCCGCGCGCCTGCGGCCCGGCACTTCGATGCACATCTTGCCCGACAGGTACTGCCCGGTGAGCGAGCCCGAGCGCGCCACCTCGGCCGGCGTGCCCTGCGCCACCACGAGCCCGCCGTCGCGGCCCGCGCCCGGCCCGAAGTCCACCACGTGATCCGCGCGCAGGATGGTCTCGCGATCGTGCTCCACCACGATGACCGTGTTGCCGAGCTCGCGCAGCCCCTCGAGTGCGTCGAGCAGGCGTCCCGTGTCGCGCGAGTGCAGGCCGATGGACGGCTCGTCGAGCACGTACATCACGCCCACAAGCTCGCTGCCGAGCTGGCTCGCGAGCCGGATGCGCTGCGCCTCGCCGCCCGAGAGCGTGGGCCCCAGCCGGTCGAGCGTGAGGTACGAGAGCCCACGTTGACGAGGAACCCGAGCCGGAGGCCGATCTCCTTGACGACCTCCGCGGCCACGCGGCCGCGCGCGCCTTCGAGGGAAAGGGAGCCGAACCACGACT
>JAQTNF010000087.1 GCA_028713995.1 Deltaproteobacteria bacterium | reverse complement strand
GTGTTGCGTGCTTATTGTCAATATGATAATTGCTTATTACATGGCTACAATATTACACTCACAATTCACCCATCTCCTCGTTCACACTCATCTTTCAGGGAAAATCGCCGGGGAACTTCAGGCTAGATTCCTTGAGGATCGGAATCAGTTGAAAACGAGTCAAGTTTTTCACGCCACAAGTTTTGCCTTCTTGCACCAGTCGTTCAGCGCGACATCGAGAGCGTCGAAGGACGCGCGGAGCTTGTGGGTCGGGATCTGGGATGGACCCGCAATCTGTGCCAGGCCCGGGCGGAGAATTCGGCCATAGACGCGGGAGTAGAAGAGCGAGACGCGCAGGCCGAGGTCCGTGAGGCGATAGCGATGAGAGCGAGGGATGCGCTCGATCAAGCCGTGCAGCCGCAGCCGCCTGAGGTTGAGTCACCTGGGGTTGCGTGGTTGATCGTCGGTCCAGGTCCTTCGCGCTTCCAGTGCTTGGACTCGAGCATCGCGATCGAGGAGTCCTTCCCTGACACGTTTCGACACGGGCCTGACAATCTTCGAGACCGCACGAAGCACGGACCTTCGGAGGGGAGCGCATGCAGCTCAAGAGATTTGCTGTCTTGTCTTGCTCGTTCTGTGCGCCGCGTTGTTCGGCACGCCGGGGCGTCAATTGTCGCGAACTCTGGAAAAAATCCCGGGAAGGCGAGCGGCGTACGGGATCAGCCCGCGGTGAGAGCGCCGAGGGCCAGGCGCAGGGGTGTCGTGCCGGAATCGATCGCGCCGCGGCGATCGTGAAGGACGACCATCTCCTCGGACAGGTCCGGGGAGAGATGGTGCTCGACCGCGTGCTCGAGGGCGGCCAGGCGCCGCGCGGCATCGGTCCCCGGGTCGAGCCTCAGGACCACGGCCTGCCGGACGCGCAAGGTGGAGCCCGAGCGCACGATCTCGCCGGCCAGCTCGAGCCCGCGCAAGCCCGCGGGCGCCGGCTCCACGCGAAGCCGCACCTCCACGGGACCGGCTCCGTCCTCGCGCACCCACAGCGAAACCTCGCTGCCGGGGCAGGCCGTGCCGAGCAGGCGCGCCACGGGTTTGCGCCAGCGCCGGATGGCCGAGAAGCTCTCCAGGGTCGGATCCAAGGGCAGCTCGGATTTCACGCGGCTCCACCAGGCCGGCATTGCCAGCAGGAGCCCGTTCAGCACCGTGCCCCACGCCAGGTCCGTGGAAGAGCCGCCCGCGCGGTGTGCGCCGAAGCCGAGCGCGACGAGGAACAGGACGAACGCGATCGCGCCGCCCGGCACCGTGGCGTCGAGCCACGATCTGCGGCTCCTGCGGTAGGCGCGGGTGAGACGCCGGTACAGCACCACGTCGTGGTCGTCCATGGCGCGCCACGTGCCGCCGGCCCTCGGACGCAGGGTCCCTTCCTCGCGGCGCACGATCCACAAGAACGCCACGCACGCGAGAGGGGGGACCGCGGCCGCCATTGAGCCGGCTTTTTCCGCGCCGACCGCGAGCCCGAGACCCGCCAGGGACAAGGAGAGCCGCAGGACGAGGCCCGTGCGGCCGAGCACCCGGAAGCGGGCCGCGATTCCGAGGTCGCCGAGCACGCGGTGCAGGCGGTGCGCCTTCCACGCCAGGACGAAAAGGCCGAAGAGACCGAAGAGCGCCGGGACGGCGAGGTCCGACAGGGATCGCGAACCCGGGTTCCGCGCCGGAGCGACCATCGCGACGGGCGCCTGCAGGGCTGCGGCCGCGACCGATGCCGGGAGATCGCGCACGAGCGAGGGATCGAAGTCGAGGGCCACCTGCATGGGGTACCAGCGGGGCGAACGGTACTTGGTCAGGCTCGCGCCGGTCGCCGAGGTCGTCACCTCGTAGTCGCGCGACACGTCCGGATCAGCGATCACGGGCGCGTCGCCGGACGGCCCGGGCAGGGCCACGCGCACGGTCATGGAGTCGCTGCCCTCGTCCCATACGAGCGGCGTCCAGCTCAGGCGGGCGCGGCCCTCGTACTTCCGCAGGGCGCCCGCGCGGGTCAGGTTGACCTTGTGCACGATGGTGAACGTGATGCCGCCGCGCTCGAGGTGCGCGCCGTTCGCGAGCAGGACGCGGGTCTCACCCGGCTTCACGGGCTTAAAGACGAGGCCGTACGCGATGCCGTCGTCGGTCCGCGCGCTGCACGCGGCCCCGTCGATCTCCGCCGCCGGAAGATCGCCCAGCTCGAATCCGTGGAACTTGCCGCCCTCCACCTCGAAGCGCGCCCGCGACGTGCTCGTGGACGGCCCCTCGGCCGCGACCTGCAAGTCCACCTCCACGGTGCGCAGGCTGACCGTGGTCCATCCCAGGGCGCTGCCCGAGATGAGGAGCGCGGCCAGGACCACTCCCACGCCCCAGACGCGCAGCATTCCGAAGTGGTTCAAGAGACAATTCGCCATAACATAAAGTTATCCTTGGCGAATTCGAAAATCAAATTTTGTGCGCAAAGGTAGGATAAGTAGGTGTTTTTTATGGGGAAAGGTAGGATAAAAACTACGGGCAGTCCGAGGCTTTGTCGTTGGTGGGATCGAGCGGTTGGACCGTGTTGTTGTCACAGGTCCCTTCCGCCTCGTCGCAGTCGGTAAGCGCGAGCACGTCCGCGCAGGTCGCGCCGTCCGCGAGCCGCACCATCTTGAAGTAGTGGTGCTTTGCACAGGCGTCGTCCTCGATGGTCGACGAGCTCTGGTCCTTGCACAGCTGCGAGCTCGCCGCGAGCAGGGACTGCTCTGAGCCGCAGTCTGTGATCGCGCCCGAGATGGTGTCCGCGTCCGCCACGGAGCCGTCGAGCCGTGACCAGCCGCGCACGGCCGCATAGATCGAGCAGCTGAGGAGGCCCGTGATCTTGCTCGTCACGCCCGGATGCCCGTCCTCATCCTGGTCGCATTGGCCGCCCGTGCAGGCCCCGCTGCACGGCGTGGAGTCGTTCGGCTGGGCGCTGAGCGCCGCCGGGAGCGGGTCGTTCACCGGGTCGCACAGGTTGACGCCGGCCACGTCATACACGATGTCCGACTGGAACGCGGTCCCGGGTGCGCTCGAGGTCACGGTCACCAAGCGCTCCGTGGGCTTCATGTGGTCGATCGTCGATTGCGGGATACTGACCTTGGTGCCCGTCGCGCCGCCGACCTTGATCTTGGTCATGCACGCCTTCTCGGTCGCGGTCAGGTGGCCCGCGCCGTCGGATGCGATCTGCACGAGCAGCCACGAGCGCGTGGAGGACCACTGCTGGCCCAGGATCGGCACGTTCTTGGCAATCACCGCCGTGACCCCGAGCTCACCCCAGGTGCCCACCAGCCCCGCGCCAGGATCGGTGCTGGTGTCCGTGTCTCCGTCGCCGTCGCTGTCGCCGTCTGCGTCGCCGTCCGTGTCCGTGTCGCCGTCTGCGTCGCCGTCCGTGTCCGTGTCGCCGTCCGTGTCTCCGCCCGCGTCGCCGTCCGTGTCTCCGTCGCTGTCGGTGTCGCCATCCGCGTCGCCGTCCGCGTCCACGTCGGTGCCGGTGCCGGTCCCGGTATCGTCGTCCCCGCCGGACGAGCCGCCGTTGCAACCTGAGAGCCCCGCGCAGGCGAGAGCCGCGCATACGAGTGTCGAAAATGCACGCATGAAGTCCGCCTTTCTCCCGAATCGCCCCTGGCCTCCATGAGACGCATTCCCGGACCCGGCGTCAAGCCTTCTCTCGAAGCCCTCTCGAAGTCATGGCGCGTCGGCCAGGACGAGGAGGTGGTCGATCTCCATGCGCCCAGTGCCCTCCAGCCTGAGGAGCACCCGGTGCGCGCCGTCCCGGAACGAGCCGTCGGGAACGCGCACGAAGAAGCCGTCGAAGTCCGAGCGCAGCTCCACGCTCCCGGCCTCGGTGCCGTCCACCAGGATGGCGAGCTTTCCGACCTTTGCCTTGTCCTGGCCGAGCAGGCGGGCCCTCAGGACCAACTGGGCTCCCTTGGGCGCGTCGCTCGCGAACGCGAGCTCGGCCTCGCGGCCCTCGGTGCGGCAGGTCGTGCGCCCGAGGAACTCTCCGGACAGGATCGCGGGCCTCTCGACGCAGTCTTTGAAGCCGCGCTTCAAGGCCGGCGCGCCCTTGGCCACGTCGGTCCCGAACAGCGGGAACGATCCGACCGCGCCGAGCCGCACGAGCGCCTCGGGCGTCCACTTGATCTCGGGCTCCTTGCGCAGCACGTCGAGCAGGAGCGGCACGGCCTTGTGGAGCCCGAGCCAGCCCAGGGCCACCACCGCGTAGCCGCGCACGTCCGTGTGCGTGTCGTAGCGCAGCACGTCGACGAGAGTGTCGTACGCGCGCGGGTCGCCGATGCCGCCCAGGGCCAGCACGGCGAGGTAGCGCGTGCGCTCCTCGGGCACGGTTTCGATGAGCGGCTCGACCGCGCTCGGATCGCGCAGGCTCCCGAGCAGCCGGATGGCCTCCTCGCGCACCATGAGGTCGTCGCGGCCGAGGGCCTCGATCAGGTTCCCCACGGCGGCCCTGTCGCCGAGCCGGCCCAGCGCCAGCGCGGCCCGGTCGCGAACGGCCGGGTCGTCGTCGTAGAGCGCCTCCTTGAGCTCATCCGCCCCGCTCCCGTCGCCCATGTCGCCCAGCGCCAGGGCCGCGGCGGTCGAGACGCGCACGTTCGGGTCGTCGAGGAGCTTCTTGAGGGATGGGACCACGCGCCGGTCCTTGATGTCCCCCAGGAGCTGCAGGGCCTCGACGCGCTCCGCCTCGGGCGCACCCGTGTTGCGCGCCACGATCGCAAGAGCCGGCACGGCGCGCTTGTCCCTCAGCCGGCCCATGTTGAGCGTGGTGTCCGCGTCGTCCCGGCCGCGGCCGATGGTGTCGAGCCAGGCGTTGATCTCCCCGAGCAGCTCGTCGGCCACGGCGCGCTTTTTGTCGTACAGGTTCACCCGCTCGAAGGGATCCTTCGAGAGATCGTACAGCTCGTAGAGCCCGCTCGCCGGCTCCGCGATGAGCTTCCACGGCCAGCGCACGACCGAGTGGCGCTTGAGCACCGACGAGAAGACCGGCACGGCCACGTGCGCCGTGTCCCCTGCGAAGAGCGCGGGCCGCAGATCCTGCCCCTCCATGTCCGCGGGCGGCTCGATCCCCACGAGGCGCAGCAGGGTGGGCGCGATGTCGATGGTCGAGACCGGTGCCGAGACCCGGCGGGGCGCGGCCCCGGGCGCCTTGATCACGAGCGGGACCCGGGTCTGCTCGTCGTAGAGCGTGGACCCGTGGTAGTAGCCGCCGTGGTCCTTGAACTCCTCCCCGTGGTCCGCCGTGAAGACGATGATCGTGTCGCGGGCCAGGTTGTTCTCCGCGTAGTGGATGAACCGCCACGCCTCCTTGTCGGCCTCCACGATCTCGCCGTCGTAACGATCCGAGGGGGCGGTGCCGAAGCGCGTCGAAAGGTAGGGCTCGTGCACGTTGAAGAAGTGCGCCCACAGGAAGAAGGCCGGCTCGCCGCGCGTGATGTACCGGTCGAGCTCCGCGATGGCGTTGTCCGTGAGCTCCCGCGGCCGCGGCGCGCCCTGGCTTAAATCCTTGAAGCCGAAGCGGTTCTGCCGGTAGTGGCCCACCTTGTCGCCCTCGGTGAAGAAGATGCCCTGGGTGTAGAAGGCCGAGGTCTCGTAGTCGAAACGGCCGAGGATCTCGGCCAGAGTGGGGTGCTTGAGCTCCCGGTTCAGGCTGGCCTCGTCGTGCGTGTAGCGCGACGTGTGCATCGACGTGATGGAGTAGGAGCTGTGAGGCGCCGGGCAGTAGGCCCGTTCGAACACCACCGCGCTCTTCGACCACGCGTCCATGGCCGGCGTCAGATCGCGGCCGCCGTGCCCGTAGACGCCCATGCGATCCGCCCGCAGCGCGTCCACCGACACGAGGACGATGTTGGCCCGGGGAAAGGACGGCCAGGGTCCGGCCGCGGCGGCGCGCAACCTGCGCTCGCGCTCGTACATGAGCCTGCGCAGGGCGGCGGACGGGCGCGGCCCTTCGCTCACGGCCCGCTTCCCGGAGAAGACCGAGAGCACGTTGGCGAGCGTGGCCGTGCGCTCGTACGCCGCCACCTTGACCACCTGGCTCGCGTTCAGCGACAGGCGGGCCGTGGCGAGGGCGAGGAGCGCCGTCCCGAGGAGCACGGCCGAGAGGCGCGCGCGCGGCAGCCCTCCCTGGCCCCGAAGGGCCGCCATGCGCAGCGCGAAGGCGAGTCCTCCGAGGGTCCCGAGGGCCAGCACGCCGTGCAGATAGATGTACAGTCTGCGGTACATGTGGGCGTCGCACCAGCGCATGCCGAGAGCCGCGAGGAACACGACGGCCGCGGTGATCCAGATCGCGGGCGTGGGTCTCGGGCTCCTGTCGGCGCGCTCGAGGACGCCGATGGCGATGAAAGCCGCGCCCCCCGCGAGGACGCAGAGGATGGCGGCCGTGGCGCCGATCAGCAGCGGCCGGGCCGGAAGCTGGGACGTGACGCCGCCCTCGAACAGTCGCAGCGAGACCAACACCGCCCCGGGCGCGAGCGCCACCGTCAGGGCCAGGGACGCCCCCTTGCGCCGATTCCGGCCGATCCGAAAGGCCGCGAGCGCACCGATGCCCGCCACGATGCCCGCGGACGCTGCGATGGCGGCGCCGGCCACGGACAGCCGGGCCACGGCCTGTAGGAAAAGGAGCAAAGGACCCGGCCACCCACCCACGTCGGAAAAGGCCTGGCGCGTGTCGAGCACTGCCGCGACGAGGCCGGCGGCGAGGCCGGAGAGGACCGCCGGTGTGAGGCGCATGAGCGCGAAACGGACGTTCTCGGTGAATCTTGCGGCCGTGATCATGGCTGCCGGGGAAGATCTGGAGGCGCCGACCGGATTCGAACCGGTGATAGAGGTTTTGCAGACCTCTGCCTTACCACTTGGCGACGGCGCCTGAACAAGGACGCTTTTGTTACCACCTTTCCTACTTGATCCGGTAGATGATCCTGCCGCGCGACGGGTCGTACGGAGATACGGCGACCCGCACGGCGTCGCCGAGGACGATCCGTATGCGGTACTTGCGCATCTTTCCCGAGAGGTGGGAGAGCACGACGAGCCCCGAGTCGAGGCGCACCCGGAACATCCCTCCGGCGAGAACCTCTTCGACCGTTCCGTCGAATTCGATGTGATCTGTCTTCGGCATTCGCTTCTTTCTTCGCGCCTCAAGGGCGCGCGGGTGATGCACAAGCTATGAATTTTTCACAGGCCGGTCAATACAGGAATGCTTCGGGTCCCCGGGCGCGGGGAACCTACTTGCGCTCTTCGAGCGTGAGCTGTCCGGGCAACTGGGATCGGTAGCGGGCGAGCGCGAGGTCGATGCCCTCGCGGATGTACACCGAGACCGGGACCTTGGTGCGGCGGGAGAGCTCCTTGAGAAGCTGATCCTGCTCCTCGGTGATATAGATGGTGGTCGCGATCTTCTTCCTGGCCATGGTCTACCTGAGAAAGTCTTACCATATGTTGCAATACGCCGCTATATGTCAAATCGCCATGCGAACGTGACGCGGAGCCCGTGTGTCGAACTCAATGTGTCGAACTCATGTTGCGCTCGTGTGCGATTTCTTTGATCATCTATGAAGCTCGGGTCAGGAGGCACCCCATTAAACGATTGCTGCACGTCGTCCCGGTCGTCCTCATTGCGTTCGCGGCCGCGGCCGTTTTCTCATGCTACATGTTGCCGCACGGGAAGAGCGGTGAGAAGGCGCCGCTCAGCGCCATCGCGGCCAGGGAGCTGCGCAAGCTCATCGCCTCGACCGTGAGCGAAGCCATGTTCAACAACCCCCATGTGGCCACACGCTCCGGCCTGCACGTCTACAAGACCCGCGCCGGCGAGATCGTGAACCTGGATCGCGAGCTCCCCAACTTCTCGGACGACGTGGTCGAAGCCCGCGTGGAGGCGCTCACCTTCGACCTGAAACGGCTCGACGAGAAGGTGCCCGAGAGCGTGCTCTCGCTGCAAGACAAGGCGGATCGCCGCCTCCTCGCGGACGCCATCCGCCTCGAGCTCTTCGACCTGCACGACCTGCGCGCGCACGCGACGGACCCGCTCTTCCACGTGTCGGCCCTGGCCGAGGCCGTGTACTACCCCACGGTCGTGGCCTACGCGCCCGAGGAGGTGCGGCTGGCGGACGTGCTCGGCCGCATGGACCTCATCCCGGCCTACGTGGAGCGGATGACGCGCGTGCTCGAGCAGAGCTCGACCGCGCACACCGACGCCGCCGCGAAGGTGACCGACGCCCTGATCGCGTTCGTACGCGACACCCTGCCCGCGCGCATGGAGGGCAAGAAGGACCTCTTGGCGATCTTCGACGGGATGAGGACGCCCGTGCTCGATGCGCTCGGCAGGCTGAAGACGTTCCTGGAGGGCGACTTCCAGAAGAAGAGCACGCGCACCTGGCGCCTGGGGCAGGAGCGCTACGACACGCGCTTCGCGCTCGCCTACCACGGCGCGGCCGAGCCCGGCGAGGTCGTGGACATGGCGAAGAAGCGCATCGAGGCGCTCAAGAAGGAGATGTACGATCTCGCCAAGCCGATCTACTGCGAGCGCAACGAGACGGACCGCGCCGTGTGCGGCCCCACCAAGGCCGAGCTCAAGGCCGAGGAGGAGCGCAAGGCGCACGAGGAGGAGCGCAAGGCGAAGGAGGAGGAGGCCAGGGCGGCCGAGGAGAAGCGCAAGGCCGAGGCCGAGGGGAAGCGCAAGGCCGAGCAGGCGGCGCGCAAGGCCGACGAAGACAGGAAGAAGGCCGAGCAGGAGAAGGTCGCGGCCGAGCGCGAACAGAAGAAGGCAGAGGAAGCGGCCAAGAGGGCCGAAGAAGCGGCCAAGGCCGCGGCCAAGAAGGCCGAGGCGGCGGCCAAGGAGGCGGCCAAGAAGGCCGACGAGGCGATCAAGATGGCCGAAGAGGCCAAGAAGAAGGCCGAGGAGGAGCTCAAGAAAGCCGAGGAGCAGAAGAAGAAAGCCGAGGAAGAGAAGAAGAAGATCGAAGAGCAGAAGAAGAAGAACGAGAAGAGCGGGTCGGACGCCCCGTACGGGCTCCTGCTCGATCGCGAGGCGGCCGCGCTCGGCGCCAAGGCCGAGGACAAGCCGGCCGAGAAGGACGCGAAGCAGGACGCGAAGCAGGACGCGATCTCCCGCGTCATCGAGTTCGCGCTGCGCGTGGCGCAGGGCGAGCGCACGCCGAGCGCGGATCTCGTCGCGAAGCTCAAATCGAGCGTGGACGCGGTCGCGGATCAGGCCGGCATGCGCGGGCTGGTGCGCGACAGCTCCACCGGCAACCTCGAGGTGGCTCCCATGCCCGCGTTCATGCCGACCCACGGCCTCGACATGCTGCTCGTTCCGCCGCCGCCCTTGCAGCCGAAGCTGAGCGGGTTCCTGTTCGCGGCGGTTCCGGACGACGGCCCGTCCGGCGACGAGCAGCTCGCCCGGTTCGCGGCCCGACGCCTGCCGCTTCTCGCGGCCAGATACGCCGTGCCGGGCGAGTACACACAGATGAGGTACGCGGACGCGCTGCGGGAGGACACGCGCCGCGCGGTGCGGGTCCTGTACGGCGATCGGGCGTGTGCGGCCGGGTGGGGGCTTTACGCGGCGCTGGCCTTCGACGACGCGGGTGGCGAAGAGGCCGGCTCCGAGCAGGAGCTCCTCGCCATGGCCGAGGTGCTGCGCGCCGCGGCGCTGGCCGTCGTCGACGTGGGGCTGCACCGGACCGACCTGGCCGAGAAGGACGCCCTGGCCGTGCTCGTGGACGACGGGCTCATGAGCGAGGCCGACGCCGAGAGCGCCCTTGAGGCCGCGCGACTCGCCCCGACCGAGCTCTGTGCCGCCTTCATCGGGCTCGATCGCTGGCAGCGGCTGCGCGCGGACGCCAGGGCCAAGCTCAAGGACGCGTTCAAGATCAAGGAGTTCCACGAGAAGGCGCTCGGGTTCGGCCCGGTGCCCCTCACGTCGCTCGAGCTGCTCGTCTTCGCCGAGGATCTCGAGGAGGCCCCGCCGGTCGCCCCGGAGGGCGCGGACACGGGGGAGGCCGACGCCGGTCCGACCACATTCTCCATCGTCGACGCCTTGACGCAGTAGCCGCGCTTGTCCGTCGGAACACCCGTGAGAGATGCGCGCTCCCTGCTCCCGGGCATGCTGCTGCGGGCTCTCGGCGCGGCCCTCGCCGTCAGTTCCGGATGCCGCGGAACCCCCGAAGCCCGAGGCCGGGTTTCGAGGCAGGAACAGGATCCGATCGCCCGACGCGCGGCGCAGAAGCGGCCGAGCGCTGCACAGGAGTGCGAGGCGCGCATGGCGGCCGTGACCCCGTCGTCCCTCGATGCGTCCGCCGACGCCGACTTCCTGCCCGCCGTGATCCTCGAGACCAAGATCACGCCCGTGCTCTATCTCGCGGTGCCGCGGCCGAGCGCGGATCCTTCGGCCCGAACGGCCCGGGAGGCCCTGGCCGCGTCGCGGTCGCCCGTGCCGGCGCTACGCGCGCTCGTGCGCGAGCTCACCGGGGACAAGCCCGCTCTTCGCGAGATCGTGCTCAGTCAGGGCTACCTGTACGCCGGCTCGCCCGCTCTGGCGCGCGCCCTGTCCTCGGAGCTCGAGCTCAAGGATCTGTTCGACGAACCGGTCGTGTTCTTGCAGCGCGGCGGGCGGGTCATGCGGCTCGCTCGCGGCGAGGACGGCTACACGGACGAGGGCGGCGCGCGGGCCAAGCTGCTGCTCAACGACCGTGTCGCGGCGGACGAGGCCTCGCTCGGGCGCCCTTTGCACCTGGGGCTCGAGGACGTGCGGCTCGCAACGGGCGCGCAGCGTGTGCTGCCGCGAACCGTCGGCGACGGCGCCGCGGTGGTGGAGCTCGTCATGCCGGACGGCTTCAGCGCGCAAGCCCTCGTCGCGCTCGACGGGACAGCCACCGCGGTCTCGTGCGTGGCGGCCGATCCCGAAACGTTCGCACGCGAGCGGGACAAGGCCGCGCGCTTCTGGAAGCGCCACGCCGAGGTGATGGCCGCGGCCCTGCGCATGGTGGAGGAGCGGCTCGACTTCGACGAGCCCAAGGACGAGGCCGAGGACGTGCAGGAGGACGGCGAGCTTCGGCAGGAGTGGGCCAAGGCCTACTACGCGGGCAAGCGCACGTTCCTCTACCGGGAGGTGGAGTACGCCGTCTTCGACCGCAAGGGCCGCGCGGCGCCACCCGAGGTGTGCATCGACTTCTTCTTCGACGTGTGGGAGCGCGCCTCGGGCAACTGGTTCCGTCCCCGCGGCTCGCGTCCGGGGCGCACGGCCGGCCCCCTGGACTTCTCGCGCCTCGTGGGCCTCGTGCGCAGGCACATCCCGTCCGTGCTGGAGTGGGCCGCGAGGCCGGGCTCGCCCCTCCTGCGGTACGACATCCCGGCCGCGGATCAGCGGCCGCTTCGCGATCGCGAAGGTCTGGCGCGCGCCCTCGCCCGCCACGCCGGGCAGATCCGGGAGGGGGACGCGCTCGTCATCCACGGGCTGCGCGAGGAGGACGAGGAGGAGCACTACCACGCGGTCCTGGTGCTGGCGACGGATCCGCTGACCGGCATGCCCATGGTCGTGGCGGACAACGCCGGGCACCCGCGCATCCGCTCGCTCGCGTCGGCCATGGCCTCGGCCCCGCGCAGATCCGTCAAGCACCGCATCCGTCTCGACCCGGGCTGGCTCGAGGAGCAGGAGGGGCTGAACGCGAAGGGGGAGTAGGTCTCCTGCCGGCTCAGCGCTTCTTGCGGCGGGTCTTGCGATCGCCCACCACGCCGGCGGCCACGGCCTGCTTATCGAGCACCTGGATCTTGGTCATGCGCATGACCGGGCCGCCTTCCGCGGCGCGGACCTTGCCCCACACGCGCACGCGCGCGCCGGGCAGGATCACGTCCTCCATGGCCTGGAAGCTCGTGCCATAGTCGGCCGCCAGGCGCTGGTGGTCCTCGCGCGAAAAGCTGCCGGGCCTGGTCGGAACGATCGCGACCGAACCTTTGTCCATCACGAGCGTGAACGCGGTGTACACTTGGCTTTCGCGGAGCTTCGACATGGACGGCTGGGGCGACCGCGCGCTCTTGACGAAGAGGATGGCGCTGTAGAAATAGGCCACGCAGTTCTGGCCCCGCACCGGGGAGCGCAGCGGCTCGTCCACCTTCACGATGCCGTCGAGGACGTGCAGGCCGGCGCTCACCTCCTCGAACCTGCCCGTGGGCGACGGGTCCTTGATGAACGTCTTGAGCGCTCGGATCAGGTCGGCCATCGGCGACGGACAATAGAGGCGAAAAGGCCGGGTGGCAAGAATTTGATGTGCGGAAAAATTCGGATTGGAAATAAAAATTAAACCGTACTAGAATTAGTCATCCCAGGATCAACGAGGACGCCATGGCATATGTCAACTTTCAAAAATCGTACATCAGGTTCAAGATTGTGTACTATGGACCAGGTTTGTGCGGAAAAACCACAAATCTGGAATACTTGCACACGCTTTCGAAGGGAACGGTCGAGATGATCTCGCTCGAGACCGAGGGCGACCGCACGATCTTTTTCGACTATATGCCGCTCAACCTGGGCAAGCTCGGTGGCGTCGAGACCGTGTTCAAGCTCTACACGGTGCCCGGGCAGGTCAAGTACAACAAGACCCGGCAGATGGTTCTGCGGGATGTGGACGGAGTGGTGTTCGTGGCCGACTCGCAGGCCGAGGCCATGCCGGCCAACCTGGAGAGCCTCAGCAACCTGGTTGAGAACCTGGCCCGCGACGGCGTGGACCTGAGCCGCCTGCCCGTCGTCATCCAGTACAACAAGCGCGACCTGCCGAACGTGCTCCCTGTCGAGGAGATGGAGCGGCAGCTCAACACGCGCAAGTGGCCGTCGCTCGCGGCCTCGGCGCTCACCGGCGAGAACGTGAAGGAGACCCTGACGCGCATCGCGCAGCGGGTGTTTGCCGACGCGGCCGCACGCTACGGGCTCTCGTCGGGCAAGGCCGCCCCTGCGGTGCAAAAGGCCGAGGACGACTGGAGCGACCTCGCCGAAGGCGCGGACGAGGATGCGGCCGAGTTGCACCCGCAAGGGGTGCGCACCGTGTCGCCCGCGAGCCCGATCGCGGACGTCGACGAGGGACCGCCCGGCGCGTTCGATCCGTGCGCGCTGCGCGGATTGGCCGAGGTGCGCGAGCTCGTGCAGCAGGTGCTCATGACCCAGATCGACCGCGAGACGGCCGCGCGAATCGAGAAGACGTTGCAGGAAGCGGTGGAGCGCGTGGGTGAGGAAGTGGCCAGGCTCGACGCGTCGATCCGGGAGCTGCGCGACGGCATCCAGCAGGAGATCCGCAGCCAGGTCGACCAGTACCTGGCCAACTACTTGAAGGATATCGAAGAAGGGCTCGCACCCATGCCGAGCGGCAAGGTCAAGGGCTGCAACGAGCACCCCAAGCGCACGACCGCCGGGCCACCCAAGAAGCGCGACTCGGCGCCTCCCAAGCGCGGCCGCAGCGGGCGGTACGTCGTCGGCGGGACGGACGAGTCGACGGGCTAGCGGCAGGAGCATGCTGTGAAGACCCGACGCGTGATGCTGGTGGGCCTCCATCCGGCCCTCGACAAGATCGAATCCATGATCAACAGCGCCTCGACCTCGTTCACGCTCGCCGCGGACATGGACGAGGCGCTCGACCTCGCCTGCCTGGAACCGCCGGATCTCATGATCGTGTCGAAAGCCATCGCGGACCTGGATCCTGTCGAGGTGGTGGCCCGGTTTTACGGCCGCGTGGGTCCGCGGCCCGTGCCGTTCGTGTTCGTGGGCTCCGCGGATCTCGACGGTGTGATGGTGGTCCGGCGGCCGATCGCGGGCGAGGGCTTTGCCGTGGATCGGTTCGAGGGCGGGCGGGTGGCAGACGTCCTTTGCGCCTTCATCGTTCCCGACGGAAAGCTGCCTCCGGCCATCGGCGACGTCGACGCCAGGGACAGCCTGGCCCGGATAGGCTTCAGCGAAAAGGTCGAGGCCCTCGGCCGCTTCTTCCTCGTGCAGACCGAGGTGCAGGTGTCGGACAGACCCCAGGTGCGGTGCGCGGTCTTCGATCGGGGCCGCATCGTGGCCGTCCGGACCGCGGCCCTTCGCGCGGCGACGGATCCGATCGCGGACGCCCGCGAGCTCGCGCGCCAGGTGCACGACGAGGTCGTGGACGAAGTGAAACGCAGCATTGAAACGTTCGCCCGGCCCGGTTAAGTTGTCCGGGCGCGGCCGACTGGCCGCCCGGAACACACCATGAGATTCGTGGACGAGATCACGCTGGTCGTGAAGGCCGGCGACGGGGGCAACGGCGCCGTGGCCTTCCTGCGCGAGAAGTTCAGGCCCAAGGGCGGTCCCTCGGGCGGCGACGGCGGGCGGGGCGGGAACGTGGTGTTCGAGGCCGATCCCGGGCTCGGGACGCTGCTCGACCTGCGCTACCGGCAACGGCTCGAGGCCAGGCGCGGCGGCGACGGCCAGGGCCGCGATTGCCACGGGCGGGGCGCCGAGGATCTCGTGGCGCGCGTGCCGCTCGGCACCGAGGTCTTCGACGAGGGCTCGGGCGCGCTCATCGGCGATCTTGTGGAGGCCGGGACGCGGCTCGTGGTGGCCGAGGGCGGACGCGGCGGGCGCGGGAACGCGCGCTTCGCCACGCCGTCGAACCAGGCCCCACGCAAGGCCGAGCCCGGCGCGCCGGGCGAGGAGCGCAAGGTGCGCCTCACGCTCAAGCTGCTCGCGGACGTGGGGCTCGTTGGGCTGCCGAACGTGGGCAAGTCCACGCTCGTATCGCGGCTGTCGGCCGCGCGGCCCAAGATCGCGGATTACCCGTTCACGACGCTCACCCCCAACCTGGGGGTGGTGGGGCTCGGCCCGGGGCGCTCGTTCGTCATGGCCGACATCCCGGGGCTCCTGCCCGGCGCCTCGCGCGGCGTGGGGCTCGGCGTGCGCTTCTTGAAGCACGTGCAGCGCACCGCTGTGCTGCTCCACATTCTCGCGCCAGACGAGACCATGGAGAACGATCTTGTCGCGGATTTCGAGGCGCTCTCGACCGAGATCGCGGCGTTCGACGCGGACCTGGCGGCGCGGCCCCGGCTCGTGGCCGTCAACAAGGTCGACCTGCCGGGCGTGCGCGAGGGACTGCCCTCGCTCGAACGTTTCCTCTCGGAGCACGGCCTCTCCGTGTTCCCGATCTCGGCGGTCACGGGCGAGGGGCTCGACGAGCTCAAGGCGCGCCTCGGCGAGATGCTGGGCAGGCGCTGAACGGGAAGCCTCGTTACGAACCGCTCTCCGCCTTGAGGATCGTCAGGTCCTCGAGCAGGGTCATGAGCTCGCCCTCGAGCCCCTGGTTGCCGATCAACATGATGGCGTGATTGATGGACTGGATGCTCTGCTTGGCGCCCAGACGTTGCATGGCGCGCCGCACGATGCGCGCGGTCAGGATCGGGCTTTGGTCCACGAGCCTGCTGACCGCGGCGCTGCCGGCGTACGGATCGTTGAGCTTGGCGAGGAGCCGGCTGATGGGCTCGAGCTCGCGCACATGCTCCGCGCGCGCCTCGCACTCCTCTTCGGTCGGCAGCTCGCTCATCGGGAAGCGCATGCGTTCAGTCCGGCAACGGAATGTCGATGCGCTCGATGGACGCGGCGCGACCGGTCGAGGGATCGATCTCGAGGGCCGCGGCCTGGAACCGCGTTCCGCCCTTGGCCAGCTTGAAGGCGTGCGGCATGCCGGTCACGAACCTGTCCACGATGATGTCGCGGCGCATGCCGATGACCGAGTCGTGCGGGCCGGTCATGCCCACGTCGGTGAGGAACGCGGCGCCCTTCTCCATGATCTGCTCGTCCGCGGTCTGCACGTGGGTGTGCGTGCCGATCACGGCCGAGACGCGGCCGTCCAGGTAGTACGCCATGGCCCGCTTCTCGCTCGTGGCCTCGGCGTGGAAGTCCACGAGCACGACCTTGACGCCCTTGAGCGCGGCGAGCGCCCGATCCGCGGCCGTAAAAGGGCTGTCGGACGGCTCCATGTAGACGCGGCCGATGAGGTTCACGACGCCCACCTTCACTCCGCCCGGTGTCTCGAACACGCCGAAGCCGCGACCCGGCTGGGTCTCGGGCAGATTGAGGGGACGCAGGAGGCGCGGCTCTTGGCCGATGTAGTTCTTGAACTCGGACTGGCGCCAGACGTGGTTGCCGTTCGTGACCACGTCCACGCCCATGCCGAGGAGCTCCCGGGCCAGCTCGGGCGTGAGCCCCAGCCCGCCGGCCGCGTTCTCGCCGTTGGCCACGACGAGATCGATGCTGCGCTCGGCCACGATCCGGGGCAGGAGACGCGACACGGCCCGCATACCGGGCTTGCCGGCCACGTCACCGATCATGAGCAGGCGCAAGGCGCCCATGCGTTCCTCACTTGGCCACGGCCACGGCGCGCGTCTCGCGGATGACCGTGACCTTGATCTGGCCGGGATACGTGAGCTCGGTCTCTATGCGGTTCGCGATGTCGCGTGCGAGCAACAGCGACTCCTCGTCCGACACGCGCGTGTTCTCCACCAGCACGCGCACCTCTCGACCGGCTTGGATGGCGTACGACTTGTCGACGCCCGGGAAGCTCTGGCAGATGCTCTCGATGGCCTCGAGCCGCTTGACGTACGACTCGAGCATCTCGCGCCTCGCGCCCGGTCTCGCGCCAGAGAGCGCGTCCGCCGCGGCCACCAAGTGCGCGATGATGCTCGTGGGCGGCTCCTCCTCGTGGTGGGCGGCGATGGCGTTGATGATGAGCGGCTCCTCGCCGTGCTTGCGCGCGAACTGGGCGCCCACCGACGCGTGCGACCCTTCCACCTCGTGGCTCATGGCCTTGCCGATGTCGTGGAACAGCCCGGCGCGCCGCGCCTTGCGCACGTTGATGCCCAGCTCGGCGGCCATCAGGCCCGCGATGAAGCCGCTCTCCACCGAGTGGCGCAGCACATTCTGCGCGTAGCTGTAGCGGAATTTGAGGCGGCCGAGCATCTTGACCATCTCGGGGTGCACGCGCGCGAGGCCCAGCTCCAGGATGGCCTGCTCGCCCGACTCCTTGATGATCTTGTTCACCTCCTGCTGGGCCTTGGCCACGATCTCCTCGATGCGCGTGGGGTGAATGCGGCCGTCCTGGATGAGCTTCTCGAGGGACAGGCGGGCCACCTCGCGGCGCACCGGATCGAAGCCCGAGATGACCACCGACTCGGGCGTGTCGTCCACGATGAGGTCGATGCCCGTGGCCGCCTCCAGGGCGCGGATGTTGCGGCCCTCGCGGCCGATGATGCGACCCTTGAGGTCGTCGGTGGGGAGCTGCACCACTGTCACGGCCCGCTCCTGGACGTGCTCGCCGGCGTACCTTTGGATGGCGATGCCCACGATGCGCTTGGCCCTGTTCTCGGATTCCTCCTTGGCCTCGTCCTCGATCTGCTTGATCTGAATCGCGGCCGTGCGCCGCGCCTCGTCCGTGATCTGGAGCACGAGCTCCTTCTTGGCCTCGTCCCTCGACATTCCGGCCTTGCGCTCCACCGTCAGGCGCGCCTCCTCGAGGCGCTCCTCGATCTTCTTTTCGCGCTCGCCGAGCCCGCGCTCCGTGCGCTCGAGGCCCGCCTCCTTCTTGGAGAGCTCGACCTCCTTGTTCGTCACGAGATCCTTCTTCTTCTCGAGGATCTCCTCGCGCTGGCGGAAGCGCTCGTCGTTGCGCTTGGCCTCTTCCTTGACCTGCTTCTGCTCCTTCTCGACCTCGGCCAGGGCCTTGATCTTGCTCTCCCGCGCCACGATCTCGGCATCGCGCGCTACGGTCTTGGCGTCGATGTCCGCCTGGCGGCGGATCTCCTCGGCCTCGTGCTTGGCCTTCTCGGCCTCGTCGCCCGTCTTCTTGGACTTGGCCGAACGGGCGACGAGCCAGCCGGCGATCGCGCCGGCGAGGAGGCCCGCGGCCAATCCGATGATGAGATGAGACATTTCCACCCTCCGGTATGGTGAACGCGTCCGATCGCGTGTCCGCTCGCTTTCCTGACGCGGCTCGCGGCGCGCCCAAAAGCGGACGCACCCGTTTCAGGCCGTTCGACCCGCGCCGGAGAATGGGGGTTCCGAGTGTGCGCGCGAGCCCGGTCGGGCTGCGCGCCTTAGCCTCCTCGAGCCTTGGGCGCCCCTACGGGGCGCGACGGGAGGAGACTTATGTCATCCCGCAACGATTTCTGTTGTGGCGAAACGCCGCTTTCGCGGCGAACGCCCTGTCGCGGGCGTGGATCCTCGGAACCGAAAACTATCTCTCAACATTCCCCGGCTCAGGGCGAATGGTTGAGGGTATTGCTAGCCTGGAATCGTGGAAAAATCAAGCGGAAACAAAGAGATGCGTCTATTCGCGGGCGAGCATCTCGTCAATGCGGGCCACGAGCGACTCCGCGAACTTGCGGGCCTCGGCACGGATGATCTCGGACCGTTCCTGTGCCGCGATCAGGTCGTCGGCCAGGGTGATGGCCGCGAGCGCCATGGCGCGAAACTCCTGGCTCGCCCGGGGACCCTTCTTCTGGATCGCCGTGTACCTGGAGTTCACCTCGTCGGCGAGGCGCTTCAGGTGTTCCTCGTTCGCGTCGGAACGGATCTGGAGCGACTGCCCGGCCACGGTGATGGTGAGAGATTTCATGTAGCCCAGAGCATATCGTCGGCCGTTGCCGCGGTCAATCGGTGAGGCCGGGATTTTTCTCGGTTGCCTCGGCCCGCGGGTGACGCATACTCATGCCCGCCATGGAGCACGAGCACATCCTCGTTCGGGGCGCGCGGGAGCACAACCTTCGGATCGACGAGCTCACGATCCCCAAGCGCAAACTCGTGGTGTTCACGGGCGTGTCCGGGTCGGGCAAGTCGTCGCTGGCCTTTGACACGCTCTACGCCGAGGGGCAGCGGCGGTATGTGGAGTCGCTCTCGTCGTACGCGCGCCAGTTCCTCGGCCAGCTCGACAAGCCGAAGTACGAGAAGATCACGGGGCTGTCGCCCACGATCGCCATCGAGCAGAAGGCCGCCTCCCACAACCCGCGCTCCACGGTGGGCACGATCACCGAGATCTCCGACTACATGCGCGTGCTGTGGGCGCGGGCGGGCCAGCAGCACTGCCACCTGTGCGGCAGGCAGGTCGCGGCGCTGACCTCCTCGGAGCTGGTGGACGAGATCGAGCGCCTGCCGGACGGCACCAAGGCGCGCATCCTGGCCCCGCTCGTCTCGAACCGCAAGGGCGAGCACCGCGACGTGCTCGAGCGCGTAAGGGAGCGCGGCTTCGTGCGCGTGCTCGTCGACGGCGACGAGGTGCGGCTCGACGACGGCGTCCCGTCGCTCGACAAGAAGCGTAAGCACACCATCGCGCTGGTGGTCGACAGGGTCATCGCGGGCCGCATGGACGCCGCGCGCCTCTCCGACTCGGTGGAGGCGGCGCTCCGGGAGTCGGGCGGCGAGATGGTGGTGGCGGCCGAGGGGCGCGCCCCTTCCCGCTTCTCGTCGAACCGCGCGTGCCCGGACTGCGGCGTGGGCTTCCCGGAGCTCTCGCCCCAGTCGTTCTCGTTCAACACGCCGCTCGGCATGTGCCCGGCCTGCACGGGCCTGGGCACGCGCCTCGAGATGTCGCCCGAGCTCGTGGTGCCCGACCCGTCGCTCTCCATCCGCGAAGGCGCCATCCAGCCCTGGGCCCAGGCCCTGCAACGCGGCGACGGCTGGAACACGCGCATCTTCGAGGCCCTCGAGCGCGACTTCGGCGTCGACCTCGACAAGCCGTGGCGGGCCCTTGCGGAGCGTCACCGCAGGATCGTGCTCTTCGGCTCGGGCGGCGAGCGCATCAAGGTCAAGTGGTCGCGCGGCGAGTCGCGCGCCACGTTCGCCATGCGTTACGAGGGCGTGGTGAACACGCTCATGCGCAGGCTCCAAGAGACGTCATCCGAGCAGATGCGCGAGTTCTACAGGCGTTATCTGACCGACGTGCCGTGCGGCGAGTGCGGCGGGGCGCGGCTGCGTCCCGAGTCGCGCGCGGTGCGCGTGGCGGATCGGGCGGTGCACGAGGTGTCGGCCATGACCGTGGCCGAGGCCAAGTCGTGGTTCGGCTCCCTTTCCCTCGAAGGCGCGCGCGGCCGCGTGGCCGCGGAGGTCGTCAAGGAGATCGGCCTCCGGCTCGGGTTCCTCGTCAACGTGGGGCTCTCGTACCTCACGCTCGACCGGCTGGGGCCCACGCTCTCGGGCGGCGAGGCGCAGCGCATCCGGCTCGCGAGCCAGCTCGGCAGCGAGCTTGTGGGCGTGATGTACGTGCTCGACGAGCCG